>NZ_JBIAXS010000040.1:63736-64580 GCF_042896885.1 Streptomyces sp. NPDC001231
CCGGCGCGGGGACAAGCACAGGAACCGGCGCGCGGACGAACGCGAGGACCGCCGCAGATTCCGCCGCGGGGACGCCCCCGGGGCAAGGGGACCGACGCTCGGCAGTGCCGCCCCCTCGCGGCTAGCATCCGCTCATGACCACTTCAGACAGCAACGGCGCCATCGCCCCGGACTCCCCCCTGGCCGTGGAGATCGGCGCTCTCCAGGGCGGGCCGGCCGGCCTCGGGCAGTACGCGGGGCAGGTCGTGCTCATCGTGAACGTGGCGTCCAAGTGCGGGCTCACCCCGCAGTACGCCGGGCTCGAACAACTGCACGAGCGGTACGCCGGGCAGGGCTTCACCGTGCTCGGGGTTCCGTGCAACCAGTTCATGGGGCAGGAGCCGGGCAGCGCCGAGGAGATCGCCGAGTTCTGTTCCGCCACGTACGGCGTCACCTTCCCCATGACCGAGAAGGTCGAGGTGAACGGGGAGGGGCGGCACGCGCTCTACGAGCGTCTGACCGGCTTCGCCGACGCCGAGGGCCACAGCGGGGACATCCGCTGGAACTTCGAGAAGTTCCTGGTCGGCCGGGACGGCAAGGTCGTCGCCCGGTTCTCCCCGCAGACCGGCCCCGAGGCCGCCGAACTGGTCGCGGCCGTCGAGAAGCAGCTCGCCTGACGGGCCCGTCCCACGCCCGCCGGCCCGTCCGGCGTCCGAGGACGAGGCCGTTCAGTCCGGAGCGGGGGTGGGGGGGGCCCCGGCCCCCCCCCCCCCCCCCCCCCCCCCCCCCCCCAAAAAACCCCCCCCCCCCCCCCCCCCCCCCCCACCGGCGCCAAACAACCCGCCACGATGTGGAGTATAAAAAG
>NZ_JBIAXS010000041.1:0-63669 GCF_042896885.1 Streptomyces sp. NPDC001231
GCCCCGCACCCCGCCACCCCGTCGGCAAACACCCCCACAAACAAGACACCCCCCGACCTTGAAGGCCGAGGGGGAACCTTTAAATTCAAGCTAAGTGAGTTCGACCCCGGGCCCCCACTCCTGTACAGTCTCTTC
Organism: Streptomyces sp. NPDC001231; assembly: GCF_042896885.1. NCBI lineage: Bacteria > Bacillati > Actinomycetota > Actinomycetes > Kitasatosporales > Streptomycetaceae > Streptomyces > Streptomyces sp. NPDC001231. Next base: position 136 of record NZ_JBIAXS010000041.1, read on the forward strand.
TCGCAGCGCAACGCACGAATGGCGCCGCAAAACGAGGTCCTGTGGAGCAGTTTGGAGTGCTCGCCACCCTGTCAAGGTGGAGGCCGCGGGTTCAAATCCCGTCAGGACCGCTTTGTCAAGAGGGCCCGTCCCCCGAGGGGGGGACGGGCCCTCTTCTCGTGCGTTCGCGCACCCCGTCCGCGCGGCCCCTTCCGGAGGCGCGGAGGGGCCCTGTGGCGGCCTGTGGCGCGCCGCCGCGTCTTGACGGCGTCACATTCCCTCGGTACCCAGGGAGCAGGCTCCGCTCCCCCGCGGCCCACTGGAGGTGGCGTATGGCGGCATCGGCCAGGCACGAGACGCGGGCGCTGCTCCGCGCACACCTCGCGGCAGCCTCGTCGTACCGCCACCTCACCCGTCGCTGCGCCGTCTGCCACCATCTGCTGCGACTGGAGATGGCCGGCGCCCCTCGGACGGCCTCCGGCGCCCCGGAGGGGCCGGTGGAGGACGACAGCCCCTCGACGGCGTGAGCCGCGCCGGGGCGCACCTCGAATCCCGAACTCCCTTGCAGGCATGGGGCGATGGAACCGGAGCCTCCACTAGCGCAGAGGCGGGGCCGACAACAAGCGCCTCGGCATGTGACGGGTGTCACCGAATGAGTTTCTAAAAGTGCGGTACTTACACCCGCCCTACACAGGGTCAATTTAATATGTGCAATTGTACCGCCCTGCGTGTTGCTCCACAGATGATCCGCCGAGCCTCCCCAGACTCCGACAAGCCCGCTCACAGAGCCACCCCTCGGGCTCCGGAAGACACACAAAAAAGATCGCGCTGGACCCGGCGGAGTCCAGCGCGATCGACGACGCACCCTTGTTCACTTGCCTACGGAGCTCTGACGGCTTGGGCGTGGGGCCTGTTGGGGCAGGACCCCCGTCGCTTGGAGCTGTGGCTCCGGGCGCCTCGGCCAGTGGGGGACCAGCCGGTTCGTCCGGTTATTCGGTTGTTCAGGCCTCGCTGCGCTGCTGCGGAATACCCGCGAGCAGTGCGCGGACCTCAGCCTCGCGGTATCGGCGGTGCCCGCCGAGCGTGCGGATCGACGTGAGCTTGCCGGCCTTCGCCCAGCGCGTGACCGTCTTGGGGTCGACGCGGAACATGGTGGCGACCTCAGCCGGGGTCAGCAGCGGCTCGGCATCAGGGGTGCGAGCGGTCATGAGCGGCCTCCTCGGGAGAACCGAACCTTCTCGGTTCTTTCCTCTAAATTCTGCACCTTGACCCGCGTTGCCCGAAATGGCGGACGCGAGTCGAGTCGGTTATAGGACGAACGGCTTGTCCTCGGCACTACAACTACACCATCTGTCCAGCCGCGTCGGCCAAACCGATGGAATTGCCCTCCCAGGTGTTCATCAGCGACGGAAGCCGATGGACCATGCCATAGCGGACAGTCACGCCACTGTGACGATCAGTCACAGCACGATCAGGAGTCGCCAGACCCCCCATAGAGTGCAATGCGGAGATTCCGCCCACAGTGGAGCACAGTTGGACGGATGGAGCCCTCCCCGGACTCCTTGTCCTATTTTGGCACGAGGAGAGGCAAGCGGCGCAAGGGTCGGGTAAGTGCCGTCCGTCACGCTTGATGCAAACGCCCGGATCGGAACCTACGTCCCGTCAACTCCCGGAAACGCCCTCGACCGTACGCCGTTCACAACCTGTTCAACCGTGATCTGCGTCACCCCGGACACGGGCTCGCGCGGGGTCGGTCGGTCCTGGCGCGGCGTCAGTTCGCGGAGCGCCGGTCGCGCACCGCCCGCCAGCGCTCCACGAGCCGCCCGTACGCCTCTCCCGCGGCCGCCCCGTCGCCCTGGCGCAGCGCCTCGATGCCCTCGGCCACATCGGCGGCCGAGTGGTCGCCCTCCAGCTCGCCGGCCGGCAGCGCGTGCACCAGCCCGCCGTAGTCCAGCTCCACCAGCGAGCGCGGATGGAACTCCTCCAGCCAGCGTCCGACGTCCACCAGGCCGTCGATCAGCGGCCCCTCGTCGATGGCGTCCTTGAGCGCCCGCAGCCCGCGCGCCACCCGCCGCCGCGCCTGCACCATCGGTGTCCGGTAGCGCAGCGCCGGCACGTCGCCGCCGAAGCCGGGGTCCCCGGCCTCACCGGAGCCCTTGACGTACTCCCGTTCCTCGTCCGAGACCAGCACGAACCAGTTCAGCGGCACCTGCCAGGTCGCGGTGCGGATCCAGGGGCGGGCGTCGGGGTTGTCGGCCAGCCAGCGCTCGTAGTCCTGGGTGGCCTGGCGGCGCACCACCGGCGGCAGGACCGCGTCCAGCACGGCCACCGGGAACTCCTCGGCGAGGTCGCCCAGGGCCTGCCAGCCGCGCAGCCGGGTGCGCCAGGGGCAGACGCAGACCACCCCGTCGACGTCGAGCACGAACGCGTCCGCGCTCTCGTGCACCGGAACCGGCACCGGCGGAGTGGGCAGCAGGTCGGCCAGCGAGCGGCGCAGTTCGTCCTGGTAGGAGGGGCGGTCGGGGCGGCGGGCATAGCGCGCCCAGTGGCTGCGCTCCGGCTCCGGAAAGGCGGCCAGCGGCTCGTAGACGCGCAAGTAGGTCGCGTACGGAACGACCACGGAGGACACCTTGGGCACGCCTGCTCCCTCCCCACCGGACCGGACCCGAAACCCGCCCGGCCCGCACCCGGGTGGACGGAAAACCACTGCAAATCGTCCCACGCCCGGGTGGCGGCGTACTCCGGGGGAGGGTGATCCCCACCACCAGGGTCATGGAAGGCGGGGTCAGGGTCTAATCTCCTGCTGAGCGGCCCACCGGCCGCCGCACACCACCCCTCCTCCCGCCTCCGCCACCACAACGCGCGGGGGTCTTCGGAGGGCCAGTCCCCGCTCGCCGCTACTTCCCCGGGAGTCACCACCGTGACCGACGTGACCAACGGCGTCCTGCACACCCTGTTCCACTCGGAGCAGGGGGGTCATGAGCAAGTCGTGCTCTGTCAGGACCGCGCCAGCGGCCTCAAGGCCGTCATCGCCATCCATTCCACCGCCCTGGGCCCCGCGCTCGGCGGTACGCGCTTCTATCCGTACGCGAACGAGGAGCAGGCCGTCGCCGACGCGCTGAACCTCGCGCGCGGCATGTCGTACAAGAACGCCATGGCCGGCCTCCGTCACGGCGGCGGCAAGGCCGTGATCATCGGTGACCCGGAGCAGATCAAGACCGAGGAACTGCTGCTCGCCTACGGACGGTTCGTGGCCTCGCTCGGCGGGCGTTACGTCACCGCCTGCGACGTCGGCACGTACGTGGCCGACATGGACGTCGTGGCGCGCGAGTGCCGCTGGACCACCGGCCGCTCTCCCGAGAACGGCGGCGCCGGCGACTCCTCGGTGCTGACCTCCTTCGGCGTCTACCAGGGCATGCGTGCCTCCGCCCAGCACCTGTGGGGCGACCCGTCGCTGCGCGACCGCAAGGTCGGCATCGCGGGCGTCGGCAAGGTCGGGCACCACCTCGTCGAGCACCTGCTCAAGGAGGGCGCCCAGGTCGTGATCACGGACGTCCGGCAGGACGCCGTGCGGCGCATCGTCGACAGGCACCCCGCCGTTCAGGTGGCGGCCGACACCGACACGCTGATCCGCACCGAGGGGCTGGACGTCTACGCCCCCTGTGCGCTCGGCGGCGCCCTGAACGACGACACCGTGCCGGTGCTGACCGCCAAGGTGGTGTGCGGCGCGGCCAACAACCAGCTCGCCCACCCGGGCGTCGAGAAGGATCTGGCCGACCGCTCGATCCTCTACGCGCCGGACTACGTGGTGAACGCCGGCGGTGTCATCCAGGTCGCCGACGAGCTGAACGGCTTCGACTTCGACCGGTGCAAGGCGAAGGCGTCGGAGATCTTCGACACCACGCTGGCCATATTCGCACGTGCGAAGGACGACGGGATTCCGCCGGCCGCGGCCGCCGACCGGATCGCCGAGCAGCGGATGTCGGAAGCCAGGAGCGCCCGGGCCGCGGGCTGACGGCACGGCGGACGTCGCGCGTCCGCGCGGTACCTGCCGGTGGACAGTTGGAGAGAACTCTCACTTCCACCGGCGGGTCGTCTGCGGATAAGTGGTTAAAATCGCCATTGACCAGCAAGGACAGGCTTCCTCGACGGTCCTGCGCACACGCGCGTCCAGTGGGCGACGTACCGGATGGGCGCGGGCTCAGGTACCGTGGAAGCCCTACGGACCGGTCTCTCCACGGAGAGCCCGTTTCGGATCATGAACGCGTGTCAGACTCTGGGGCCGTTGAGCCCCGTCGTTGAGGGGGTCGAGCCATGGGGCGCGGCCGGGCCAAGGCCAAGCAGACGAAGGTCGCCCGCCAGCTGAAGTACAACAGCGGTGGGACGGACCTCTCACGCCTGGCCGAGGAGCTGGGCGCATCGACGTCGAATCAGTCACCGAACGGCGACAGTTTCGAGGGCGATGAGCACGACGACGACCTGTACTCACGGTACGCCGAGTTGTACGAGGACGACGACGAGGACGAGGACGACAACTCCTCGCGGCAGCACCGTCGCGGCGCATAGCGCCCGCGGCGGCTCAGCCGTTTCCTGCGTGCCGTAGGCATCGCACCTCACCCGGTCCGGGGCTCACGCACCGGACCGGGTTTCGTGCGCCCGCCGACGCCCACCGGGCGCCGGCTGCCGGAGCGTGCCGGTCACGGGTGTGGTTCACGCGTGGTCCCCCACCAGGGCCGCGCCCGTGGTGTGCTCGCCGCGGTCGGTGATCTCGCCGGCCACCCAGGCGTCGAGCCCGCGGTCGGCCAGGGTGGCGAGGGCCACGTCGACCGACTCCTCGGGCACGATCGCGATCATGCCCACGCCCATGTTGAGGGTCTTCTCCAGCTCCAGCCGCTCGACGTCGCCGGTCTTGGCGACCAGGTCGAAGACGGGGGCCGGGGTCCAGGTGGAGCGGTCGACCACGGCGTGCAGGCCGTCCGGGATCACCCGCGCCAGGTTGGCGGCGAGTCCGCCGCCGGTGACGTGGCTGAAGGCGTGCACCTCGGTGGTGCGGATCAGCGCCAGGCAGTCCAGCGAATAGATCCTGGTCGGCTCCAGCAGCTCCTCGCCGAGGGTGCGGCCGAGGTCCTCGACATGCGCCTCCAGCGGCAGACCGGCCCGGTCCAGCAGTACGTGCCTGACCAGGGAGTACCCGTTGGAGTGAAGCCCGGAAGCCGCCATGGCGATCACCGCGTCACCCGTACGGATGCGATCCGGGCCGAGCAGCCGGTCCGCCTCCACGACGCCCGTACCGGCGCCGGCGACGTCGAAGTCGTCCTCGCCGAGCAGCCCCGGGTGTTCCGCCGTCTCGCCGCCGATCAGCGCGCAGCCGGCCAGGACACAGCCCTCGGCGATGCCCTTGACGATGGCGGCGACCCGCTCGGGGTGCACCTTGCCGACGCAGATGTAGTCGGTCATGAACAGCGGCTCGGCGCCGCACACCACGATGTCGTCCATGACCATGGCGACCAGGTCGTGGCCGATGGTGTCGTACACGCCGAGCCGACGTGCGATGTCGACCTTGGTGCCGACGCCGTCCGTGGCGGAGGCCAGCAGCGGGCGCTCGTAGCGCTTGAGGGCGGAGGCGTCGAAGAGGCCGGCGAAGCCGCCGAGGCCGCCGAGCACCTCGGGGCGGCGGGTCTTCTTCACCCACTCCTTCATGAGCTCTACGGCGCGGTCGCCCGCCTCGATGTCGACGCCCGCGCTCGCGTAGCTGGCGCCAGTGGTCTCGGAAGACATGACCTTGGGAACCTTCGTGTCGTTGTGCGTGCTTACGGGCGGCGGATCGCGTCGGCCGCGGCCGTGGCGGCCGGCCCGGCGGCCAGCTCGGACTCCAGCAGCTGCTTGCCGAGCAGCTCGGGGTCGGGCAGCTCCATCGGGTACTCACCGTCGAAGCAGGCGCGGCACAGGTTCGGCTTGGCGATGGTGGTCGCCTCGATCATGCCGTCGATGGAGATGTACGCCAGCGAGTCGGCGCCCAGCGAGGTGCCGATCTCGTCGATGCTCATGCCGTTGGCGATGAGCTCGGCCCGGGTGGCGAAGTCGATGCCGAAGAAGCAGGGCCACTTCACCGGCGGCGAGGAGATCCGGATGTGCACCTCGGCGGCGCCGGCCTCGCGCAGCATCCGCACCAGGGCCCGCTGGGTGTTGCCGCGCACGATCGAGTCGTCGACGACGACCAGGCGCTTGCCCTTGATGACTTCCTTCAGCGGGTTCAGCTTCAGGCGGATGCCGATCTGGCGGATGGTCTGTGAGGGCTGGATGAAGGTGCGGCCGACGTAGGCGTTCTTCACCAGGCCGCTGCCGAAGGGGATGCCGGACGCCTCCGCGTAGCCGATGGCGGCGGGGGTGCCGGACTCCGGGGTCGCTATGACGAGGTCGGCGTCGACGGGGGCCTCCTTCGCCAGGCGGCGGCCCATCTCGACGCGGGAGAGGTAGACGTTCCGGCCGGCGATGTCGGTGTCCGGGCGGGCCAGGTACACGTACTCGAAGACACAGCCCTTGGGCTTCGCTTCCGCGAATCGGGACGTGCGAAGACCGTTCTCGTCGATGGCGACGAACTCGCCGGGCTCGATCTCCCGGACGAAGCTGGCACCGGTGATGTCCAGCGCGGCGGTCTCCGAGGCGACGACCCAGCCGCGCTCCAGGCGGCCCAGGACCAGCGGGCGGATGCCCTGCGGGTCACGGGCGGCGTAGAGGGTGTGCTCGTCCATGAAGACGAGGCTGAAGGCGCCCTTGACCTGCGGCAGGACGGTGTGGGCCGCCTCCTCGATGGTCAGTGGCTTGCCGTCGGCGTCGACCTGGGCGGCCAGCAGGGCCGTGAGCAGGTCGGTGTCGTTGGTGGCCGCGACGCGGGTGGAGCGCCCGTTGGTGTCCTTCGGCAGGTCGGCGACCAGCTCGGCGAGCCGGGCGGTGTTGACCAGGTTCCCGTTGTGGCCGAGAGCGATCGATCCGTGCGCGGTGGCGCGGAACGTCGGCTGGGCGTTCTCCCACACGGAGGCGCCGGTGGTCGAGTAGCGGGCGTGTCCGACCGCGATATGACCTTGGAGGGAGCCGAGCGAGGTCTCGTCGAAGACCTGGGAAACCAGTCCCATGTCCTTGAAGACGAGGATCTGGGAGCCGTTGCTGACCGCGATACCCGCGGATTCCTGGCCCCGATGCTGGAGGGCGTACAGCCCGAAGTACGTGAGTTTCGCGACCTCTTCACCCGGAGCCCAGACACCGAAGACGCCGCACGCGTCCTGGGGGCCCTTCTCACCGGGGAGCAGGTCGTGGTTGAGTCGTCCGTCACCACGTGGCACGGCTCCGAGTGTAGGCGAGGTCGACCACTGGTCCGAATTGGGGGATGCGCGCCGGGCCGGGACCGCTCTCGCGCCACTTCCCGAGCACCGTCACCGTTTCAGCAGGTCAGAGCGCCGCATCGATGATCCATCCGCTGACGGCGGTGCCGCCGGGAAGGCGCTGCGGACTTTTCCGGAGTGGACATGAGTGAGGTGTCGCACATCGTTCGGGCCGTGGACGCCATGAGGAGCGGGTTCAGGCCAGAAGCGGAAGCAGTCCGCCGAGATCGGCCCGCTCCCCGCTGGCGCTGACCTCGGCGGCCGCCACGGCGTCCTGCCACGCCAGCCGGCCGGCGGCCAGCCGGACCCAGGTCAGCGGGTCGGTCTCGACGACGTTGGGCGGGGTGCCGCGGGTGTGCCGGGGGCCCTGCACGCACTGCACGACGGCGTACGGCGGGATGCGCACCTCGGTCGATCCGCCGGGCGCGCGGGCGGCGAGCGCGTCGGCCAGCAGCCGTGTGGCGGCGGCCAGCGCCTGACGGTCGTAGGGGATGTCCAGGCCCGGCACGGCGGCGTTCAGGTCGTCGGTGTGGACGACGAGTTCGACGGCGCGGGTGACGACGTAGTCGGCCAGCGGCAGGGCGCCCGCGCTGGTGTCGAGCAGCCGGGTGCCGGGGTGGCCGGCGAGGGCGGCCGTGAAGTTCCGTTCGGCGGCGTCGAGGTAGGTGACGAGGTCGGCGTTGCGCTCGGCGAGTTCGCGGGCGTGTGCCGCGATGGCCGGGGCGTCGGCGCCGATGGCCGACGGCCAGTCGAGCAGGGCGCCGTCCTGCCGGGCCGGCTCGGGCCGGTCGAGCAGCCGGCCGACGGCCGACAGGACCATGCCGACGTGGGCGATCAGATCCCGCACGGTCCAGTCACCGAGCCGCGTGGGCAGCGTGAGCTGCTCGGGGGACAGCGTGCGTATGGCGTCCCGCACATGGCCGAACTGCGCCAGCACGGCGGCGCGGGTCTTGCCGGGGTCGTAGGTCCGGGTGCGCTTCTTGACCGGGGGCATGGCGGCGAGCCTATGCCTTCACGGCTCGGCCGCCTCGGACTGCGACCGGCGGCCGCGCCCGTGGGGAACGCACAGGCGGGCCCCGCCCTGGACCGGGCGGGGCCCGCACCGCGTGTGCCGAGGGGGCTTACGCCAGCAGCGCCGGGATCGTTCCCTCGTGGGCCTCGCGCAGCTCGGTCAGAGGCAGCTCGAACTCGCCCTGGACCTCGATCGAGTCGCCGTCCACGACACCGATGCGGGTGACGGGCAGGCCCCGCGCGCCGCACATGTCGTTGAAGCGGACCTCCTCGGAGCGCGGCACCGAGACGATCGCGCGGCCGGCCGACTCCGACAGCAGGAAGGTGAACGCGTCCAGGCCGTCGGGTACGACCAGACGCGCGCCCTTGCCGCCCAGGAGGGCGGACTCCACGACCGCCTGCACGAGGCCGCCGTCGGACAGGTCGTGCGCGGAGTCGATCATGCCGTCGCGGGAGGCGGAGATCAGGATCTCGGCCAGCAGCCGCTCACGCTCCAGGTCGACCTTCGGGGGCAGGCCGCCGAGGTGGTCGTGGACCACCTGCGACCAGGCCGAGCCGCCGAACTCCTCGCGGGTGTCGCCGAGGAGGTACAGCAGCTGGCCCTCCTCCTGGAAGGCGACCGGGGTGCGGCGGGAGACGTCGTCGATCACGCCGAGGACGGCGACCACCGGGGTCGGGTGGATGGCGACCTCGCCCGTCTGGTTGTAGAGCGAGACGTTGCCGCCGGTCACCGGGGTGCCCAGCTGCTTGCAGCCGTCCGCCAGACCGCGCACGGCCTCCGCGAACTGCCACATCACGGCCGGGTCCTCGGGCGAGCCGAAGTTCAGGCAGTCGGAGACCGCCAGCGGCTTCGCACCCGTGGTGGCGACGTTGCGGTACGCCTCCGCCAGCGCGAGCTGGGCGCCGGTGTACGGGTCGAGCTTGGCGTAGCGGCCGTTGCCGTCGGTGGCGAGGGCGACGCCGAGGCCGGTCTCCTCGTCGATCCGGATCATGCCGGAGTCCTCGGGCATGGCCAGCACGGTGTTGCCCTGCACGAAGTGGTCGTACTGCTGGGTGATCCACTTCTTGGACGCCTGGTTCGGGGACGCCACCAGCTTCAGGACCTGGTCCTTCAGCTCCTCGGCCGTCCGCGGGCGCGGCAGCTTGTTCGCGTCGTCGGCCTGGAGGGCGTCCTGCCACTGGGGGCGCGCGTACGGGCGCTCGTAGACCGGACCCTCGTGGGCGACCGTGCGCGGGTCGACGTCGACGATCTTGCCGCCGTGCCAGTAGATCTCCAGCCGGTCGCCGTCGGTCACCTCACCGATGACGGTGGCGATGACGTCCCACTTCTCGCAGATCTCCAGGAAGCGGTCGACCTTCTGCGGTTCGACGACCGCGCACATGCGCTCCTGCGACTCGCTCATGAGGATCTCCTCGGGCGAGAGCGTGGAGTCGCGCAGGGGGACGTCGTCCAGGATGACGCGCATGCCGCCGGAGCCGTTGGAGGCCAGCTCGCTCGTCGCGCAGGACAGGCCGGCCGCGCCGAGGTCCTGGATGCCGACGACCAGCTTCTCGGCGAAGGCCTCCAGGGTGCACTCGATGAGCAGCTTCTCCTGGAAGGGGTCGCCGACCTGGACCGCGGGACGCTTGGACGGCTTGGCGTCGTCGAAGGTCTCCGAGGCGAGGATCGACGCGCCGCCGATGCCGTCGCCGCCCGTGCGGGCGCCGTACAGGATGACCTTGTTGCCCGTGCCCGAGGCCTTGGCCAGGTGGATGTCCTCGTGCCGCATCACGCCGACGCAGCCCGCGTTGACCAGCGGGTTGCCCTGGTAGCAGGCGTCGAAGACGACCTCGCCGCCGATGTTGGGCAGGCCCAGGCAGTTGCCGTAGCCGCCGATGCCCGCCACCACACCGGGGAGCACCCGCTTGGTGTCGGGGTGGTCGGCGGCGCCGAAGCGCAGCGGGTCGACGACGGCGACCGGGCGCGCGCCCATCGCGATGATGTCGCGCACGATGCCGCCGACGCCCGTGGCCGCGCCCTGGTAGGGCTCGACGTAGGAGGGGTGGTTGTGCGACTCGACCTTGAAGGTGACCGCGTAGCCCTGGCCGACGTCCACCACACCGGCGTTCTCGCCGATGCCGACGAGCAGCGCGTCGTTCTCGGGGGCCTTCTCGCCGAACTGGCGCAGGTGCACCTTGGAGGACTTGTACGAGCAGTGCTCGGACCACATCACGGAGTACATGGCGAGCTCGGCGCCGGTCGGGCGGCGGCCCAGGATCTCCACGATCCGCTCGTACTCGTCCTTCTTCAGGCCGAGTTCGGCCCAGGGCAGCTCGACGTCGGGGGTCGCGGCCGCGTGCTCGACCGTGTCCAGAGGCGTCCTGCTCATGCGGTGACCAGCTTCTTGAGGATCGAGGTGAAGAAGGGCAGGCCGTCGGTACGTCCCGTACCGATCAGCGGCTCGGTGGCGTGCTCGGGGTGCGGCATGAGGCCCACGACGTTGCCGGCCTCGTTGGTGATGCCGGCGATGTCCCGCAGCGAGCCGTTGGGGTTGCCGTCCACGTACCGGAAGGCGACACGGCCCTCCGCCTCCAGCTTGTCCAGCGTGTACGCGTCGGCGACGTACCGGCCGTCCATGTTCTTCAGCGGGATGTGGATCTCCTGGCCGGCGGTGTAGTCGCTCGTCCAGGCGGTCGACGCGTTCTCCACCCGCAGCTTCTGGTCGCGGCAGATGAAGTGCAGGTGGTCGTTGCCGAGCATCGCGCCCGGGAGGAGATGGGCCTCGGTGAGGACCTGGAAGCCGTTGCAGATGCCGAGCACCGGCAGGCCGGCCCTCGCCTGCTCGATGACGGTCTCCATCACCGGTGAGAAGCGGGAGATGGCGCCGGCCCGCAGGTAGTCGCCGTAGGAGAAACCGCCCGGCAGGACGACCGCGTCGACCTGCTTCAGGTCCTTGTCCCGGTGCCAGAGGGCGACCGGTTCGGCACCCGCGCGGCCGATCGCGCGCCGGGTGTCCCGGTCGTCGAGGCTGCCGGGGAAAGTGACGACGCCAATACGAGCGGTCACTTCGCGGCCTCCGCGACTTCCGCCGTGTCCTCGACCTTGACGGTGAAGTCCTCGATCACGGTGTTGGCGAGGAAGGATTCGGCAAGATCGTGAATGCGGGCGAGCGCGGCCTCGTCGACGGGCCCGTCCACTTCCAGTTCGAATCGCTTTCCCTGACGGACGTCGGAGATGCCTTCGAAACCCAGCCGCGGCAGTGCGCGCTGCACCGCCTGGCCCTGGGGGTCGAGGATCTCCGGCTTGAGCATGACGTCGACTACGACGCGTGCCACTGGCACTCCCGGTGTGTGGTGCTGAGCAGGTTCCTTCAGACTACCCGCACAAAATTTCTACGCGAGTAGACTCGTAGGAATCTACGTGACGCCCGTCACGACCTACCGCCGATGGGCGGTCTTCGTGAAAAGTTCTGGGAAAGTTCGATGTTCGGCGACCGATCCGGTATTGCGCCGGGACACGCGGACAGATTTAGTCGGGCTTCCCATTGCAATGCCCGGCACTGTACAAATGAATTGGCAACAGCCGATACTTTTCCCGATAACAGGCGGACAGTCGGCATCTCCGAACATCTCCGCACGTCATGCACGGCATGGCGGAGCCGGTGAGCCGCAGAGGTGCCGCACGAAGGGACCGATATTCGTGGCGCAGCGTGTCGTGGTCACTCTCTTTGACGACATCGACGGCTCGGAAGCGGCGGAGACGATCGCCTTCGGACTGGACGGCAAGTTCTACGAGATCGACCTGAACCAAGCCAATGCCAAGAAACTGCGTAAGACGCTCGCGCCGTACGTGGAAGCCGGCCGCAAACGGTCGAAGTCGGGCAAGACCTACCGGCAGACGGAGGTCGCCCCGGATCCCGCCGCCGTCCGCGCCTGGGCGCAGGCCCACAAAATGGACGTGCCGGCCCGCGGCCGCATCCCCAAGAAGGTCTACGAGGCGTTCAGCGCGGCCCAGTGAGCGGGTCGCTCCCGGAGCGCCCGGCCCTGGCCCAGGGCCCGTCAGCGGGCCCTGGGGGCAACCGACTTGCGCACACCCCCTGTTGATCAGCTAATGTCTGGAGCACGCCGAGGGGCGAGGCCGGAAGGCCGAGACCCACGGAGTCCATGCGGGTGTAGTTCAGTAGTAGAACATCCCCCTTCCAGGGGGAAGGCGCAGTGTGCAATTCCTGTCACCCGCTCTGCACCGCCGGTCCCGACCACTCCTGTGGATCAGGTAGGCTGGTGCTCGCACCGATCGGTGGGAGCCGGTCGGAGGCAATGCGGACGTAGCTCAGTTGGTAGAGCGCAACCTTGCCAAGGTTGAGGTCGCGAGTTCGAGCCTCGTCGTCCGCTCGGGAAAAAGACCCCGGTCCATCGGACCGGGGTCTTTTCGTTGTCCCCCGGTCCGCTCTGACATTTGTCATGCCGGGTGATGACACCACGCACTGCTGTGGCGCCCCGGCCGCCGGGACGCTGGATCCATGAACACGGACGAGCACGTGATTGAGGTGACCGGCCTCCAGCGGGTCTACGAGGGCGGATTCGAGGCGGTGCGCGGTATCTCCTTCCACGTGGCCCGAGGGGAGATCTTCGCGCTGCTGGGCACCAACGGCGCCGGCAAGACCTCGACGGTCGAACTCCTGGAGGGCCTGGCGGCGCCGACCTCGGGGCGCGTACGGGTGCTCGGACACGACCCGTACTCGGAGAGGGCACTGGTACGACCGCGCACCGGGGTGATGCTCCAGGAGGGCGGCTTCCCCTCCGAGCTGACCGTCGCCGAGACCGCGCGGATGTGGGCGGGCTGTGTGAGCGGGGCCCGCCCGCCCCGCGAGGTGCTGGCGCTGGTCGGACTCGAGCGGCGGACGGACGTACGGGTCAAGCAGCTGTCCGGCGGCGAACGGCGCCGCCTGGACCTGGCGCTGGCGCTGCTCGGTGAGCCCGAGGTGCTGTTCCTGGACGAGCCGACGACCGGGCTGGACGCCGAAGGGCGCCGGGACACCTGGGAGTTGGTGCGGGCGCTGCGCGACGGCGGGACGACCGTGCTGCTCACCACGCACTACCTGGAGGAGGCCGAAGGGCTCGCCGACCGGATCGCGATCCTGCACGAGGGACGCATCGCGGCCGCCGGGACCCCGGCCGAGGTGACCGCCGCGCAGCCGTCCCGGATCTCCTTCGAACTCCCCGTCGGCTTCTTCCTGGGCGATCTGCCCCCGCTCGCCGAACTGGGCGTGTGCGATCACGAGATGGACGGCCGCGACGTACGGCTGCGCACCCGCGAACTCCAGCGGACCGCCACGGAACTGCTGCTGTGGGCCCGGCGGGCCGGAGTCGAACTGCGCGGCCTCGACGTGCGGTCGGCCTCGCTGGAGGAGGCCTTCCTCGGCATCGCGCGGAATGCCGCCGCGCCTCGGACGACTCGGTCCAAGGAGCACAAGGAGTACGCGGCATGAGCGACGCCGTCACCACCCCCGCCGGCCGGATGGCCGCGCTCGCGCGCGCCGAGCTGGCCCTGCTGGCCCGCAGCCGGAGCGCCCTGGTGGCGGGTGTGCTCCTGCCCCTGGTGCTGCCGTTCAGCGTGCGGACGGCGGCCGCGCAGATGAACCTGAAGGACGCCGGGCTGACCGTCGGGCTGGTCATCCTGCCCGCCGCGATCGGTTTCTCCCTGCTGTTCGCCGTGTACTCCACCCTGGTCGGCGTGTTCGTCTCCCGGCGCGAGCAACTGGTGCTCAAGCGGCTGCGCACGGGCGAGCTGCGGGACGCCGAGATCCTCACCGGGGCCGCACTGCCGGCCGTCGCCACCGGCGTCGTCCAGTGCCTGCTGCTGACCGGCGCGTGCACCGCGCTGCTCCACGTTCCCGCCCCGCGCGCGCCCCACCTCGCCGTCGCCGGACTGCTGTTGGGGCTGCTGCTCGGCGTGCTGCTGGCGGCCGTCACCGCGGGCTTCACCCGGACCACCGAGAGCTCCCAGGTCACCTCGCTCCCGCTGCTGATGGTCTCGATGGTGGGCTCCGGGCTGGCCGTGCCGCTGGAGCTGCTGCCCGAGCGGCTGGCCCGGCTCTGCGAGCTGCTGCCGCTGACTCCGGTGATCACGCTGGTGCGCGGCGGCTGGACCGGAGACCTGGGCGTCCACGACACCCTGCGGGCCCTGGCCGTCGCGCTGGCCTGGATCGTGATCGCGGTGTTTGCTGTACGGCGCCGGTTCCGCTGGGAGCCGAGGCGCTGAGAGATGGGGGGAGAGGTGGGCGGAGAGGCCATGGGCGGGCCCGTTGGCTGGTGGCGAGGCAAGAGCACGCCGGCGAAGGTCGAGACGTACACACGGTGGTCGTTCCACTTCTTCGCGCTGATCGAGGTGGTCGCCTTTGGACTCTCGGCCTTCCGGCAGGCGGGGCCGAACCCGGGGACCTGGCTGCTGCTCCTGGTGTGCGGGCACTCCTTCGCCTGTGCGGTGACCGCGGCCCGGGCGCTGGACTGGACACGCGGCAGCCGTCCACAGCCCGTGCGGATGCTGTGGACGCTGGCCGCCGTCACCGCGGTGATCGCCACCGTGGCGATCACGGTGGCGGAGCGCGCGCACGGCCCGAAGGCCGACGACGTCGTCACCGCGGCCGGCTCCGTCTTCGGGGGCGTGCTGGTCCTGGGCGCCGGCATCATCGCGCTCGGCGTGCGCAACCGGCGGCGTGTGGTCGCGATCGTGCTGGGCTTCGCGGCCGGCGCCGGCCTCTACACCTTCCCGCTGGGCATCCCCGGCATCGCCGCGCTGGCCACGGCGGGCGCGGTGCTGGTCGGCGGCGCGTTCGTCGCCTTCACCTCCGTCTTCTCCGTCTGGCTGCTGAACGCCGTCTACGCGCTCGACGAGGCCCGGGAGACCCGCGCCCGGCTCGCGGTCGCCGAGGAGCGGCTGCGGTTCGGGCGGGACCTGCACGACGTGCTGGGGCGCAACCTCGCGGTGATCGCGCTGAAGGCGGAGCTGGCCGTGCAACTGGGCCGGCGCGGCCGGCCCGAGGCGGTGGAGCAGATGATCGAGGTACAGCGGCTGGCCCAGGAGTCGCAGCGCGAGGTCCGTGCCGTGGTCCGCGGCTACCGGGAGGCCGACCTCGCCGCGGAACTCGCCGGCGCCCGGGGCGTCCTGGCGGCGGCCGGCATCGACTGCGCGGTCACCGGCTCGCCGGCCGGTCTGCCCGCGCCGGTGCAGTCCGCGCTCGGCTGGGTCGTCCGGGAGGCCGCCACGAACGTGCTCCGGCACGGAGACGCCCAGCGGTGCACCGTGTCCCTGCGCGTCGCCGACGGCCGGGCCGAGCTGTGCGTCGAGAACGACGGGGTGCCCGAGTCCCCCGCCGGTGACCGGCCGGGCTCCGGGCTCGCCGGTCTGCGGGAACGGCTGTCGGAACTCGACGGCACCCTGCGGGCGGGTCCCTTGGGACGCGGCCGGTTCCGGCTGACCGCCGAGGTGCCGCTGCCGCCGCCCGCCGCCGATCCCGAGACCGCCCGTCCGTTGAGCGAGGCCACCCGATGACGACGTCCCCCGTGCCCGTGCGGCTGCTGCTGGCCGACGACGAGCATCTGATCCGCGGCGCGCTCGCCGCCCTGCTCTCGCTGGAGGACGACCTGCTGGTCGTCGCGGAGGCGGCGAGCGGACCGGAGGCGCTGGCCATGGCGCGGGCGCACGTACCCGACGTGGCAGTGCTGGATCTGCAGATGCCGGGCGCGGACGGTGTGAAGGTCGCCACATCCCTGCGGGCCGAGCTGCCGGACTGCAGGGTGCTGATCGTGACCGGTCACGGACGGCCCGGACACCTGAAGCGGGCGCTCGCCGCGGGTGTGCGCGGGTTCGTCCCGAAGACCGTCAGCGCCCAGCGGCTCGCCGAGATCATCCGCACCGTGCATGCCGGACACCGCTACATCGACCCGGAGTTGGCCGCCGACGCGATCTCCGCCGGGGACTCGCCGCTGACCGCGCGGGAGGCCGAGGTACTGGAGTTCGCCGCCGACGGGGCGCCGGTCACGGAGATCGCCGAGCGGGCCGCGCTGTCACCGGGGACCGTACGGAACTACCTGTCGTCGGCCGTGATCAAACTGGGCGCGGAGAACCGACATGCGGCAGTGCGGCTCGCACGGGAGCGAGGTTGGGTATAGTTGGCCTCGCGCCACGGCGCAATGCGGACGTAGCTCAGTTGGTAGAGCGCAACCTTGCCAAGGTTGAGGTCGCGAGTTCGAGCCTCGTCGTCCGCTCGGGAAAAAGACCCCGGTCCATCGGACCGGGGTCTTTTCGTCTGCTACGACCAGCTCGTTCCCGTCAGCCGCTCGTACGCCTCCACGTACTTCGCCCGGGTCGCCTCCACGACCGGCTCCGGCAGCGGCGGCGGGGGCTGCTCGCTCCCGCGGTCCCAGCCGGACTCGGCGGACGTCAGCCAGTCACGGACGAACTGCTTGTCGTACGAGGGCTGCGCGCGGCCCGGCTGCCACTGGTCGGCCGGCCAGAAGCGGGAGGAGTCCGGGGTGAGGACCTCGTCGGCGAGGACGAGCGTGTCCCCGTCGAAGCCGAACTCGAACTTGGTGTCGGCGAGGATGATCCCGCGGTCGCGGGCGATGTCCCGGGCCCGGCCGTAGACGGCGAGCGTCGCCTGGCGCAGCTGGGCGGCCGTCTCCGCACCGACCTGGCGGGCCACCTCCTCGTAGGAGACGTTCTCGTCGTGCTCGCCGACCTCGGCCTTGGTGGCCGGGGTGAAGATCGGGGCGGGCAGCTCGGAGCCGTCGGTCAGGCCCTCGGGCAGGGCGAGGCCGCAGACCGTGCGGGTCTGCTCGTACTCGGCCAGGCCCGAACCGGTGAGGTAGCCGCGGGCCACGCATTCCACGGGGACCATCCGCAGGGACTTGCAGATCAGGGTGCGGCCCGCCCAGTCGGCGGGAGCGCTCTCGGGCACCTCGGTGGCCAGGACGTGGTTCGGGGCCAGGTCGGCGAGCCGGTCGAACCACCACAGGGACAGCTGCGTGAGGATGCGGCCCTTGTCGGGGATCTCGGTCGGCAGCACCCAGTCGTAGGCGGACATGCGGTCGCTGGCGACCATGACGAGGTCACCCGCCTCGTTCTGGTACAGGTCGCGCACCTTGCCGGTGTGCAGATGCACCAGGCCCGGAACCTGGATCGGCTCGGGCTTTTCGACGAATCCGGACACGGTTCCTCCCCGTGGTTCTGTCCAATGGCTCGATTCTCCCGTATGGGAGGGATCGGTTCCGGGCTGGGGTGGCTCCGCGGTGGCGCTCAGTCGCGCTTGCAGATGCGATCCAGGAGATTGACGGTGGCGCGCTGGACCCGGGCGTCGACGTGGCCGGGGCGGTCCAGGGCCGGGGACCAGGCGAACGTCCCGGCGGCGAAGACCAGGGCACCGGACGGAGCCCGGTACAGGGACGTCTCCTGGTGGCGCGTCACGCCCTCGCCGTCCGTGTACGGGGAGTGGGCGAGCAGGATGCGGTCCTGGTACTCGGGCAGCGGAGTGCGCGGGAAGTAGCGGTCGGCCTCGCCCGCGACCAGGCCCGCGATCTCCTCGCCCTCCTCGGCCCCGGTCGCCTCCCACAGCCAGTGGTCGGCGTTGCGGACGATCAGCGGATGCGGCTCGGGGACGCGCCCGGCGTACTGGATGCCGACCAGCTGCTGCTCGGGCCGGTCGATCTCCCGCCACAGCACCGGCCGGCCGGGGCCCTTGCGTTTGCGGCAGGTCAGCAGGCGGTCGGGGACGCCGGACGGGGAGGGGCCCAGTTCGACCTGCCAGTACATGGTGTTGGCCGACAGGAACACCAGGGACGTGCCGTGCTCGCGGGCGAGTTCGACGGTGCGGCGCATGCCGGGCGACCAGTACTCGTCGTGGCCGGGGAAGACCAGGCCGCGGTAGCGGCTGGGGTCGACACGGCCGGCGTGCAGGTCGCGGGCGTCGGCGTAGGCGAGGTCGTAGCCGTAGCGCTCGGCCCAGCGGATGACGTCGTAGGCGTGACCCACGTGCAGGGGCAGGCCCGAGCCCGCGTAGGGGCGGTCGAAGGAGACGGTGGTCGCGGCGTCGGCCTCGCCGAGCAGTCGGCCGTGCTCGTCCCAGGCGTGGTAGAGGCTGGCGCCGGTGTGGCCGTCCTCCGGGTAGAGGTTGTAGGCCTGCCAGGTGATGTCGGGCAGGAGCAGCAGCAGGTCCGCGGGGCGGTTGTCGCGGACGGTGAACGGGATGTGGGAGCGGTATCCGTCGGCGGTGGTGAGCACGGCCACGTACGCGCCGACGCTCCAGTAGGACGGCACCTGCAACCGCCAGGACAGCCACCAGTGGTGACAGGAGACCGTGCGGTCGGCGGTCAGCGGCGGGGGCTGGACGATGCCGGACAGGCGCGGGCTGGTAGTGATCTTGGCGGCGCCGTCGCCGCCGTAGTGTCCGATGCGGTAGACGTCCACGCCGAACTGCTGGGGCGGGTCGACGGTGATGTGGAAGTCGATCGCCTCGCCGGGGGTGACGGCGCCGGTGGAGACGAAGCCCTTGATCTGCCGGTGGACGTCGTCGGCGGAACGGGGGCCGACGCCGGAGGTGCGGGGGGCGGGGACGCGGGGGCCGCCGGGCGGCGTCTGCGGAGACGGGTCGACGTACCAGGGGACGACGTGGCCGGTGTCGTCGAAGTACGTCTCGCTGCCGCGCAGCCAGGGGACGGGGCCCAGGCCGAAGGGGTCCGTCACGGCGTGCGCGAGAGCTCCCGACTCCCAGCGGCGAATCTGCTCCGATCCCATGCCCGATCCCCTCCCTCGTGCCCCCGTGGTCTGTCATGCGGCGGTGCGGGTCTGTCGGTGGCCGCGGTGGCCGACGTGTCGGGTCGGCGTGTGACGGTCGGCGTGTCCGGCTGTGGCTGTGGCTGTGGCTGTCGTATGTCGCACGCGCTTGCCACGTGCGCTATCGGTCCCAGCACATCACATAACGCGCGCATCCTGTCACTATTCGTTGCGAATTGGCCGAAAGTGGAAGAGCGGGATCCGCTAACGCGGCCGCCGGAACGGCGTCGACCCAGGTCAGACCAGCCGTACGGGCTTTTCCGGACGTATGCCCGAGTCGACCAGCCAGGTCCGCAGCGGGACCGGGTCGCCGTCCTCGACCAGCGCGAGGACCTTGGGGCTGAGGTCGGCGGCCCTCTCGCCGTTGATCAGGAGGGCGGGGCCGTCGAGCCAGTCGAGGCCCGGGGAGGCGTCGGCGGTGTCCATCGCGGCGCAGCACACCATCGCGGTGACGTGGTCGGCGAGGAGTTCGCGGCCGGTGCGGGGTGGTTCGAGCGGGAAGAGGGGCAGCGAGTCCTCGTTCCGGAGGGGCGTGCAGCCGAGCTGCTCGGCTCCCGCCGACACCGTGTACGCCGGTGGCGCCGACGCCTCCTCGCGGGCCAGCTCGGCGCTGATGCCGGCCGCGAGTGCGGCGCCGCGCTCGCTGCCGAGGCCGGGGTCCTCGTCCGACGGGGCGGGCTCTTCGGGGGCGGCGTGGTTCTCCGGAGTTGCGTGCCGGTCGCGGTCTGCTCGGTCTGCGCGGTCTGCATGGCCTACGTGATCTACGCGTTCTGTCGGCTCGCGGTACTCGCCGTGACCCTGGTTGTCGTCGTGCCCGCCGTGCTCGCCGTGCCCGCCGTGCTCGCCGTACGGGTGGTACGCGCCGTCGTCGTGAGCCGGCCGGACGTCGCCGGCCGGGAGTCCCCTCCGCTCGGAGAGCCTGCCGGAGGGGGACGGTGCGGACAGGTGTTCCAGGACCCGGGCCAGGGTCGGTCCGTGCGGATCGGCGGCGGAGCCGGGGGAGCGGCGGACGCCCAGGGCGTCCAGGACGCGGTGGAGGCGAGCGGCGTCGGCACGCCATTTGCGGTCGACGACCTCGTCCGGGTACTCCTGCCAGTCCACCGGGCACCAGTCCGGACCGCGCTCGGCCGGGCCGCCGTGGAAGAGGCGCGCGGCCAGCAGCGAGGCGGCCTCGTCGATGACACCGGGCTCCTCCAGCAGATCGCAGGCCGGGCGCTCGCCGAGCCGGGAGGCGAAACCCTCGGCCAGGCGGTCGCGGCGGGACAGTTCGGTGAGGGCCGCGACGACACCGGCGTCAAGGCGGGAGGGCCAGCGGCCCATGCGCCAGGCGGGGAGCGCGACCCGGGTCAGCAGCCGGTCCCAGCCCGCGTACGCCAGGCCCACCTGCTCCTGGGCGACGATCCTGAGCCCGTAGTCCACAGCCTGTGCGCGTTCCGCCGCCGCGGCCGCCACGCCGCGCTCCATCTGGGCCGCGTGCTCCCGGCAGCCGCGCAGCAGCAGCCGGACCACCCAGCCGAGTCCGGCGCACACCGGGCGGATCAGAGGACGGCGGCCGGGCGCCGAGGCGACGGCCACCGCAGCGTCCAGACCGCGGACGAAACGCCGGGCGGCGGCTATGTCCGGGTGCGCCGAGGGTCCCGTACCGGCGACGACCGGGGCGAGCACGGCCCGCAGCTCGCCGACGCGCATCCACCACAGGAACGGGGAGCCGATGATGAGGACGGGCGTCGCCGCCGTACGGCGCGGGCGGGCCGAGGAGAGTCCGCGCAGGGCGTCCGGCCCGCCGTGGAGATGGTCATCCGGAGGGGGGCCGTGGGCCGGGTGCGTACGGTCCTCCAGCCAGCTGTCGCAGTCCGGGGTGAGCTCTATGGCCGACGGGGCGGGAACGCCGAGGCGGTCGGCCAGATCGTGCACCAGGCGGTACAGGTCCGGGGCCGACTCCTCGGCTATCGGGACGGTCGGGCTCATCGCGGGGCGGGCACGGGCCACGACCAGCCCGATGCCCGCGGCCAGGAGCAGGACGACGACCGCGACGGCGCCGACCACCCAGCGGGCGACGTCCCAGCCGTGGCCCACGAGGTGCCCTGCCGAGCCGCCGGCGAGCAGGATCACGGCAAGGGCGGCGGGCAGCAGGGCGAGGGCCAGCGCCCGGCTGCGCACGCGCAGCACGGCCAGGGCCCTGGAGCGCGCGGCCTGCACAGCGACCTCCACACCCATACCGGTCACGACCGCCCGTCACCCCCTCCCGACTGTCCTGGCGTTGCTCATTCCCCCACTGTGGCACCCATGACTGACATCGCAATGCCGGTGGGCCAAGTGCCGGAATGCCTGCGCGCACCCTAGTTGGGCCCCCGGGCCGCGTCAGCCGGATGGAGCATTGGTCACTCGATGGAATGGCTTTGGTCAGAGCCGATCGACAGAGCGCAATGAGCAGGCCCCGGCTCATGGAGCCGGGGCCTGCTGGTGAAGAACGGGGCCGGTGAGGAGCACCGGTGCGGAGGAAGGGGCGGGTTGCCGCGCTACGCGTCCGCCGCGGCCCGCGCCGCGATGTCCGAGCGGTGCTGGGAGCCGTCGAGACGGACACGGGCGACGGCTGTGTACGCGCGGTCGCGCGCCTCCGTCAGGTCCTTGCCGGTCGCCGTGACGGACAGCACGCGGCCACCCGCGCTCAGAACGGCATCGCCCTCACGCCGGGTGCCGGCGTGCAGCACGTACGCGTGCGGGGCGTCCTGCGCGGCCACCTCGTCGAGGCCGGTGATCGGGTCGCCGGTGCGCGGGGTGCCGGGGTAGTTGTGCGAGGCGACGACCACCGTGACGGCCGCGTCGTCGCTCCAGCGCAGCGGCTCCAGATGGGCGAGATCGCCGGTGGCGGCGGCCATCAGGACACCCGCCAGCGGGGTCTGGAGGCGGGCGAGGACCACCTGGGTCTCGGGGTCGCCGAAACGGGCGTTGAACTCGATCACGCGGATGCCGCGGCTGGTGATGGCGAGCCCCGCGTAGAGCAGGCCTGAGAACGGCGTGCCGCGGCGGCGCATCTCGTCGACGGTGGGCTGAAGGACGCTGTGCAGCACGTCGTCCACGAGCTTGGGGTCGGCCCAGGGCAGCGGCGAGTACGCGCCCATGCCGCCGGTGTTCGGGCCCTCGTCGTTGTCGAGCGCCCGCTTGAAGTCCTGGGCGGGCTGGAGCGGCAGGACCGTCTCGCCGTCGGTGACGGCGAAGAGAGAGACCTCGGGTCCGTCGAGATACTCCTCGATCACCACACGGTCACAGGCCGCCGAGTGCGCCCTGGCCGCCTCGATGTCGTCGGTGACGACGACGCCCTTGCCGGCGGCGAGCCCGTCGTCCTTGACGACGTAGGGGGCGCCGAAGGCGTCGAGGGCCGCGTCGACTTCCTCGGCCGTCGTACAGACGTACGAACGGGCCGTGGGGACGCTCGCCCCGGCCATCACGTCCTTGGCGAAGGCCTTGGAGCCCTCCAGCCGCGCGGCCTCCTTGGAGGGGCCGAACACCGGGACGCCCGCCTCGCGCAGGGCATCGGCGACCCCCGCGACCAGCGGGGCCTCGGGGCCGACGACCACGAGGTCGGCACCCAGCTCTGCGGCCAGCGCGGACACGGCCGCGCCGTCGAGGGCGTCGACCTGGTGCAGCTCGGCGACCTCGGCGATGCCGGCGTTGCCGGGCGCGCAGTGCAACGCGGTGACGGCGGGGTCGAGGGACAGGGAACGGCACAGGGCGTGCTCGCGGGCGCCGCTGCCGATGACGAGGACCTTCACGAGGTCAGCCTAACGGCAGCGGCGCGGGGACCTTTGTGCGGGCCGCCGAGGGGACGGCGGCGGGGTGTTCGTAGGTTCCTCCGAGCAGAGCTGGGGCGGAACCGCGCCAAGGCGCCACTGCGCTGCTCCGCCCCTCTGTTACGCCGCTACTCCGTCGAATACTCCTCGACCACCGTCGCGCCCAGCTCCCGCACGATCAGTTCGTGACCGGACAGGGCCGACTCGTCGAGGTCCGGGTCGTCGTCCTCGGGGATGTCGTCCTCGGGGGCGACGGGAGCCGGCTCGGGGGCGGAGGGCCGGGGTGCCGGGGCGGGCGCGGGTGCCGCCGCGGACGGCGGCCGGCTCGGGGACGAGGCGGGGGCGGCCGCCGCCGGAGCCGTGGGCTGGGGAGCCGCCGTACGCTGCGCTGCCGCACCTCCCCCGCCGCCGTAACCGCCGCCACCTCCGTAGCCGCCGCCTCCGGGGCCTGCGCCGTAGCCGCCGCCCGCGGGTGGGGCCCCGGAGCCGCCGCCTCCCGTGGGGTCGACGATCGCCTCGATCTTCCACTGGACGTTGAACTGCTCGGCCAGTGCCTGGCGCAGCACGTCCTCGCTGCCGCTGCTCGCGAAGTTGTCGCGGGCGCCGGCGTTGACGAAGCCGATCTGGAGGGTGGTGCCGTCGAAACCGGAGACCTGGGCGTTCTGGCTGAGCAGGATCCAGGTGAAGCGACGGCGGTTCTTCACCGCTTCGAGGATGTTCGGCCAGAGGACGCGGGGGTCGAGCCCGCCGCCCGCCGGGGCCGGTGGGGCGGGGGACACCGGTGCGGCGGCAGGCCTCGCCGCGGGTGCCTGCTGTGCGGGCGCCGGGGCGCTGGGCGCACCCTCCGCAACCGGCGCCTGCCCACCGCCCGGGGCTGCCGCCGTGGGCCAGCCACCCGGCCGACGGCCACCGCCCGCGGCCGCCGCGGTGGGCCAAGCACCGGGCGCGGAGGGTGCGGCGGCCGGCGGGGCGGCGGTGGGAGCGGGAGCGGTCGGCGGGGCGGGCGGAGCCGCCTCCTGGGGACGGTCACTCGCGGCGGGCGCGGGAGGTGCGGGGGGCGCGTCAGGGGCACCCGCGCCCCGCACGGCCGCCCGAGCCGCGGCGGGCCCACCGCCCGGCGGAACAGGCGGAGCCGCAGGTGCCGGCGCCGCGCCCGCGGGACCCCCCGCCGCGGTCGGCGCCCCCGCGTGCACGTCGGGTCCGGGCACGTACCCCATCGCGGGCGCACCCCCGCCCGTGGAGAAGCTGACGCCGCGCTCGATCCGGTCGAGGCGGGCCATCACGGACCGCTCGTCGCCGTAGGCGGCGGGCAGTAGTACGCGGGCGCAGATGAGTTCGAGCTGGAGGCGGGGCGAGGTGGCGCCGCGCATCTCGGTCAGCCCCTCGTTGACGAGGTCGGCGGCTCGGCTCAGTTCGGCGGCGCCGAAGGAACGGGCCTGGGCCTGCATCCGCTCGACGACGTCGGCCGGGGCGTCGATGAGCCCCTTCTCGGCGGCGTCCGGAACGGCGGCGAGGATCACCAGGTCCCGCAGCCGCTCCAGCAGGTCGGCCACGAACCGACGGGGATCGTTGCCGCCCTCGATCACCCGGTCGACGACCTCGAAGGCGCCGGAGCCGTCCCCGGAGGCGAATGCCTCGACGACGGAGTCGAGCAGCGAGCCGTCGGTGTACCCGAGGAGCGAGGTGGCCATGGGATACGTCACACCCTCCTCCCTCGCCCCGGCGAGCAGCTGGTCCATGACGGACATGGAGTCACGCACGGACCCGGCGCCGGCCCGCACGACGAGGGGCAGCACCCCGTCCTCGACGGGGATGCCCTCCTTCTGGCAGACCTCCCCGAGGTAGTCCCGCAGGGTGCCCGGCGGCACCAGGCGGAAGGGGTAGTGATGGGTGCGCGACCGGATGGTCCCGATGACCTTCTCGGGCTCGGTCGTGGCGAAGATGAACTTCAGGTGCTCCGGCGGCTCCTCGACAACCTTGAGCAGCGCGTTGAAACCGGCCGACGTGACCATGTGGGCCTCGTCGATGATGTAGATCTTGTACCTGCTGCGGGCGGGCCCGAAGAAGGCCTTCTCGCGCAGGTCCCGGGCGTCGTCCACGCCACCGTGCGAAGCGGCGTCGATCTCGATGACGTCGATGGACCCCGGGCCGTTCCTGGCCAGGTCACGACAGGAGTCGCACTCCCCGCAGGGGGTCGGCGTCGGTCCCTTCTCGCAGTTCAGGCAACGGGCGAGGATCCGCGCGCTGGTCGTCTTGCCGCACCCGCGCGGACCGCTGAACAGGTACGCGTGATTGACCCGGTTGTTCCGCAGCGCCTGCTGCAACGGGTCGGTGACATGCTCCTGCCCGATGACCTCGGCGAACGACTCCGGGCGATAGCGGCGGTACAGCGCGAGAGACGACACGCATACGAGGTTATAGGCGCCCACCGACAACCTGTCCGGCCGCGGACGCAAGCGCCCCCCACGCACCCGCCAGAGCCGACCTACCCTTGCTGCCTTCCGGCCCTGGGGGAGTTCAGTCAGATAGCGCCGCGTGAGGGGCTCCGCAAAGAGTACCCGATCCCGGGGACCGACAACGAGTTCGCGAGCACTCCTCCGAGTCATGTAATGTTTCCGGCGGAGGATTCGCCTAGAGGCCTAGGGCGCACGCTTGGAAAGCGTGTTGGGGGCAACCCCTCACGAGTTCGAATCTCGTATCCTCCGCCAGTGCCTCACCGGGCACGATGTCGAAGGGCTCCACCGCTTGCGGTGGGGCCCTTCGACGTTGTCCGCCTCAGTTTCCGTCTCAGTTGGCTTTTTCCTCAGAGCCGGTCGGCACCCAGAGCGCTTCGCCGACCTGCCGGGCGACCTTGCGGAGCATGACTCCCGTCACATGCGTGTACCGGGCGCGCATCCGGGCCGCTCCCCCCGGGCTCCCAGCCCGTGATCGAGTCGATCACGACGTCCGGGACACCGAGGACCAGGAGTACGGTCGCGGCGGTGTGGCGAGCACCGTGGAGACGGCCGTCCCGGACACCGGCATCCCGGAGCAGGCGCTTCCAGAGCTACGGATCAGAAGGTTGCAGGTTCGACACCTGCGGAGTGCGCACAGGTCAGAGGCCCCGGAGGGATCCGGGGCCTCTGGCGTTTGTCGTGGATCACTTCAGGACGTTCAGGAAGTTGGTGGCGTCGTCGACGAAGTACACGGCGTCATGGTCCACATCCACCGCAAGGCCGAAGAGCGCGCCTGCGCCGGGCGGGGAGCCGCTGTTGTCGAGCTGCCGGAAGGCCACTTGGCGGCCTGCCGGTGTGGTCTCGACGATGTTGCCGTCACCGCCGTTGACGGTCAGGATGTGGCCGTTGGGCGCGATGGCCAGGCCGAGGGGGCCGTTGAGCCTGCCGCCGCTGCTGACGACCCTGCCGGTGCCGGCGCTGGATCCCCGGGTCACCGCGCGCGGGATGACGGTGATCCGGTTCTTGACCGTGTCGGCGACGTAGAGCGAGCCGTCCTTGGCGAGGCCGACGCCGGTCGGGCCGATCACCAGGGCGGCGGGGTCGGTCTTCTGCGCGAAGCCCGAGCCGATCTTGGTGGTCTTCAGCCGCTTCGGCGGCCGGTTGTCATGGCGTTTGAGGGTGATGCGAAGGACGGTGCCCCGGTCCACTTCGTCGCCGTCGCCCGCCACGGTGCCGTTGAGCACGTTGGTGACGAACAGGTCGGTACGGTCGCCGTAGCTCGTGGCGGTCATGTCCCACGGTCCGTTGATGCCGCCTCCGGCGAGCGTCTCGCGGACCTTGCCGTGGCTGTCCAGTACGAGCAGGCAGCCTGCCCGGGCGGTGGCGGAGGTGCCGTCGGCGGTTGGCAGGCTGCCGACCACCACCCACCCGCCGGGAAGGATGCTCAGGGCGGTGGTGAGACCTACACCGCCGGGGCAGGGGCCGGGCAGGTGGGCCGGGTCGATCCGGGCGAACAGCGTGGCGGTGCCGCGCGGGCTGATCTGAACCAGGGTGGTGCCCGTGCCCTGCAGGTTCTGGCTGTTGTTGAAGTTACTGACCAGCACGTTGCCTCTGCGCAGCTTCCCGGCGTCGCGCGCAACCACGGCCGTGCCGTAGGGGTTCACGTCGCCGTTCGCGGGGACCGTGGAGGCAATCTCACGAACCGTATGCAAACGGCCGAGGAACGTCCCACCGGCCGAGGCCACACCTGACGCAGACGTCACTGAGATCAGCACGGCGGCTGTCAGCGCCGACAGCCCTCGCGCCAGCAGTGACAGAAAGTTAGTACTCATAAGCGGTACGTTAAAAGTGATGGTGGGATTTGGTGCGCACGGACACGCTCCGTCTTCGGGTGTTTCGCTCGACCGGCAGCCGAAGTGCGTAAGTGCAGGAGGCCGCGCAGTCGGCCATTGCCGCGGAGAACGGGTACGTCACGGCTGGGGATCAGCATCCTCACGTCCTGAGTGGCCTCTGCGCCGGGCACGATGTCGAAGGGCCCCACTGTTCGCAGTGAGGCCCTTCGACGTCGGCGACCCGGATCGTGCGGTGCGCGTGGTGGGCGGTGCCGGCGGCTCTCCCCGCTTCCTGCATCTTTCGGCAGAAGCGCTCCAGGGACTCCGGCTCCAGGCGGTCGAGCTTGTGGGCGCCCAGGCCGGGCACCCTCGGCAGGGCCGCAAGGCACCCTGCTCAGCCGGCTCACCAGACGCCATCGCCCGCGGTGAGCGGAAGTCGTCAGCCGGCCGTCTTGGCGATGATGCGTTCCATCTCCTCACGCCCGAAGGCCCGCAGAGTCGTGGAACGGATGTTGCCCACCCCGCCGAGATGCAGGAGCGCCGCGGTGGCAGTTTCGTCGTCGGGGGCCTCGACGACGGCCACGAGGTCGTATGGACCGACGGTCCAGTAGATGTTGAGGAGCTTCGCCCCGATCTTCTGTACCGCTGCGCCGAAGGTCTCGGCGCGCTTCGCGGTGTCCTTGTAGTTTCGGACCCCCTGATCGGTCCAGTTCAGCAGCGTGATGTACGTCGGCATGTTCTCTCACCTTCACGAGGAAACACATCGCGAGGTCAATCCTGGACATCAGGACTGAAACCTGCACGAGATGCGCACCCGAACGAGCCATGCCGACACCGCAGGCGGGTGGAGCCATACGGCCACAGCGATCCCGGCCACAAGCCAGCACGTCACCCGTGGACCACGTCAGCTCGCCGCGTCGAGCAGGTTTCGGAGGGCCTCTTCCACCTCGGGCACGCCCCCGTTCATGGCCGTTCAGGCGGGTCTTCCTCGTCACCGCTCACGGCGGTCGCTTTCGCGGCCTCCGTGTCGTGGCTCTCGCGTGCCGGCAGTTCTCGGCGTCTGGCTTCGGCGGCTTCGGCGATCAGGTGGGCCGCGTCGGCGGGGAGGGCCAGGTTCTTCTCCAGCCATACGGCGTCCGCGCCCTGGGTGTGGGTGGCGAGGACCCAGGCGGCGTAGAGGCGTTCGCGGGAGGGCGCGGCCGGGGTCTTCAGGATGGCGCGGACCGCCTCTTCCGGGAAGCCGTCCAGGGTGTGGGCGGTGAACCACGAGGTGTCGACCGGCTCGGTGGCCCGGGCCCGTGGGCGCCTGAACGGACGGGGACGGGCCCGCCGCACCCTCGTGCCGACGAGCAGCATGAACGCCACGGCCAGCACGGCAGCGGCCACGCCCATGCGATCGGCGGCGGGGAGCCTCGTCCACACCGGCAGCAGATAGGCCATCAGCCGATCGCCGTGGTGCGGGTAGGGCAGGATCACCGCAGGGCCTCCCTCACACCTCCATCCTCACTCCGCCTCCGGTCCTCGGCCAGGCCCCCGACCCGGCTCAGCCGATCTGGATGGCCTTGACCACCAGCAGCAGCGCGGCGATCACCAGGTAGCCCCGCAGCAGGCTCATTCCGAGTTTGATCCCGGGGGACCAGACGACCGGCTCCAGCAGCGCCAGGGGAGGCATGCGCCAGCTCTCGCGTTCGGGGCGGGGGATTCTCGGAGGCGGAGGCAGGGCCGTGCCCCGGCGGGCGCGGACGACGCGCAGCCCCACGGCCGCGCCCAGCAGCCCCACGATCAGCACACCGGTGAGCCACAGCGCGACCCGGGCGGTGTCCAGCGTCGGGAACAGGGTCGTCGCGACGAGGATTCCGGACAGCATCAGGAGCACCGCGATGATGGTCGAGGCCACCACGTTGAGCCAGCGCGGATTGACCCAGGGACCGAGGACCGCCCGGTCGTTGCACAGCAGCAGGAGGAACACCGACGCGGAGGGGAGGAGCAGTCCCGCCAGGGCCTGAACGGCGGTCGTGATCAGTCCGAGGGGCGCACCGGGGATCAGCACGACGGCGGCGGCGAGCAGCACCATCCCGGCGTAGGTCCCGTAGAACGCCTTGGCCTCGCGGAAGCTGCGGTGCAGGGAGTGGCGCAGGTTGAACACGTCGCCGAAGGCGTAGCTGGTGGCCAGGGTGACGGCAGCGGCGCCGATGATCGACGCGTCCAGGAGCACGACGGCGAACATCACTCCCAGCACGCGGCTGTGCCCGCCCAGGGCCTCGGCGACACCCAGCGCGTCGGTGAAGTGCCCGGCCGCTCCCGTACCGCTCACGGCGTAGTCGGCCACGACGACGATCGCGACGGCACCGCCGATCACGACGAGGGACCCGAGCACGGTGTCCGCGCGCTCATGGCCCACGAACCGCGGTGTGATGCGCTTGTCGATGATGTTGGACTGCTGGAAGAACAGCTGCCAGGGGGCGACGGTCGTACCCACGATCGCGATGATCAGCAGGACGGCCTCGGAGGTGACCCCGCCGCGCACACCCGGGACCAAAAGGTGGTGGACGGCCGCTCCGTAGCGCGGGTGGCTCATCAGCGCCAGCGGCACCAGTAGCAGGCTGACGGCGATGAAGGCGAGCATCGCGCGTTCCCAGCGCCGGAAGCTGCCCGTGGCGGTGATCGCGACCAGGGCGAGGGCGGCGACGGGCACGGCGATGTACTTGTCGACGCCGAGGTAACTCAGGGCGAGCGAGACTCCGATGAACTCGGTGACGATCGTCAGGAAGTTCAGCACGAACAGGTCGCCGACGCTGAACCAGCCCCAGAACCTGCCGAAGCGCTCGTTGATCAGCCGGGCGTGCCCGACACCGGTGACGGCGCCGAGCCGGACCACCATCTCCTGGTTGACGATGAGGACGGGGATGAGGAGCAGAAGCACCCACAGCAGGCTGTAGCCGTAGTTCTGGCCCGCCTGGGCGTACGTGGAGATCCCGCCGGCGTCGTTGTCGCCGACCATCACGATGAGGCCGGGGCCGACGATCGCCAGGAACGTCAGCAGCCGCCGCTTCAGGCTGCGGCTGGAGTCCGCCTCCTCCAGCCGGATACGTCCCAGGGCACCTTCGATGTCGCCGAGGTGGGCATCGTCCAGCACCGCTGTGGGACGGGGGTGGGGGCGGTGGTGGCCGGTGGGCCTTGGTGAGGGGGCGCCGTCGCGTCCAGGCGTCGTGGCGCCCTCCGGAGCGCCGGGGCCGCCGACCGGTGGCGTGCCCGGGGCTGCGGGGTGGGCACCGCCCTGCGCCTGTGGGTGCGGGCCGGGCGTGGACCGGCCCCCGTCGCCGCCCCCGGCCGGGGGCGGACCGGACGTACGCGGACGGTCCTCAGGACGGACGCCGGCCCCGGACCGACCGTCATCCGGGCGCGCGCCGGGCCGGGGCGGACGCTCCTCCGGACGGGCGCCGGGCCTGGGCGGACCGTCATCCGGGCGCGCGCCGGGCGGCGGCTGCTGCGGTGGGCGCCGGTCGGGCCGGGGCGGACCGTCATCCGGGCGGGCGCCGGGCCTGGGCGGACCGTCATCCGGGCGCGCGCCGGGCGGCGGCTGCTGCGGTGGGCGCCGGTCGGGCCGGGGCCCGCTCACGGTGAGGGCTCCTCACGCTCCTCCAGGCCCATCGCGCTGCCGGCCTCAGCGGTGCCGCCAGCCCCTGTGGTATTACCGGCCTCAGCGGTGCCGCCAGCCCCTGTGGTACTACCGGCCTCAGCGGTGCCGCCAGCCCCTGTGGTACTACCGGCCTCAGCGGTGCCGCCAGCCCCCGTGGTACTGCCAACCCCCGTGGTACTACCGGCCTCAGCGGTCCGGTGGGCGTCGGGCGGCGGAGCCACCTCCCGGCGCCGCCAGTCCTCCGGCAGTGTCGCCTCCAGCACGTCGTCGACCGTGATCACGCCGAGCAGGACCCCTTCGTCGTCCACGACCGGCAGGGTGATGAGGTTGTAGTCCGTCATCAGCAGGGCCACGTCCACCAGGTCCGTATCCGGGCCGACGCGCACGGGATCCGCCTCGCTCACCTCGGCCAGCCGTACCGCGGGATCGCTCTGCAGGATGGTGACCAGCCGGACCCAGCCGAGCAGTCGTCCGTCCTCGTCGACGGTGTAGACGCTGGTCAGCGCCTCCGGCTGGAGCCGGCTCGCCCGCCGGACCGCCGCCTCGGCCTCGCTCGCCGGCGTGTCCGGGGGCAGGGCCAGGAAGTCCATCCCCATCAGGCCCCCGGCGCTGTCGGGGTTGAAGCCCATCAGGGTCAGCACCTTGGCTCGCTGTCCGGCGGGCAGCAGTTCCAGCACGGTACGGCGACGGCCCTGCCGTAGATCGTCGATGGCGTCGGCCGCGTCGTCCGCCCGCATCCGTGCCAGTACGGCGGCGATCTCCACGTCGGTGCGGGCGTTGAGCAACCGGGAGGCCCGGTCCTCCTCCAACTCCTCGAAGACGTCCGCCTCCAGCTCCGGGTCCTGCCGGACGTCGCCGAGGATCTCGCGCTCCTCGTCCCGGGAGGCGTCCTCGAGCAGGTCGGCGATCTCCGCCGGCCGCAGGCGCCGGATCCGGGCCGTGGGGCGGCGGACCAGCGCACTGCGGCTGTGTCCGATCAGCGGCTCGAACGCCTTCCAGTCCCGGCACGCGTGCCCCGTCGAACGGTCCCCGAAGATCCCCAGCAGCCGGTGCGGTCGATGCGTGTCCACGCCCGACAGCAGCCACTGGCCGTCCCGTTCGGCCAGTTCAACGTCCTGCGCGCGGACCAGGCGCGCCTCGCCGACATCGATCAGCCGGTGGCCCAGCACATCCGCCCGCAGCAGCACCTCGCCCTCGCGGCGTTCGAACGGCCGCAGGTCCAGCCGTGCGCTTTCGAGCTCCACCAGGCCCTCGGCGTCGAGCGCGGCCACCTGCTCCACGGGGACGAACAGCTCACGGCCTCCCACGCCGACCACGAGCCCGGTCACCACCGGGTAGTCGGCACCGCGCAGCCGGACGATCACGTCGGAGAGCCGGCCGAGCGACCGGTCGCCCCGGTCCACCACGGGTCGCTTCACCAGTGACGACAGATGGACGGGCGCCCGCTCCCGGTGTGCGGCCGGCCGCGGCGAAGACGGACTGAAGGTCATCGCTCTGCCCTGCCCGAACGTCGGTTGCCCCCGCGACCAACGGTATTGAATTACCACAAACGCATGCAAACGCCCCACCTGGAGTGGGCTGGTGTCTCAGCGGGAGCCGGGCCTCCACGGCATGCGGCGGGCCCGGGGAGAACCGACACTGGTGGTAAGCCGAACTGGCCGGGGCGGGCCAGGACCTTGGCTCTCTCCGTGCCGGCCACCGAAGCTCGAAGGAGACGGTCATGACCACCGCACGGGAGATCATGCACACCGGTGCCACATGCGTCCAGGAGAGCGAGACGCTGGAGGACGCGGCGCGCCGGATGATGGAGCTGGACGTCGGAGCCCTGCCGATCTGCGGGCCCGACGACCGCCTCCACGGGATCATCACGGACCGCGACATCGTGGTGCAGTGCCTCGCCAAGGGGAGGGATCCCCGGACCATGACGGCGGGTGAGCTGGAGCAGGGCAAGCCGATCACGATCGACGCGAACGCCGACAGCGACAGTGTCCTGAGGACCATGGAGGAACACCGGATCCGCAGGCTGCCCGTCATCGAGAACCACCGCCTGGTCGGCATGATCAGCGAGTCGGACCTCTCACGCACTCTGCCGGAGACGCAGGTGGGCCACTTCGTCGAGGCCGTCTGCGCGACCGCCTGACACCGAAGGGCACCCAGCAGGACGGCGAGGGCTCCGACCGGATTCTGGTGGGAGCCCTCGTCGTGTCAGCCCGCGGCCCCGCCGTTGTCCAACTGACCGAGTTGTTCGGCGAGTTGGAAGAGAGCGGGCAGGGCGGCGGCGACGGCGGCCCGATCGGCGCCGTCCAGGGAGGCCAGCGCGGCGTCCATCCGGCGTTCGTGGGCGGTGGTCCACGCGGCGAGCTGGTCCCGTCCGGCCTCGGTGAGAGTGACGACGGAGGCGCGGCGGTCGGCGGAGTCGACCTCGCGCGCGACCAGGCCCGTGGTGATCATCTGGCCGATCAGTCCGCTGACGGTGCTCGGCGCGAGTCGCTGGCGGGCGGCGAGGTCGCTGATCCGGGCGGGCGAGTGCTCACCGAGCACCTGGAGCAGCTCGACCTGGGCCATGGGCAGCTTCTCCCATGGATAGTCGGTGCGGATCGAGGCCCGCAGGGCGCGGCGCAGGCGGGTCACAGCCTCGGTGAGCAGCCGGGCGTCCGGCGCCTCGGTGGCGGGGCCGGGCAGGGGAAGCTCGGAGCGGGGCTGCGCGGACATGCGGCAAGGGTAGCCGGGCCGCCGTGCGCGCCCTCCTGCTCGTACCGCCGCCGGGTCGTCCACCGGCTCGCGCGAGTTGTGCGGGTTGTTCACCGGCTCACGCATCGTTCTCACGCCCCGAGCCCCGGAAGGGACCGACGGTGGTCGCCCCGGTCCGGCCCCAGCCAGGCCGAGACGACGGCGACGGCCGACACCGCCACCAGAATCGACGCGGACCACCGCGCGCCGGCCTCGGTTCCGCCGCCGGCCGCCAGGTGCAGGGCGAGGGTGACCAGCGCCACGCCCAGGGCGGTGCCCAGACCGCGGGTCATGTTGACCAGGCCGCCACCGGTGCCGGAGGAACGGACGGGGATCGCGCCCATGATCAGGGCGTTGTTGGCCGGGGTGAACGTCCCCAGCCCCGCCCCGACCAGGGCCAGCAGCGGCACCAGCCAGGCAATGGTGAGGGGAACGGCCAGGAGCGCGGCCGTGGCGAGGAGGAATACGCCGGCTCCGGTCAGGCACCGGCCACGGTCGGTCAGGGAGCGCGGCAGCAGCCGGTCGCCGCCGGTGGCGCCGAGGGCGAACCCGGCGGGCAACGCGGTCAGCACCAGTCCCGCGGTCAGCTCCGAGACGCCTCGCGCGGTCAGCACGACCGGCACCAGCACCAGCGGACCGAACAGCACCAGGTATCCGCTGAGTGCCCCGACCAGCCCGAACGCGACCGCGCGCACCCGCAGCAGAGCCAGATCGAGCAAGGGCGCGGCGGTCCGCCGCTGATGGCGGACGAAGCCCCAGCCGGCCAGAGCCGCCACCCCGAACAGCAGGACCACACCCCAGGCGGGCACCGGCAGACCGGAGGCCGCGGACACACCGAGCAGCGCGCAGGTCGTCGCCACGGCCAGCAGCACCAGTCCGGCCCAGTCGAAGCGGGCGACCTTCGTGCGGGCCCTGGTCCGCGGCAGCAGATAGTGCCCGCTCACCAGCGCGACCACCCCGACCGGCACGTTCACCCAGAACACCCAGCGCCAGCCCAGGGTGGACACCAGTGCGCCACCCACGGTGGGCCCCAGGGCGAGCCCCAGCGCCTGCGCGGCGGCCTGCACGCCGAGCGCGGTGCGCATCCGCCCGCGGGGCGCGCTGGTGGTCACCAGCGCGACGCTGTTGGCCTGCATCAACGCCGCTCCGGCCGCCTGCACCACCCGGAAGCCCACCAGCGCCGCCAAGGAGGGCGCCAGTCCGCAGGCGGCGGACGCCAGCGTGAAGACGGCGAACCCGTACAGGTACAGCAGCTTGCGGCCGTGCGCGTCCGCCAGCCGCCCGGCCGGCACCAGCAGCGCCACCAGGGCCAGCAGATACGCCAGCGACACCCATTCCACCGCGGCGAGCGAGGCGTGGAACTCGGTGCGCAGGCTCCCGTAGGTCAGCGTCACGATGCTCGCGTCCAGCTGACCCATGAAGGCCCCGAAGCACACCGTGGCCACGGCCAGCCACCAGGCGTTCGGTCGTGACCGGATCCCCTCCGGGCGGGCCCGCTCCGCGGTGAGCACGGCGGGCCAGCGCGGACGGGACGGGCTGTGCGTCGTATCCGGAGCCATGACTCCAGATTACATCGGTCACCGAAATATTCGGGATCCGTCCGATCCTGCCCCCTCCGACACCGACCCTCCGCCGCCCCCAAGCCGCCCAAGCACCCTGAGCCCTCTCAGGGCTCCGCCGCTCCTAAGTCCTCCATCACCGCGACCGTGTCGAGCCCGACGTGGTGCAGGGTCCGGTGCACGGTGCGCCGGGCTCCGCGAATGGTGAGCGCGGTCGCCGGCCACCGCGTGGCGACCCGCAGCAGGGCATAGGCGCACGCCAGGTCGAGGTGGGTGGCCTCGCTCATGTCCACGATCCACTCGTCGGCCTCGTTCAGCGGCGGGGCTCCGAGTCGTTCCTCCAGTGGCCACAGGGCTTCCGCCCCGATGTCCCCGGCGAGTGCCAGTTCGGCCCGTCGGCCGTCGGTCGCCCTGACCACCAGGGGCGATGCCGGGAGATGCGCGGCTGCCATGGCGGCCTCCTTCGCGTCCGCCATACTCCGTCCATCTCCATGGTGGCCCCGCGACCACGTCCGTGGCGCCCTTGGGGCCCGGCTCCGGGGAACGATCGGCTCAGGCACTCTTGCGTGCCGTGCCTCCGGCCGGTCGCGCCGCCGTCGTGGTGGACGTGGACGGGGTATCGGTGTGGGGGGTGCGGGGCTGGCGGTGGCGGGGCGACGTGCGCCGGGGCGGTCGGGTCAGGGTGATCTGGCGTACGAACTGCTGGAAGCAGGCCAGGGAGGCCAGGCCCGGCAGGGCGGCCACGGCGATGTCCACGATCGTCCGGGGTGCCTGCAGCACGCACAGAAGCATCGCGATGGACGAGAAGATCAGCACCACGCCCCAGGAGTGGACGGCGCGGCGCTGGTGCAGCGCGGCCCGCAGCACGGACAGCGAGGCGACCAGCCAGGGGCCGTAGACCAGCAGGGGCCACCAGGACGCGATGCCGTCCTGCGTCCGTGCCATGGCCACGACGCGGAGGGGATCGTAGGCAACCATTCCGCCGAAGAAACTCACTGAGGAAGCGATCACCGCGGTCAGCGCGGCGATGACGTGACTGGCGGTCCGCAGGACGTTCGGACGCTTGCGTTCCCGGACCTTTCGATGGCGTCGGGTGACCGCCTTCAGCGGAGGCAGTTCCTCCGTGATCGCCTGGAGGTTCTCCAGGGGCGTGCTGATGCTCGGGGCGGGCTCGGTGACCGGTGCCTCGTCCCGGGCGACGAGGATGTCCGGCCGGTGCTCCTCCATCGCGTCCTGGAGCATGAAGGCCAGTTCCTCGGCGGGGTCCCAGGCCGCGTCCGGCGGCTCCAGGGGAGACGTGAAGAACTCCGCCGGGCCCCGGTGCCGGCCGGTGCCCGCCCCCTGGTATCCGTCCGTACGGCTCGGGTAACCGGGATAGCCCGAATGGTCAGTCGAATGGCCGGAACGATGATCGATACGTTCGTCGTACATGACGGGCCGGCTATTCCGCTCCCGAGAAACGGGACCGGCCCTCCGAACCGAGCCAGCGGCGCGCGAGGTCGGCTTCCAGTCTGCTCATCGCCTCCAGGAAATCCCGCAGCAGGGGCTCCGTCACCTTGAGCGCGACCGGAAAACCTCCCCTGGTCAGGGTGCCGTTGACAGTGGCCGACGAGTGCACCGGGGCGGGAAGGTAGGTGTAGGGACCCAGCGCCACCGCGTGTGCGGCGACCGGGTCCTCTCGCTCCTGACCCCCGAACAGACCCCAGTACCCTTCCCTGGTTGCCTTAGTCATGTCCCGACTAACGCCGTCCGACTTTCCCCGGATGCGCGGCAAATGGGTGAAGGAATTCCCTGATTAGCCCTATATGTGCGATGGGATGTCTCATCCGTACAAATGAAGAGACGGGCATGGGCCGGTGATCCGCCGTTCGGTGTGCGGCACGTCGACAATACGTCCCCGGAGTCGCATGTCACGGGTATCGACCCGCCGCGTTCCGCACCCGCCGACGCACCGGCCGGCGTCCCGCAGTCGCTAGCGCAGGATCCGGACCTTCCGTTCCACACTCACCTGGTCGATTTCCGACACCCGTACCGTCGCCTTCATGGTCCAGGTGCCGGGGATCGGGAGGTTGAGGGAGTCGGTGCCCCAGTAGCCGCCCCTGTTGGTGAGCCCGGCGTCGACGGGTCCGATCTTCTGCGCGGGCAGGGACAGGGACAGGCGCAGTTCGGGGACGATGGTCAGGCCGCCGTCCGGGCCGTAGACGACGGCCTCCACGGCGTTCTGGCCGACCCGGCCCGGTTCCAGGGTGATCTGCACCTTGCCGTGACCGCCCGGGGTGCCGACGTCGAACGGAATGACCGTGACGGTGGCTCCCGGGACCCCGGCCTCGGGCGTGGCCTCGGCCGCCTCGGCGGCCGCGCGGCCCGGCAGGGTGCCGGCCAGCACCGTGGTGAAGACCAGGACCGCGATGCCCACGGCGACCTCGGCCAGGACGGAGCGGCGCAGGGCGCGGCGGCAGGCGTCGGGGGCGGGCGCGAATGCGGGCGCGGGTGGCTTTGTCCCGGAGGCCTCCGCTCGTGCCTCCCCGTCGGGTACCGCCGGTGCCTTCCCGTCGGGTACGTCCGGCTCCGTGTCCGCCGTCACCAGCCGTGCCGTCCAGCGCCGGGAACGGGCCGCCACCACCAGCAGCAGTGCCACCACCACGAGTTTGACCAACAGCAACCGGCCGTACGCCGTGCCGGTGAGCGTGGCCCAGGAGCCGAGGCCGCGCCAGGACTGGTAGACCCCGGTGACGACGAGGACGGTGACGGCGCCGAAGGCGATCCGGGAGAAGCGCGCCACCGCCGCGGTCAGCGCAGGACCGTCCGCGGAAGGCGCCACCGCGCTGCTCCCCTCAGCGACCGCGACCGTCGTACGGCCTCCGCTGCCTTCGGACGCGACCGTGACTGCCGCCCTTGCCTGCGGCCCCGGCTCCGTCGCGCCGTGCCCCGCCTCCGGCTCGTCGGTCGTGACGTGCTGAAGGGTGGTCAGGAGGGCCGTCAGGCCGCCCAGCCAGACCGCCATCGCCAGCAGATGCAGCACCGACGAGGTCATCGCCACCGGAACCTGGATACCGGCCGAGGCGTGCTCGGACCCCGCCCACGTCAGCGCCAGGGCGAGGGCCAGCGCGGCGCCCGCCGCCAGGGTCGCGCGCGAGGCCTTCTCCTCCGGCCGGCGCCGGGACAGCCGCACG
The DNA here is from genome assembly GCF_042896885.1 of Streptomyces sp. NPDC001231. Taxonomy (NCBI): domain Bacteria; kingdom Bacillati; phylum Actinomycetota; class Actinomycetes; order Kitasatosporales; family Streptomycetaceae; genus Streptomyces; species Streptomyces sp. NPDC001231. The sequence goes on from NZ_JBIAXS010000041.1 coordinate 38,475, forward strand.
AGGAGGACAGCCGCCGGGGCGAGCAGGGCCAGGCGGGCCAGCAGCATCAGACCGGGGCGGCCGGTCAGGGTGCGGGAGACGGCCGCGGGGTCGAAGGCCGACACCGGACCGGTCCCGGTCTCGTAGGGCGCCCGCAGCACGAGCAGGGCGAGCGTGGAGGCCAGCAGTGCCCACCAGCCCGCCGCCAGCGGCTTGCGCAGCGGGTTCGCGTTCGGCGGACGGCACAGCAGCTCGAAGGCCGCCGTACCGATGAGCAGGGCCGCGGCGCCGTAGGCGGTGTAGCGGGCGAGGTCGTAGAGGCCGCGGGTCGTGGGGTTCTCGGACGGGCCGGTGTCGATCGCGGCCATCGTCGGGGACGGCTTTCCCACGGAGAAGGTGAAGGCGCCGGAGACGGGGTGGCTGTCGGCCGACACCACCCGCCACGCCACGGTGAACGTGCCTTCGCCCAGCCCCTCCGGGAACGCCACCCGGGCCGTGTCCGGTCGTCCGGGCGCGTGCTGCGGCTCGCCCGTGCGCACCCGCCGCCCCTCGGGGTCGAACAGGCGGAAGGAGTCGTCGAGCAGGCTGACGGACTCGGTGAAGGCCAGAGTGATCGTGCCGGGCGCCGTCTTGAGGACGATTCCGTCGGCGGGGTCCGCGCCCCGCAGGGCGGCGTGGGCGGAGGCGGGTCCGGCGCCGCCGAGGAGGAGCAGGACCAGTACCCCGCCGAGCAGCGTCAGCTTCCCAAGTCGTCGCCGTACGCGTCCACGGCGCACAGCGCCGTCCCGACCTTCGCCCCGCCGTCCGGTCACGTCACTTCTCCGTCTTGGAACTCGCCGGCTTCTGGATGAGTACGGACGAAGACGGCGCTCTGCTCACCCAGGGTCCCGCGAGAAGGCTGACTTGCGGGGCGGGAGGGCCGGTCGGGCGCGGGGCGGGGCCGGCACGGGCCGAGGGGGTCCGACTCCCGGAACACCATGCCGCGGTCCCGGCCGCCGGCCCCGCCCGAGTCCTCCGGCTGCGTCACGCCGTCCGGCGGGCGACCATCGGGACATGGACGTCACCCTTCATCTCGCCCAGGACCCCGAGGCCGACGCGCTCCTCGGCCGCAGTCCGCTCGCCGCGCTGGTCGGCATGCTGCTGGACCAGCAGATCCCGATGGAGTGGGCGTTCACCGGGCCGGCGACGATCGCCGGGCGCATGGGCACCGACGACCTGGACGCCCACGAGATCGTGGCCTTCGAGCCGGAGACCTTCGCCCGGCTCCTGTCGGACAAGCCGGCCGTACACCGCTACCCGGCGTCGATGGCCAAGCGGATCCAGCAGCTGTGCCAATACCTCGTCGAACACTACGACGGCGACCCCGAGACCATCTGGCGGGACGTCGACAGCGGGCGCGAACTGCTGCGACGCCTCGAGGAGCTGCCCGGTTTCGGCAAGCAGAAGGCGCAGATCTTCCTGGCGCTGCTCGGCAAGCAGCTCGGTGTGCGGCCCACGGGGTGGCGGGAGGCGGCGGGAGCGTACGGCGAGCCGGACTCCTTCCGGTCCGTCGCGGACATCACCGGGCCCGAGTCGCTGGCCAGAGTGCGGGCGCACAAGCAGGAGCTGAAGGCGGCGGCCAAGGCAGCCGAAGCGGGCAGGGCGACCAGGCCCTCCGGGAAGTGACCGGGAGGGCGGTGCGGCCGAGGCGGGCCGTGCGCCGCACGTCAGCCGACCGGCCGGTCCCGGGTGGCGGTACGCGCGCGCCCGGTCCCAGCATGAACCATGACCGAGCCACCGAGCAGCGGCCCCGACGGCCCGGGGTACGACGATCGCCGCGTCCACGCCGTGCGTGACCCGCGGGAGCCGCGGACATCGCCGCCCCCGCAGTACGAACCGCCGCTGGAAGGGCCCCTGCACCTTCTGTCCCACGCCGCCTGGCAGGCGGTCCTCGCCGCCGGTGTGGCCGCCCTGGTCCTCGGCATCCTGGTGCTGCTCTGGCCGGGCGCCTCCCTGCTGGCCGCCGGAATCCTCTTCGGGATCTACCTGCTGGTCAGCGGCGTGCTCCAGTTGGTCTCCGCGTTCGGCACCCACAAGACGACCTCGTTGCGCGTGCTGGCCTTCGTCAGCGGCACCCTGTCGATCCTGCTGGGCCTGCTGTGCTTCCGCGGCGCCACGCAGTCGATCCTGTTGCTCGCGCTGTGGATCGGCATCGGCTGGCTGATCCGTGGCATCACCCTGACGATCGCCGCCGTCCACGACCGCGGCACGCCCGCGCGCGGCTGGCAGATCTTCCTCGGCATCCTCACCTTCGTCGCCGGCATCGTGCTGATCGACGCCCCGCTCCAGTCGGCCGCGGTGCTCATCACGCTCGGCGGGTGGTGGTTGGTGGTGGTCGGCGTCTTCGAGATCGTCACCGCCTTCCGTATCCGCGGGCACGCCGAACGCGTCCCCCGCACCGTGTGACCCCGTTGTCCACAGCCTGTGCACAACGGTCCTGCGGCGGCGGCTCGCGCACCGTGCGGTCCGGGCACGGTCCCGCTGTCGCCGAACTCAAGCCCCCGTTCCCGGTTCGCCCGGTTTTGCTGCGGCATTTCCAGCGCCGCACTCCGGCGGCCGGGCTGCGCCCGGAAGGTCTGGGCCGGTAGGCTCTCCGTGTGATCTTCAAGCGCATCGGAAACGGCCGGCCGTACCCCGACCACGGCCGGGAGAGCACCCGGCAGTGGGCGGACGTCGCGCCGCGCCCGGTCCGCCTCGATCAGCTCGTGACCACCAAGCAGCAGCTCGACCTGGAGACCCTCCTCGCGGAGGACTCGACCTTCTACGGCGACCTCTTCGCGCACGTCGTGAAGTGGCAGGGCGACCTGTATCTGGAGGACGGCCTCCACCGCGCGGTGCGGGCGGCGCTCCAGCAGCGCCAGGTGCTGCACGCGCGCGTGCTGGAGCTGGACTGAGCATCCGGGCCGCGGGCCCACGCCGTTGAAGCCGGGCCCCTGAGCCGGGCCCTTGGCCAGGGCCTGAGCCGGGACCGTGAGCCGGGAGTCGAGCCGTCCGGACCGGCCGTTCGGTGACGGCTTGGACCTTTCGGGTTCTGCTGAGCCGCCCCAATGATCATCTAGTAGGAATCACCGCTCATGCCCACTACGCTGCGCTCATGAGCATGCTGACTCCCCCCGGCATGGGCGGGAAGTACCGGATCACGGGGAACAGGTACCCGCGGATGCGCAAGCCCCGGCGGCGCGGCAGGCTCGTGTTCCTCGCCGTCGCCTCCGTCGCCGTCCTTGGCGTGACCGGCTGGGGCACGTGGCAGCTCATCGATGTCTTCACCGGCGGCCGGAAGGCCTCGGCGGCCGGCACCGACGGGGACTGCTCGACCAAGGCGTCGGCGAGCCCGTCGGCGACGAGCGCGGCCCGGGCGCTGCCCAAGCCGGGCCAGATCACGGTCAACGTCCTGAACGCCACGCCCCGCAGCGGCCTGGCCAAGCAGACCGCGGACGAGCTGAAGAAGCGCGGCTTCCGCATCGGTCAGGTGGGCAACGCGACCGAGCAGTTCGACAAGAAGGTCAAGGGCGCCGGACTGCTCCTCGGCCCGGCCTCGTCGCTGAACACCTCGCTGCCCGTCCTCGCCACCCAGCTCGCCGGGGCGGAGAGCCGCACGGACACCCGCAAGGGCACCGACGTGGACCTGATCATCGGCACGGGCTTCAAGGCGCTGACCCTGCAGGCGGCCGCCGATCAGGCCCTGACCGCCCTGACCGCCCCCCAGTCCTCGGCAACCGCCCCGAAGAAGGGCTGCTGAGGTCCCCGCGGCCGGGTCGGTGGCGGGTGGCCCCGTGGGGCGGCTGGAGAGGCGTCAGGCGGCGGGCCGGTACTACTCGGCGGCGCCGTACATCCGGTCGCCCGCGTCTCCGAGGCCCGGGACGATGTAGCCGTGCTCGTTGAGGTGTTCGTCCACCGAGGCCGTCACCACGGTCACCGGGGTGCCCGCCAGGTCGCGCTCCATCACGGCGACGCCCTCGGGTGCGGCCAGCAGGACGACCGCGGTCACGTCGTCGGCGCCGCGCTTGATCAGCTCCTGGATGGCCGCGACCAGCGTGCCGCCGGTGGCGAGCATCGGGTCCAGGACGTAGACCTGACGGCCGGAGAGGTCCTCCGGCATGCGCGTGGCGTACGTGGAGGCCTGCAGCGTCTCCTCGTTGCGGATCATGCCCAGGAAGCCCACCTCGGCGGTCGGCAGCAGCCGCACCATGCCGTCCAGCATGCCGAGCCCGGCCCGCAGGATCGGCACCACCAGGGGCCGCGGGTGGGAGAGCTTGACGCCGGTGGTCGGGGCGACCGGCGTGTTGATGTCGACCTGTTCGGTGCGCACGTCGCGGGTCGCCTCGTAGGCGAGCAGGGTGACCAGTTCGTCGGCGAGCCGGCGGAAGGTCGGGGAGTCGGTGCGGCGGTCGCGCAGCGTGGTGAGCTTGTGAGCGACCAGCGGGTGGTCGACGACGTGGAGACGCATGGGCCAACAGTAACCGGGCCCCGATTCCGCCCGCCCGCCCGCTGTCCCGTCGGCGGGCGGCCCGGGCCGCACCCCCGCCGGCGTGCGCTGTTGTGGCATCAAACCCGGCATCCGGGGGAAAGTGGGAGTGACGGACTGGGGTGGTGAGCCGATGCCTGATCGGGAACGGGAACCTGACAAGGACCCGTCGCCGCGCGTGCGACGGAAGACGGCGGACCTCCCGGAGACGGCCGGCGCGGCGGACGCCGACGCCGAACGGCGCCGCCGCCGGGCCCGGTTCCTGCGCGATCTCGCCGAGGCCCGGGCCCTGCGCGACCGCGTCCAGCCGCGCCGCGCCAAGACCGCCCGGCTGCGGCACGCCATGCGCATGCGCACGTTCCGCTGGTAGGACACCACTGGGACACGGGCGCCACCGGGACACGGGCACCGGACACGGGCGCCACCGGGACACGGGCGCCGGAATCGCCATCGGGGCACGAAGGACCCCCGCCGTGCGCCGAGTCACGCACTCGGGCCATGGGCGCGGGTCGCGGAAGGCTCCCGCCACGGCCCCAGCGAGAACCCCAGGGAAGGCGCAGGACCGGACACACGGCAAGACACGCGCGGAAGGCACACGGGAGTGGAGCTGCACCCGCACGGACGTCTCCGACGGTGGGTGTGCGTGGCCGCCGGGGGAAAGCCGCGTACGATCCGCTGGTGGCGGCAACGAGTGCGCTGGTGAGTCCTTTACCGGTGTGCGATCAAAACTGCCGGACACAGGGAGCCGAAGACGTCCCCTGAAGGCCTTGTTTCTGCCACGATTCCGAGTGGGTGGGGCTCGGAGCCCAGCTCCCCCGCCCAGAACCTCCGCCGGGGGGACCCCCAACCGGCACGCCTATGACCAGTGGGAGAGTCACGGTGTACTTCGCCGCACTGCTCGCGCGCACCGAAGACGGGTGGGAAGCGAGCGACACAGAGCTCGACGATGTGGAGACGCTGGCCGACCTGGCCGACCTGGCCCGGGAAGCCTCGGCCGACGACGACACGGTGCTCGTCCTGATCGAGCAGGAGGACGCGTGGTTCGGCGTGGTGCGCGTGGACGGCGAGGACGACCCTCGTATCTACGTCTCCGACGCCGCCGCCGCTGCCCGTAGCTCGTACGGCGAGATCCTGCTCACCGACGAACTGCTCGGCCGGGAGCCCGGCGACGACGGCCCCGACCTGGACGCCCTCGACCTCGACGGCACGGAGGACGGCGAACCGGCGTCCACCGAGGACGACGAGGAGGAGGAGTCGGCGTCCGCCGAAGCCATCACGCACAGCCCGCTGGGCGACGGCGAGATCCTCGACGACCTGGGGGTCGGCGCGAAGGAGCTGCGCATCCTGGACCCGGAGGACGCGCTGAACGCCATCGCCGAGGCCCTGGGTGCCTCGGAGGTGCTGGAGACCGTCCGCTGACCGGGCCGGACGCGCCGGCCCCGGGCGGACCGTCCGACATGAGCGGGATGCCGGACACGAGCCGGACGCCGGCCCCGGCCGGGGCCCCGGACCATGCCCGGGCTCCGGACCCGGTGCGCGACCGCTGGCGGGCCGCGATGCGGCTCGCCCTGGACGAGGCCGGGCAGGCCGTCCCGGGCGGGGACGTGCCCGTGGGCGCGGTCGTGCTGTCCGCCGACGGCACGACCGTGCTCGGCGTCGGCCACAACGAGCGGGAGGCCACCGGCGACCCGACCGCCCACGCGGAGGTGCTCGCCATCCGGCGGGCCGCCGCGAAGACCGGGCAGTGGCGGCTGTCGGGCTGCACCCTGGTGGTCACGCTGGAGCCGTGCACGATGTGCGCCGGAGCGATCGTGCTGTCCCGGGTGGACCGGGTGGTCTACGGCGCCCGCGACGAGAAGGCCGGCGCCGCCGGCTCCCTGTGGGACGTCGTACGGGACCGGCGGCTCAACCACCGGCCCGAGGTGATCGAGGGCGTGCTCGCCGAGGAGTGCGCCGCGCTGCTGACCGACTTCTTCCGCGGCCGCTGAACCCGGGCCGCCGGGGCGGGGCGGAAACGGATTTCGGAGCACGGCCCGGTGTGCTGTAAGGTCTCCCTCGGTAGCGTGTCCGAGCGGCCGAAGGAGCTCGCCTCGAAAGCGAGTGTGGCGCAAGTCACCGAGGGTTCAAATCCCTCCGCTACCGCTTGAGAAGGGCCCCGTCCACCTGGACGGGGCCCTTTGTGCGATCATCTACAGCGCTCGGCCCGGGCGGTACCGACTACAGGCAGCTCAGCGACAGGGAAATCACCGACAGGGGGAGGCCGCGATGGCGATGAACGCCAAGAGGATCGTCGTCTATGTGCTCGTGGTCTTCGTGCTGTACGTGATCATCACAGACCCGAAGGGGGCCGCGGGCTACGTCGAGATAGGCTTCGAGGGCATATCGGACGCCGCCAAGGCCATAGGCGACTTCATGACGTGGGCCGCCGACGGAGGAAAATGATGATCCGCCACCTGGTCCTCTTCAAGCTCAATGAAGGCATCGAGCGGGACGACCCGCGCGTCGTGGCGGGCGTCGAGGCCTTCCGCGCCCTCGGCGGGCAGATCGAGGACCTGCGCTTCTGGGAGTGCGCCTGGAACGTCAGCGACCGGCCCATCGCCTACGACTTCGCGATCAACTCGGCGGTCGAGGACACCGACGCGCTGCGCCGGTACCTGGAGCACCCGGCCCACCAGGCGGGCGTCGCCCAGTGGCGCGAGTTCGCCACGTGGGTGATCGCCGACTACGAGTTCTGACGGCCCGGCACTTCTCAGCCGTACGGCCGTACGGATGCACGCTCGGCCCCGCATCGGAACGGTGCGGGGCCTCTCGACGTCTTATGCCCTATTTCATCCCTCAACACGTGCATATGCGGTGCTTGAACACGATGCACCTGTCTTGTGATGCTATGACCGCTTTTGACGGATGAGTTGATCGACGAAGAGGTGGCGTTGACCGTGTCGGCCAAGACTGCGCCGCCCCAGGATCCCGTCTCGGCCCCGGCCACCACCACGGCCACGGCCTCGACCACGGCCACCCCGGCTCCGGCCGAGACTCCCGCTGCGGATCCGGCCCCGGCTCCGGAGAAGCGGCGCGGTGCCGACACCCGGGCCCTCACGCAGGTGCTCTTCACCCAGTTGAAGGAGCTCGAACCCGGCACGTCCGAGCATTCCCGCGTGCGCGGGGCGCTCATCGAGGCGAACCTGCCGCTCGTGCGCTACGCGGCCGCCCGCTTCCGCTCCCGCAACGAGCCGATGGAGGACGTCGTCCAGGTCGGCACCATCGGGCTCATCAACGCCATCGACCGCTTCGACCCGGACCGGGGCGTGCAGTTCCCGACCTTCGCCATGCCGACGGTCGTCGGCGAGATCAAGCGCTACTTCCGCGACAACGTCCGCACGGTCCACGTCCCGCGCCGGCTGCACGAGTTGTGGGTGCAGGTCAACAGCGCGACCGAGGACCTGACGACCGCCTTCGGCCGCTCCCCCACGACCGCCGAGATCGCCGAGCGGCTGCGCATCACCGAGGAGGAGGTGCTGTCCTGCATCGAGGCCGGACGCTCGTACCACGCGACCTCCCTGGAGGCGGCCCAGGAGGGCGACGGGCTGCCCGGGCTGCTGGACCGGCTCGGCTACGAGGACCCGGCCCTGGACGGTGTCGAGCACCGCGACCTGGTCCGCCACCTCCTCGTCCAGCTTCCCGAACGGGAACAGCGGATCCTGTTGCTGCGCTACTACAGCAATCTGACCCAGTCGCAGATCAGTGCGGAACTCGGCGTGTCCCAGATGCACGTGTCCCGGCTACTCGCCCGTAGCTTCCAGCGATTGCGATCCGCAAACAGGATCGACGCGTAACCGGGAAGAGCGAATCACCCATCAGGGCACTTCCCGACATCTTCAAGCAGAAAAGCCGTCAGACCCCTTTTTTCCAGGGCCGATTCGGTTCTGACTTGTCGACAAGTCCCTACAGCGCGTTGCCGACATGTGACATTCTGCGGGAAGCGCGTTTGCCGTGGCTTCGGCTCCGGTATTCAGGTGAGGGCTGCGTTCTCCTCGTCAGAGAGCGTGGCCGCGACCGTCCCGCGACCCAGAGGGGGTGGCATGTCCGCAGACCAGGGCAGCTCCAAGGTGCTGACGCTCACGAAGAGCGAGACGCCCTCCCCGGCGCTCGAGCCGCTCGACGCCCTCGACGACGTGGCGGCCCTCGAGGCCGCTCCCGCCCCGGCTGTTCCGGCCGCGTCGGCCTTGCCGGCCTCGGAGATCATCGACACCCGCACCCTGTCCCGCTCCCTGTTCCTGCGGCTCGCCGCACTCGACGAGGACAGTCCCGAGCGCGCCTACGTCCGGGACACCCTGATCGAGCTGAACCTCCCGCTGGTCCGTTACGCGGCGGCCCGCTTCCGCTCGCGCAACGAGCCGATGGAGGACATCGTCCAGGTCGGCACCATCGGCCTGATCAAGGCGATCGACCGCTTCGACTGCGAGCGGGGGGTGGAGTTCCCGACCTTCGCGATGCCGACGGTCGTGGGCGAGATCAAGCGCTTCTTCCGCGACACCTCGTGGTCGGTGCGGGTACCCAGGCGCCTTCAGGAGCTGCGTCTGGCGCTCACCAAGGCCAGCGACGAGCTCTCGCAGAAGCTCGACCGCTCCCCGACCGTCACGGAACTGGCCGCCGTGCTGGGCGTGTCGGAGGAGGACGTCGTCGACGGCCTCGCGGTCGGCAACGCCTACACCGCCTCCTCGCTCGACTCCCCGACCCCCGAGGACGACGGCGGCGAGGGCTCCCTGGCCGACCGCCTCGGCTACGAGGACACGGCGCTGGAGGGCGTGGAGTACCGCGAGTCGCTCAAGCCGCTGCTGGCCAAGCTGCCGCCCCGGGAGCGGCGGATCATCATGCTCCGCTTCTTCGCCAACATGACCCAGTCGCAGATCGGCGAGGAGGTCGGCATCTCGCAGATGCACGTCTCCCGGCTGCTGACCCGGACGCTGGCACAGCTGCGGGAGGGGCTCATCAGCGACTGATCCGTACGGTCCGGCGCCTGTCTTTCGACGGGGCGTCGGACATCACGGCGCACTGCCGTGGTGACGTCGACTCCTGGCCGCCGAGGCGCCGTTCGGGCGCGTCGGCGGCCGTCGTATGTCTGGGAGCCGTTTCCCGGCCGCGCGCGGGGGCGGCGGGGCCGGCGGAGAGGGAGCCGACGGGGGAGAGAGGGCGGCCGGCGCCGATGGACGGAGCCTGGGAGCCGGAAAGAGTGGTTCGTACCGAAAGGGCGGTTCGCCCTACTTGAGCGCGAGCCAGGCGACGGCCGCGACGACCGCCACCGCGGCGACGACAGCGACGATCAGTCCGACACGCGGGCCGGAGGAGGCCTGCTGCTGCGCGCTCTGGGGAGGCGCGTCGTCGACGAACGCGCGGAACATCTGGGTGCTGCCGGCGGGGTCGTAGTTGCCCTGCGGGCCCTGGGTGTTAGCCATGGCCCGAGACCCTAGCGAAAACGCTGCCGCCGCCCAAGCGGGGGGCCCTGCAGCTCATTTGGCATCCCACCTGGCACCCCGCTCGGCACCCCGCTCGGCACGTCGCTCGGCACGTCGCTCGGCAAGGAACTCCGACGGGCGACTGGACGCCGACCGCGTCGCACCGTGGTCCCGGGACAGCGGACGACACTTCACCTGCGGGTTTACATTCGCCAATACTTGCCTTTGCCATGTTTTTGCGCCGCCGGGGTCCGATTTGTTTGCCTGTGGCAACCAACCACTCTACCGTTGCCCTGAGCAACGAATTCGGGAGGTGTGATGGCCGAGCAGACGCAGTACGAAGAGCTCGCGCGTCAGCTCAGTGCCGTCGGAGCCGTGAAACGGGACATGGGGCGGATCCTGCCGCCCGACTGCCCGGCCGGCTCGGCCGCCGTGCTGACCTTGCTCGGCCGCCACGGGGACATGCGCATGAGCAAGCTCGCCGAGCTGCTCTCCGTGGACATGTCGGTGACCAGCCGGCACGTCGCGCACGTCGCCGCACGCGGCTGGATCGAGCGGATCCAGGACCCCGCGGACAAGCGTTCGCGCATCCTGCGCCTGACGCCCGCCGGGCTGGACCAGCTCGACGAGCTGACCCTGCGGAGCACCCGCCTGCTCAGCGAGCGGCTGAGCGACTGGACCGACGACGAGGTCGGCCAGCTGATCCGGCTGATGACACGCCTGCGCGCCAGCTTCGGAGACTGCCGTTCCGCTCCGGCCCGGATCCCCGCACCCGTTGCCCCCAAGACCACCCGTACACCCGCAAGCACGTAAGAAAAAGGAAGCCCATGGCAACGACCACACCAGCCGGTGTGCGGGCCCACGCCAAGCACGGAGGAGGCTCCCCCGGCAGCGCTCCGATGACCCACCGGCAGATCATGGAGGCGCTCTCCGGGCTGCTGCTCGGCATGTTCGTGGCGATCCTGTCGTCCACGATCGTCTCCAACGCGCTGCCGCACATCATCGGCGACCTCGGCGGCGGCCAGTCCGCCTACACCTGGGTGGTCACGGCCGCCCTGCTGTCGATGACCGCGGCCACTCCCCTGTGGGGCAAGCTCGCCGACCTCTACAGCAAGAAGGCGCTCGTCCAGATAGCGCTCGTCATCTTCGTCCTGGCGTCGGCCTGCGCGGGCCTGTCCCAGAACCCGGCCATGCTGATCGCCTGCCGTGTGGTGCAGGGCATAGGCACCGGCGGTCTGTCCGCCCTCGCCCAGATCGTCATGGCCGCGATGATCTCGCCGCGGGAGCGCGGCCGTTACTCCGGCTACCTCGGCGCCACCTTCGCCGTGGCCACCGTCGGCGGCCCGCTGCTCGGCGGTGTCATCACCGACACCTCCTGGCTGGGCTGGCGCTGGTGCTTCTACGTCGGCGTGCCCTTCGCGATCATCGCGCTGATCGTCCTGCAGAAGACCCTGCACCTGCCCGTGGTGAAGCGGGAGGTCAAGGTCGACTGGGGCGGCGCGTCCCTGATCTCCGCCGCCGTGTCGCTGCTGCTGATCTGGGTCACCTTCGCCGGTGACAAGTACGCCTGGCTGTCCTGGCAGACGTACGCGATGGTCGCCGGTTCGATCGTCCTCGGTCTGCTCTTCGTGTTCGTCGAGTCCAAGGCGAGCCAGCCGATCATCCCGCTGCGGCTGTTCCGCAACCGCACCATCACGCTGGCGTCGCTCGCCTCCCTGTTCGTCGGTATCGCGATGTTCAGCGGCACCGTGTTCTTCAGCCAGTACTTCCAGCTGGCCCGGGACAAGTCCCCCACGATGTCGGGCGTCATGACCATCCCGATGATCGGTGGTCTGTTCGTCTCCTCCACCGTCTCCGGACAGTTCATCACCCGTACCGGCCGGTGGAAGGGCTGGCTGGTCAGCGGTGGCGTGCTGGTGACGGCGGGTCTCGGCCTGCTCGGCACCATCCGCTACGACACGGAGTACTGGAAGACGGCCGTCTTCATGGCCCTGCTGGGTCTCGGCATCGGCATGATGATGCAGAACCTGGTGCTGTGCACGCAGAACCAGGTGTCAGCGAGCGACCTCGGCTCGGCCAGCTCCACGGTCACCTTCTTCCGCTCCCTCGGCGGTGCGGTCGGCGTCTCCGCGCTCGGCGCGGTGATGGCCCACCGGATCACCGACTACGCCAAGGACGGCCTGGCCGACCTCAGCCCGAAGTACGCGGCCGCCATGTCCGCCTCCGGCGACACCATCCCGGACATGAACGCGCTGCCCAAGCCGCTGCGCACGGTCATGGAGAGCGCCTACGGGCACGGCATCGCCGACATCTTCCTGATCGCCGCCGCGCTGGCGGCGGTGGCCTTCCTGATCACGCTGTTCATCAAGGAGGTCCCGCTGCGGACCAAGGGCGCGCTGGCGCAGGCCGGCGAGGCCGAGTCCGCGCCGGTGGACCCGGCCGCCGCCCCCGTCGTCGCCGAGGCCCGGTCCGCCGAGGCCGCGGCCGGCTCCGCCGGGGAGCGGGTGCCCAGCTGGGCGATGGCCGCCTCCCCCGCCGAGGGTGCCGGGACCGGTCCCGAGGGCACGCAGCGACTGGCCGCGGTCGCCACGGTGGCGCCCGGTGCGCCGGGCGCCGGTGCCGGCGGCGGGATTCCGGTGCACGGCTTCGTCCGGGGCGCCGAGAGCGCGCCGGTGCCGCAGGCCGCGGTCACGCTGATCTCGCTGGCGGGCCGCCAGCTGGGCCGGTCGGTCGCGCAGGCCGACGGCGCCTACACGGTGGACGCGCCGGGCGCGGGCTCGTACGTCCTGATCGCCTCCGCCGACGGCTTCCAGCCGCAGGCGTCCACGGTGGTCGTCAACGGCGAGCCGGTGGCGTACGACATCCTGCTCAGCGGCACCAGCGGGCTGGGCGGTGTGGTCCGGGCCGCCGGGTCCGGGCTGCCGGTGAAGGACGCGATGGTGATCGTCACCGATGTGCGCGGCGACCTGCTGGCCACCGGGACCACCGGGGAGAGCGGCGAGTTCTCCTTCGCCGAGCTGGTGCCGGGCGCGGTGACCGTCGCGGTGAACGCCGCCGGGTACCGGCCGCGGGCGCTGCCGGTCGAGGTGGGCGGCACCGGGGTGACCCGGGTCGAGATCGACCTGGAGGCCGGGGCGCAGCTCCAGGGCGTGGTCCGCGCTCCGCACGGTCCCCTCGCGGACGCCCGGGTGACCCTGGTCGACGCGGCGGGCAACGTGGTCGGCACGTCCACCACCGGCGCGGACGGGGCGTACGCCTTCACCGACCTGAGCGGCGGTGACTACACCGTCATCGCGACGGGCTACCCGCCGGTGGCGACCGCACTGACGGTCACGGGCCGCGGTGTCGACGACCACGACATCGAGCTCGCCCACCCCGGCGAGTAACCCCCGGGCCAGGGTGCCCATGAGGCCCGGGCAAGGTCCCGGGTCTCGGTCCGGCCCGTGGCGGGGCGCGCTCCGAGGGGAGCCGCGCCGTGCCGCGGGCCGGTCGCTTTCCGACCATTTTGCAAGGCTGCGCAGGGAGAAAACGGGATGGGACTGACGGCGAGGATCCGCACCCGGGACGGATGGGCCGTGTCGCACGCGGTCGTCACGATGACCGACATGACGGGCACGCAGGTGCTGCGGGCCGAAGCCGACACGGAGGGCACCGTACGGGACACGACGGTGCTGGGACCGGGTGCGTACACGGTGATCGTCACGGCGGTCGGGTACGCGCCCGCCGCCTCCAGCGCGATCGTCACCGCGAGCGGCCGGGCCGAGGTCGGCACGGTCACACTGGCCCGGCAGGGCGGCGCCGAGCTGCCCCCGCCGGGGCCGTGGACCATCGACCCGGCGCACTCCTCGGTCGCCGCGGTCGCCCAGCACCTGGGGATCTCCAGCGTGCACGGCCGGTTCACGGACTTCGCCGGCACCGTCGAGATCGCTCCCGACGACGTCACCAAGTCCCGTGTGGAGGCGGTCATCCGCGCCGACTCCATCGACACCGGCAACGGCATGCGCGACGGCCATCTGAAGTCCCCGGACTTCCTGGACGTGGAGCGGCACCCGCGGATCACCTACCGTTCCACCGGCGTGACCGCCGCCGGCCCCGACCGCTGGACCGTCCACGGCGAGCTGGGCATGCGCGGTGTGGTCCGCCCGGTCGATCTCGACCTGGCCTACCTCGGCACCGGCGCCGACCCCTGGGGCGGCACCCGCGCCGCTTTCCGCGCGACGACCGAGCTGCGCCGCGAGGACTTCGCCATGAACTACAACCAGGTCCTCCAGGCCGGTATCGCGGCCATCGGCACCACCCTGAGGGTCGAGCTGGACATCCAGGCGGTCCAGGGCACCGTGCTCCCCTCGGCATAGTCCACCGGACCCGCGGCCCGCCCCACCGGCCGCCGGACGGGGGCGGCCCGGGTCCGTGACGCGGAAGACCAGGTCCGTGGCCGGATCGCGGACCGCCGCTGCGCGCGATCGCCTGCTCCAGCGGGTCAGGGGCCCCCTCGGCGCTCATGCGGTTGCCAGTGCCCCGGCGGACGACGTTCGCCCCGTCGCGGCGCCCGGCACGCACCGGACGCCGCTCCTCCACGGGCAAACGTTGCCTGCCTCGGCGCTGGTGTCCCCCGGGCGCCGATCAACTACCCGTCGCTCACGTGGCGTTGTTCGCATCGACGATCCGGCGGGCGAGGTCGCGCAGCTTGACGTTCTCCCGCTGCGAGGCGCGCACCAGGCTGTCGAAGGCCTCCGCCGCGTCGATGTTCAGCCGCTCCATGAGGATGCCGGTGGCCTGGCCGATGAGGTCCCTGGTGCGCATCGCCTCGGTGAGCTGCTCGCGCACGGTGACCGAGTCCAGGGCGAGGCTGACGTGTGCGGTGAACAGCCGTCCGACGCGCGTCGCCGCGTCGTCGAAGACGTCCGGCTCGCGGGCGTAGACGGTGAGCACGGTCAGCCGCCGCTTGTCGGCGCGCAGCCGCAGCGCGAGCGCCGAGCGCAGCCCCAGGCCGGCCAGCGACGCGCCGCCGTCCTCGGCCTCACTGTCCGTCAGGTGCACGACGGGCGCATGCCACAGGTGATCCCAGTACGGTGACGGGCCGCCCCCGTCACCGTCGCCGGATCCCTCGGCGGTGCGCACGAGCTCGTCGGTCCAGGCGACCGTGCGGCGGCCGCTGCCGCGCTCCAGCACCGAGATGCCCGCGTGCTCGGCGCCCGGCAGCAGGCGCACGGCGAGCCCTACGGCGGCTCGCATGGTGCTGTGCGGGGTGACCGTGTCGTGCAGTTGCCGGGCCACCGTCGTCAGCGCTTCGGCCAGCTCAAGATCCCCCGGAAAACGGGGCAATTCAGAAAAGTCGGACGCAGGCACCACGAACCTCTTCGGCATGCACGGCCATACGGCCATGCGCAGGAGAGCTCCGCAGCACATTCCCGACTGCGAGCACAGGACGAACAGAACTTTATCTCGTCCTTCCCAGCAGGTTCCGCCTGGTTGACGGTCGGCCCCGGCCCCTGAACCGGCGCGCGGGAATGGTGCAATGGAGCCGGACGGGTCAGGAAGCGGCCTTTCGAGACCGGATGGACCTCTGCCTTCTACCAGGTGAGTGCGGTGACCCACTTCCCGAGCCCCTGCCGGGTGCGCGACCACCCCGGCCGCTTCCTGCTCGTCCTGCCCCCGGAGATCGACCTGTCCAACGCCCCGGCCCTGCGCGCCGGCGTCCTGGCCTTCGCCGCGGCCCGCTCCGACCGGCTGGACGTGCTGGTCCTGGACCTCACCCACACCCGCTTCATGGACTCCCAGGGCGCCCGCCTCGTCGAGGACGTACGGCACGGACTGCCCCCTGGAGTGCTGCTCCGGGTGGTGGCGAGGCCGGACGGTGTCCCGTACCGCGTCCTGGAGGTCACCGGGGTCCGCCGCGACGTACCCGTGCACGACGACCTGAGCGGGGCCCTCGCCTGAGCGAGCCGGGCGCAGGACACGCGACGGGCTCGGCCGACGAAGGGCCTTGGGGCCCGGCCGGCACCTAGGCTGCGCGTATGGCACCCGACATCGCGACCAACACCCGCGTCTCGCTGGATGAGCTGCTGGACTTCGTACGGCCCCGCCACCGCGCCCTGCTGCTGACCCGGCGGGCCGACGGCAGCCCGCAGGCCTCACCGCTGACCTGTGGAGTCGACGACTCCGGGCGGATCGTGGTCTCCACCTACCCGGAGCGGGCCAAGACCCGCAACGCCAAGAAGGACGCACGGGTCAGCGTCGTCGTGCTGAGCGACGAGTGGAACGGACCGTGGGTCCAGATCGACGGCACCGCCGAGGTCCTCGACGCACCGGAATCCGTGGAGCCCCTGGTGGAGTACTACCGCAACATCGCGGGCGAGCACCCGGACTGGGACGAGTACCGGGAGGCCATGGTCAGGCAGGGCAAGTCGATCATCCGGATCACTCCGCGGCGCTGGGGGCCGGTGGCGACCGGCGGGTTCCCGGCGCGGCCGGCACCGCGCGACGAGTAGTCAGCCGCGGGCGACCATCGCCTCGATACCGGCGACCAGCAGGTCCAGGGCGAAGGCGAAGTCGCGGTCCAGCATCTCCTCGACCGTGTCGCCGCCGCGGGCCGCCATGAGGCTCGCGGACTCCCGGAGCACCTCGGTGGCGTCCGGGGCCCGGGTGGCCGCGCGCATCGCGTGCCGGAAGTAGTCGTCCGGGGCCATGCCCGCCTCGGCGCAGCGGGCCACGAAGTGGCCCTCGATCGTGCCGTAGCCGTACACGAACTGGAAGACGGCGGAGATCGCCCCGGCCAGCCGCTGCTCGGGCAGCCCGGTACGGCGGATGACCCGCTGCACCGTGCCCGAGAAGGCGAGCGAGTTCGGGCCGATGTTGAGGAACGTCCCGGCGAGCGGCGACAGCCAGGGATGGCGCACCAGCAGCGCCCGGTACTCGGTGGCGAGCCGGCGCAACTGGTCGCGCCAGTCCGTCTCCTCGTCCGGTCCGGGCAGCCGCAGCTCGCCGAAGGCGGCGTCGAGGGCGAGTTCGAGCAGGTCGTCCTTGGTGTCGACGTACCAGTACACGGACATCGCCGTCACGTTCAGCTCGGCGGCGAGCCGGCGCATGGAGAACTTCGCGAGGCCCTCCGCGTCCAGCAGTCGCACCGTGACCTCGGTGATCCGCTCCCGGTCAAGACCGGACGGCTGCCCGCCGCGCCCGCCGCGGCGCGCCTTGCCCTCCAGCCAGACGCTGGTCCGCGCCGCGCCCTTGGCCCCCTGGGCTGCCTTCACCATGGCGCACCTTCCTCGAACTCCTGAACCACCGGTCGTGCCGGGCGCCCGGAGGCGCGCGGGGCGGTGCCCGGCAGGCGCTCCGCCGCGACGCGCGACCGGCCACGACGAACGCGCAGCCGCGCGGCGGCGGTGCCGCCCGAACTGGTGCTCTGACCGGAAAGGGTTCACCGGCTCGCGACGCCCTTCAGCTTCCCGGCCGACCTTTCCGGTGCGGCACTAGTGGGCCACCACCATCCCCGAGTCTGCCCGCTCAGCCCTGCGGAGCAACGCGGCGGCCAGCAGGCCACCGAGGAGCACGGCCACCGCCCCCACCAGCTGACTGGTCTCCAGCCCGGCGGAGAACGCGCCGGTCACCTGCTTCTTCTCGGCGGCCGACCCCGCCGCGGCCAGGGCCACCGGCAGGGACACCGCCGCGAACCGGGAGTTGAGCACCGCCCCCAGGACGGCCACTCCCAGTCCGTTGCCGAACTCCGCAAGCGTGCCGTTGATGCCCGCCCCGACGCCCGCCTTGGCCGGCGGGATCGCGCTCATGATGGCGTGGGCCATGGCCGGGTTGGCGATCGCGCAGCCCGCGCCGATGAGCAGCAGGCCAAGGAGTGTGCCGCCGTACCCGCCGGAGGCGAGCGTGGCGATCGACACCAGCCCGCCGGACATCAGCACCATGCCCAGCCCGATCGCCACCGGGGTGCCCAGCCGCGTCGTCCACCGGGCCGCGAGTCCGGTGAAGTTCAGCGCCACCACCGACAGAGCGAGCGGCGCGGTGCGCAGACCGGCCTCCAGGGGGCCGTAGCCGAGGACGAACTGAAGGTGCTGGGTGAGCAGGAAGAGCGCGCCGCCCATGCCGAAGGTGATCAGCACCGCCCCGGCGACCGCGCCCGTGAAGCGGCGGTCGCGGAAGAAGTGCATGTCGAGCATGGGGTACGGGATCCGGCTCTCGTAGAACGCGAAGAGGGCCAGCACCACCACCGCCACCGTCGCCGTGACCAGCACCCGTGTCGACGTCCAGCCGTGCGCGGGGCCCGAGATGATCGCGTACACCAGCGAGGTCATGCCGATCGTGGACAGCAGCGCGCCGAGCAGGTCGGGCCGGTCCCCTCGGGGGTTCTTGGACTCCGGGACGAGAGCGAGAACCGCGATCAGGCCCAGTACGGCGACCGGCAGGTTGATCAGGAAGATCGCGCCCCACCAGAAGTGGTTCAGCATGAAGCCGCCGATCAGCGGGCCGATCGCGAAGCCGAGGGCGTTGACCGCGCTCCAGATGCCGATGGCCTTGGGATGCTCGGCCGGGGCGAAGATCTGCATCGCCACGGCGAGCGTGGTGGTCAGCAGCAGCGCCCCGCCGACGCCCATGCCCGCGCGGGCGGCGATCAACTGTCCGGTGGAGTCGGCGAGGGCGGCGGCCAGCGAACCGATGCCGAACAGGACCAGCCCCGCCACCAGCATCTTCTTGCGGCCGTACCGGTCGGCGGCGCTGCCCGCGGTCAGCAGCAGCCCGGACTGCACGAGCGAGTACGCGTTGATCATCCACTGGATGTCGGAGGTGGCCGCGCGCAGCTCACGGGTGAGGGACGGGATCGCGACGTTCAGAACGGTGTTGTCCAGCAGCACGGTGAGCTGGGCGAGGCAGATGACGCCGAGGATCAGCCAGCGCTGGGGGTGGCCCTGGGCCGCCTGGGAGGAGGTCTGCTCCGGCGAGGTCGTCGACATGCTATACACCGTATAGGGCTTGTCTGTGCGGCGTACGAGCAGCGCGTGCGGCGACGATCGGGGGTCAGCGGCGGCGTGCGCCGACGATCAGCGGCAGCGACGTATGCGGCGGCAGCCAGACGCCGACGGCGTGCGGCTGTCGGCGTGCGGTGTGCGGTGTGCGGTGTGCGGCGTGCGGCGTGCGGCGTGCGGTGTGCGGCGTGCGGCGTGCGGCGTGCGGCGTGCGGCGTGCGGCGTGCGGCGTGCGGCGTGCGGCGAAGGCCGGACGTCAGCGGCGCGGAGAGTGTCGCCTCACGCCGCGGGCTTGATCAGGTAACCGGCCCCGCGCCGGGTGTGGATCATCGGTTCACGGCCGGCGTCGATCTTCCGCCGCAGGTAGGAGATGTACAGCTCGACGACGTTGGCCTGCCCGCCGAAGTCGTACGACCAGACGCGGTCCAGTATCTGGGCCTTGCTGAGCACACGGCGCGGGTTGCGCATCAGGAAGCGCAACAGCTCGAACTCAGTGGCGGTGAGGTGGATGTCCTCCCCTCCCCGCGACACCTCGTGACTGTCCTCGTCCAGGCAGAGGTCGCCGACCACCAGTACGGAGTCGGAACGCCGGGCGGCGGCACCCGAGCGCCGGATCAGCCCGCGCAGCCGCGCCACGACCTCCTCCACCCCGAACGGCTTGGTGACGCAGTCGTCCCCGCCGGCGGTCAGCCCGGCGACACGGTCCTCCGCGGCGTCCTTGGCGGTCAGGAAGAGGACGGGCACCCCGGGCAGTTCGCGGCGCAGCCGGCCCAGGACGGTGAGCCCGTCCATGTCGGGCAGCGTCATGGCCAGGACGACGGCATCGGGCCGGAACTCGCGCGCGGCCCGGGCGGCGCCGTGCCCGTCCTGCGCGCTGCGGATCTGCCAGCCCTCGTAGCGCAGGGCCATGGACAGCAGATCGGTGATCGACGGCTCGTCGTCCACCACAAGCACCCGGACGGGGCTCCCGTCCGGCCTCAGCAGTTCGGTGTGCCCCTGGGGCGAGGTCGTGGTCATGGGGGACACCCTTCAGGGAGCCTCTGAGAGCAGACTTTCACGTGTCTGTGATTTCCCTGAGAAACCCACAGGCGGTTCTCAGGAAACGCCTGGGAGGCACGTGACTCGGCTGCGTCGGCCCGGGAAGTCCCCGGCCGCCAGGGACTTCCCCGGCGGCCGGCACGCTTCAGAACAGCCCGTCCTGCAGCCCGTCCTGTACAGCCGCCCGGTTCCGCAACTCCCTTACCGGCACGGTGAATCCCACGCTCTGGGCAGGCCGCAGCCCCCAGCCGGCCATCAGCCGCGTGTCCAGCACGACGACTCCGCCACCGGCCGCCAGGTGCAGATCGGGCCCGGCGGCCGCGACCAGCTCACCGCTCACCACCCCGCCCGCGACAAGCTCGGTCACCTCGCCCACGGCGGTCGGCAGACCGGCCAGCCCGAAGATCCCGGCGTGATCGACAGGCCGGAACGGCTCCCGCTCCAGCGTCTCGGGCCAGCCGCCGAGCGCGCTCGCCCGCGCGTGCATCGCTTCGATCTCGGCGACCCGCTCTTCCTCGGTCACGGGAAGCGCGGACCGTACGGCGCGCTTCTCGGCGTACGGAATCCGGTCCGGGACCCCGAGCGCGGCGCGCAGCAACTCCTCGGTGCGGCGCGCCGCCATGAGCGGACCCGCGCCCAGCCAGCTGAAGCAGACGGCCCCCTGCTCAAGCAGCCGCGCGGAGCCCCGCTCCACGGCCGTGATCCCGGCCTTGACCATGCCGGGCCCGAACCACGCCAGATATACGTGGTAGAGCCGCGGGTCGTCGGCGATCGTGTCCGCCGCCACGGAGTGCGCCCGCTCCAGCCGCGCGCACTCCTCGCACCGCGCCCCCGCGCTCCGCCCCGGCACCGCCGCCCGGACGGGACACACGTGCCCCCGCGCTCCCACGCATGTCCGCACTCCCCCTTCCGCGACCTCGAAGGCCACCCGTTTCCCCCGCGGCAGCGCGCTCGACCGGCCGCCGTCCCACACCAGCACGGGACCGTCCGCCGACCACCGCAGCCCCGAGCACTTCCACACCCGCGTCATCCCTTGCGAGAGTACGGGCCTCCACTGACAACGCCTCCGGGGCCGAGCGCGCTCGGCCGCCCGGTCGGGTCCGGGCGCGGGGTTCCACGGTCGGGGAACGATCAGTCACGGACGTCGGCGACCCCCGCCCCGCGCTGCCGACGCCGCCTGACCAGATCCAGCACCAGCTCCCAGGCGGTCCCAGCACCGATCACCAGCCACACCACACGCACCCACGCCGCACTGCTGCTACTGGCGGCTCCCCACACAGCCGCGACGAGCCGCATCACCGTCCAGCCGTTGCTGTCGAAAAAGGACCGCTCCCGCCCCTGCGACACCGCCTGCTCCCCCCTACGCCCAGCCGACGGGCGTACCCCTGAAACGGCGTGCGAACGCCCACCGTTGCCCCCGCACAGAGACCGGACCACCCCTCAGCCTGGACAGCCGGCTGGCTTCCTGTTGTCGAGTCGGAGAGGACGACCCTTGAACTACGACCGACGGAAACATGGTCCCTGAAGGATGACGGCGACGATCCGGACGGTGATGACGGCCCGGCCGGAGTCCCGCCAGTCGTCTAAAGCCGCTTCAGGTTCCGGTCCAGAATCGCTCGGATTCGGTCAACGTCCGCAGGGTCCTGAACTCCCCGCTTGGGCAGGAGCGCGACCCCGGCCGCGCGGTCACCGCCCAACAGCACGAAGAGTCCGGGCGTCTCCAGATACTCCCGGAACACCGTCCAATCCATGCTGAAGGACGCCCGCTCGCCGGTGGTGGCCGCACCGCGGTCGTCGGCCACCGTACGGCACTGCCCGTACGACTCCACCATGCTGAACATCCGGCGGGCCATGGTGCGCAGACCTCGTACAGTGCCCCAGGACGCGATTGCCATGCAGAGCACCAGCGAGATGATCCACACGGGCAGCGGGACATCGCCGAGGACCGAGAAGACGACCACGCCGATTGCCGCCATCAGCGGCGCCATGAGCGCCTGCGCCCGGCCCGCGGGTGACCGACGGGCTCGTGCTCGGAGCGCCTCCTCGAAATCCGCGGCCGTCGGCCGGTAGACGAACTCCACGGCCGTACCGCGGTCCGTGTCCTGATGTGGGGGATCCCCGCCCCTGGTGTCCATGAGCAGGGATCCTAGCCAGGGGGTGTCGAACAGATCAGGGCCCGCCGTGCCAAGATCCACCGGACACCCCTGATCCACTCCCAACCGCGGTTGCCGTCAAAGGCTGCCGTCAGGACATAAGCCGGAGGCCCCGTGGATCACTCCACAGGGCCTCTGATCTCTTGTGCACTCGGCAGGATTCGAACCTGCAACCTTCTGATCCGTAGCTCTATGTGGATCGGTCGGTGACGGTCATACAGGCCGCTTCATGGCCCCTCGGAGGCGCTACTGGTCGAGGCTGGTTGATGCGGTTGCTGTACTTCCTTGCTGTACAGCTTGCTTCGCCGCCGCGTTCTGGGCATGAGCCTCACGCTGCAGTCGACGCTCGTAGTCCGCCCAGTCCTACTAGACCCCGATTACGATCGGGAGCGCGTCCGGCCGGCCGTAGGTGAGGATGCGCGTGAGTGCCTCCCTCATGCGAGCTATGTCCGCGGCCGGTGCATGTAGGACTGCCTCGACTACCGGGTCGTCCAGGAACAGGGCTTCCAGGGAATCGGGGTCGAACGTGACCCGAAGGATGTCCCCTTCCAGCTCCACCGTGCGCACACATCCGTACGCGGTGTTCTGGTCGGGGGTGACAACGCAGTACGAGTCGGAGCCGTTACGGATGTCCTGTGCCTCGGGTTCCCCGAAGGAGCTCTGGAACTCAAGCGCGAAGCTCTCTCCGTCTTCTGACTCGGCAACTCCGGCAGTCAGGGCATAGATGTCTGGCCCTGGCTCGTGCCACCCGTAGGCGATATTCGCAGTGAATCTGTAGGTCACACGCGTGTTCTACCAGGGCCTGCAACGGACGATAACGTGAGGGCGGCGGAGTCAATGGCCGAGTCAAGCCGATGGGCGCCGTCCACCAGCGAGGACGCCGCCCGTGCCGGATGCCGGCTTTGAGATCTGGCCTCATCCTTATCAGGTCGATCATGGGGAGTCGGCATCGTCGGCCAACCGGCCGGTGTCCTTGGCTGATCGTCCGTTGCCATTCGGCGTTGGTCGGCGCTGTCCGCACCTGTTGGTGTCAGCCGTTGATGTCAGCCGACCGACTCCCCTAATCCAGACACGGCAGCCATTCGACGAACAACGCGCTTTCGCACCGCTCCGCCATGCGCCTGCGTGACCGTAGTCCGAGCCGCACACATTGCCGGATGCCGGAAGGCAGTTGCTCCCGCCATCTGCCGCGCCCTGCAGATGAGGCGTCGCGCCCGGACTGTCATCATGCTGCCCGGGGCGGACCTTGGCGTTGGGGGCCGCGTGACGTGAGAAGAGTGTGGCGCGGATGCTCGGAATCCAGACCGATGCGTGGGACACAGCCGGGGGAGTGTTCATGACGATCGTGGGACTGGGCTGTGCGTGGTTGGGCGGGCTGGCTGTGCTCCGGCCGGACCGGCCGCCGCAGCTGATCGGATCGGTGACCGCGGCAGGTGTGTCCCAGCGGCGGGCGCCCCGTCGGGCCAGTGGTGTTGTCGTTGGACGGCACAAGTGAAGCGGCCCGTGTCCTGGAGCGAGGCGGCACTCGTGAGCGCCGCCTGCTGGGCGGTCAGCGGACTGGGATACGGGGTGCTCGCCGCCCTCGATGAGCCGCATCTGTCCCCTGCACCCCTGATCGGCATGGGCCTGGCCCAGTGGTTCTTTGCGTATCACCGCTGCTGGCGGGCGGCTGTCGCGGCGTGCCTCACGGCGTTTGTCGTGTTGTTCGGGCTCGTGGACATCCTGCGGCCAGGCCTGAGCCGGTACGTGGCGGATGCCCTGGCCGTGGGGACCGCCTCGACGGTCGCCCTGACCGTCTTCGCCCTGGTCGACCGCGCCAGCGGACGCCATCATGACGCGCAGGCTGACCCCAATAACGCGGGCACAACACCACCAGCTTGACTTCGTAGCCCCCTGAGATGTCTTGACAGATCTTCTGTCAGTTCTTCTGGAAGTGATGACCCAACACTCTGGCGTGCGGCGGCTCACTGCAACTGAGCCCGTGACCTGCGTGGATGCCGGGACTAGCTGTCATCATCTGTCAACGCCGGTTCGCCTCGGACGGCCCAGTGACGGCCCGAGCCGGTTACGCACAGTCGTTCCGGTGTACGGCCTCGACCTGCGAAGATCAGGGCGGCAGCTGTCATGTCTCGGCCGTGATTCGCCTCGGACGGCTCGCTGTGGGGATCTCGGGGAGGGGATCACGTGGAATTGAGCGCTGCACGACCTGATCCGCCACGGCGTCGCCTCGTCCTGTACGCCGGTGGCTGGTTCCTCTGCGCCCTCTTCATGCTGGGCGGTTCTGTGGCATGGGGCGCGCTCGACTGGGCCGCCGCTCTGGGCACAGGCGCGGCAACCGGCACACTGCAGATCGATCGGTGTGAGACGAGATCTGGCTCGAGGGGTACGCCGAAGCGGGTCTGCCTGGGCGTCTTCCGCTCGGAGACAGGTGAGCTCGATGAGCATGCAGACGTGCCATCCCAGAGCCAGGCCGGCAACTCCATACCCGTGACACGAACGCTCCTCGGGGAGTACGTACAGCGGGATGGAAATTCCACAGCAGGAGCAGCATTCCGGACACTGGTCTTCGCGACCGTGGGTGCCGGGTGCGGTGTGGCTGGCGGACGCTACGTGCGTCGCTGCTTCAAGTGATCCGCCACGTGTGATCGCGGTTGGCGGAACGGCTTTGGGCGGGAGCTGCTTTGGGGCGAGTGATCATGGCCCCGTAAGCTTCCGGCGAGTCGGGCAGTCTGTGGACCTGCCCGTTAAAGCACGACGTTGGGGCCATGATCTTAGAGGCTCGCCCCAAAGTGGCTGCCTAAAGCCGTGGAGCCGACCGCCCCAGCCACAGAGGGTTTTCTCTGCTCTACCCGCTGCACGCAGCGCGCCGCCGGGCGGGGCCGCCGCTGGCGAAGACAGGGCGGCGGCCCCGCCGATAAGGCGGCGCGCTCCCGCGCCGTGCGCGGGCTTGATGAGGTAGAGAAATCTGTAACAGCTCAGGCGTGCAGGGGCTTGTCTGGTCTCGGTTGATGCTTGACGTTGTGGCTTCACCTGATGCTTGACACCGCTTGCCTCGGCTTGGCTGTGCGCATCTGATCCGCGTGCAGGGAGGGC
>NZ_JBIAXS010000042.1:0-12171 GCF_042896885.1 Streptomyces sp. NPDC001231
CCCGCGGAGCGGGTACCACATCGCTGCGCGATGTGCAAGTGAACTGCCCCGCTGCGCGGGGCAGTTGCGGTTCGCTGCGCTCAACCGTGCCCTCGCGGTGCGAGGGCGCCCCCCTCCGCTGCGCTCCGGGGGGGGCTGCGCGATGTGCAAGCGAACAACCGTGCTGCGCACGGTTGTTGCGCACCCCGCTCCGCGGGTGCGAACCCCGTTGCTGCGCAACGGGGCTGACGGCGGTCGCTGCGCTCCCGTCGGCCCGCGCGATGCGCGGGCGGTCCTCCTCCGCTGCGCTCCGGAGGACCTACGGGAGTTGGGGAACGCTGCGCGTTCCCGGGCGGGTCCGCTGCGCTCCCCCGCCTGACGGTCCTTCCGGCTTCGCCTCCAGAACCGCCTCGGCCCGCTGACGCGGGCCGGGCTGGCTACGGGGGTGGGGCCTGTCGTCGTGTTCTAGTGCAGTGGGTGCATCAGGTTGATGCAGCATGTACCGTTGGCGGAAACACGGGACACCCTCAAACCACCTGATGCGGGCCCAGATGCCTGCGCTTCCGGAAAAGGGATGATGCGACAGTTGTTGTCGCTGAAATCGGTGTGCCGTTTGAGGTGGAGTGGCGGTTCTTCCGATGCATACGCCAACCGGCCGCTATAGGCGTGAACTGACAGCCCATCCAAGGGAGGCCGGCGGTTGTGGTCTGCTCGCTTAAAAAGGGACCGCGGAGCTGTGAAATCTGAAGGTCCGATGCACACGCGTCTGGATCCCTGAGCTGTTTGCTCGTGCGGTCAGTCAGCTCGGAAGCTTGGGACTACTGCGTGGTGGCTGTAAAGCGTTGGTCGTCGTCGAGGTGGCCCTTGTTGGGGGGCCTACGCGTCGCCATGCTTGCGAAGCATGGCGCTCGGGGTCCGGGGGGTCGCTTGTGTGATGGCTGCTCCGTTCCTGGTGGCGTCCTGCGAGGCTGGCTCAGGCTTCTTGCGTTGACGGCCTCTATAAGTCCCAGCGGATTTCCTCGCGGAAGCGTCACAGGGTCGATCTCAGAATTACGTAGATCACCTTCATGGTGTCAAATGGTCTTAATCAGTGATGGTTGCGTGTTTGCTACTGCGTCGAGATGGAAATTTTCAGCCACCTGGGTGGCGACATTTGAAGCGGTTGCTGGCTCGGAGCCATCGGCCGCTGCAGTATTTCCAGTCGGTTATTGTGTGCGCGCCGCCACCGAGGACGTGAAGGTGTGGAAGCGGGTTCTGGCCTTTGGCTGGGGCGGCCGATTCGAAACGTCGATGTTCGGCCAGGCGGACTTGGAGAAGATCGGCCGTCTCAAAAGTATGTTCCATTCCCATCAATCACTGCTTTACGGTCCCTCAATGCCTGTCAACCCCGACAGGCGGAAGGGGACTCATGGGTACGAGAAGACACGGCAAGGCCCGGATCGTTACTCTGGCGCTCGCGCTGTTCGCTGGCGGTGCCGCCGGTGTGGCTGCTCCCGTCAGTGCTGCTGCCTCCGGCAGCGCTGATGTAGTCACCACCGCGCCGCAGATCGCCGACGCCCAGCACCCGATACCGAAGATCGGCTCCATGTTCGAGGGTTCCCTCGCCCGAAGCGCCAGTACGGCACTTCCGAGGGTTCCGGATCTCACCGAGCACGGGGAGACCACGGCCAAGCGCACCGGCGCCACCTACACTGTCAATGCCGACGACGTGACCGGTTCGATCGGTCTGAGGAAGACCCTCGTCGACTACGATCCGATCCGCGACTGCTCAGTGGCCCTGGGCGGGAAGCCCGGCAATCGAGTCATCGACCACTACACGCTCTGCATGATCAACTCGATCTACTACAACACTGTCGAGACGAGCACGGGCAAGATCATCGGCACGACGTCTTGGCTTCAGATCACGGCCGGACAGTCGGGTGCCGAGGAGCGTGCCGCGCACTTCACGACGAGCCTTGAGAGCTTCAAGCGCGAGGGCGACACCGGGTCCGCACCCGCAACGAAGAAGCTTGAAGTAACGATTGGAACCGGTGGCTATAGCGGCTCCGACGGCACCAACAAGCCGTGCAGCGTGCTGGGCAGTGACGCCAACCCGACGACCGAGGATGTGTGGGACACCACCGACAGGCGGGCCGTGCACACGGTGTACTCGTCGAAGGCGGATGGCTACGGTCGCGACTTCATCTCCCGGTGCGCGTTCAGCACGTTTGACAGGAACGGCAGCAACGACTGGGGCATGATCAACTCAAGCGGTCTGCGGCAGGATTCCGCAGACTACTTCTGGGAGAGCCCCACGGACCATAAGGAGTCCACGTCGGTCTTCGACCGCGTCATCCCGGTGATGGTGTACTCCCTCAGCAGCCCGGCCCATAAGGAAGTCGCCGCGCACATCAACCTGGCGCAGACCCACCCCGAACTCACGGACCCCAAGGTCAACGGAAAGCTCATTCCGGGCTCTATCGCGTCAGGCAAGACACTCTCACGCCTGTACGACAAGTGGGACACCGTCGCTGGGGAGCAGAAGAAAAAGAACACGGCGGCGAAGGACAAGGCGTGCGCGACGATCAAACCGTCGAACACGAACGGCCTGGACTGTGATGAGTACCCGTTCGCGTCGACTTGGGAGGGTGCCGGCTCGGGCCCTAACTTCTCCGTGAAGTATCTCGACTCGACGCAGAACCGCAGCGCCGGCAGCCAGCTCGGCGACTGGTACACGAAGGACAGGATCCTGCACAAGGACTCGTTCTACGTCGCCATCGACAAGTAACTGACGCACCCAGCAGTCCGGTAGCCCCTCACCCCGAACGGTGGGGGGCTACTCGCGTCCGAGCAGACGAGCGATCTCGTCCTCCTCGGCTCGCTGCCTGGCGAACCGCTCCCGCAGCCCGACCTCACCGCTCGGCACGGGCGCCTCCTGCTCCCCTGCGGGAGTGAATACGACCGCATACTCCTCGAAGCCCTCGCTGGCGCCCCATGCCTCTCGCTGCATCGCCTCCTCGTGCCGTTCCCGAGAATCCTCCCGCCCCCGCGCCCATACTTTGACGCGATAAACATGGGACGGATCGAGATCAATGGCCGGCTCACCTGGCTCGATGCTCTGGCCGAACGCCTCGACCGGTCCGGGGGCGGGTGATGCGACGCCGTTCATGGTGTCGCACGCGTACATCCGACCCCCGTAGACAGGCGCGTAGGAAATTGTGGAGACAAGCCGCCAGTCACCTCCCGGCACAGTCTCCTGGCCGGGTGCAGCGCTGGACAATACGACGGGCACCCTGTGCGCCTGCACACGGGAGACGATCACGATCTGGCCGGGTACGACGATGACCGGGTCCGACGTGGCGAAGTCCACCCGCGCCTCCACGGCGTCGAAACCAGGATCGCGCATCTCGCCGATGCTGAAGTGCGAATACTCCACTTCGACGATCCCCGCACGACTGACATCCACAAACCTCACCCCTCCGACTCCGCCCATATCGCGATGCGCTCAGCAGGGAAGTCTAGGCGTCACATCCCTTTTCTCAGGGCGTGGGCTTGATCAGGTCGAGTGCATGAGCGGGGTGTGTCCGGTAGTGGTCGGCTGCGGCAGCGTGGTTGCGCCTGCCGGCCAGGTCTGCGAGGGCGAGGGCGGTGTTGCGCAGGCCAGGCAGGGCAGCCTTCCGCCAGCCAGCCCGGATGTTCACTGCCTCGCACGCGCGCGCCTTGAGGCGGCCCGGCATCGCCACCGTGTGGCACCTGCTGCTGGCGAGCGCAGTCAGTGTGCGGATGTGTGATCTGCCGTCTTCCTGTCAGTGAGACGTCTGGGGATGTACCGCCCTATGACAGCAGCCAAGTCGCGAAGTGCTACCCCGTGTCAGCCGCCAGCCATCGACACAGGCCGACCACCACCAGGAACACGCCTCTCCTGATCAACCGTCACTGCCATGCTCCCACTGACACGAAGCCGACAGATCGCAGGATGATCGCGCTCGCCCTGGGCGGGGTCGTCGCCGCCTACGTGCTGGGCGTGGCCCCGGCCGACGCCGTGCGTGGCCTCCTCGGTATGTGACAGCCGTCGTGCCCGGAGCCTGGCCGCCCACGGTTCCGGGCACGACGGTGTCCCTCGTGTGCTCGGTGCGGCTGTCCGAGCGACTTCTGGGGCGCCAGGCCAGGGCCTTTCGGGCCTTTCCACCTGGCGAGACACGCACTTGGCAGTGGGAAGTGCAGCTCAGAAGGGAGGTTCGTCGCTGTAGCCACCTGGTTGGACTGGTGCCTTGGAAGGGGTGCCGGTGGCCCATGGGTCGTCTGCCGGGGGCGATGCAGAACCGCCCCAGCCTCCGGAAGCTTGCCGGGCCGGGGGCACGGGGGTCGACGGGGTGCCCCAGCCCGCAGGGGTCTGCGCGGGCGCGGCGGGCGGAGTTGCTGGTGCTTCGTCCGGCTCGAGGTCGTCGATGTCGTTGTTCCACAGCCGACGCAGGTACTCACGGCAGGTCGCTGGATCGTCGTCTTCCCAGCGGTCGTCCGGCTCGGGCCAGCGGCGACCGTCGGGATCTCGGTCCTGCAGCGTACAGAGTGCACGCAAGAGGGCGTCGACTACTGCCCATTGGCTGGTCGTCGTCCCGGTGAGGAGACGTCGGATGGTTTCTCGACTCACCTTGTAGGGGTTGGGCATGGTGCCAGTGCGCTCCGCGATCTGCGGGAGCGGGGGCCGTCCTGCTTCCCGGTAGTGGACGAAGAGCTCGGCAACGAGCTCGCGCTTGGGTCCAGCCGGCAGCACATCCTTGCCAGGCATCCGCAGCATTCGTGGCATCCATCAACTCTGCCACGCGTCAGCGTAGTTAGACACAGGAAGGCTCACTCTTGCTCGGTATCACTCCACATGAGAGCCCAGGTGATCCCATGTGACCTCACTCAGGCCGCTCTGAACCTCATCTGGTCTCGCATTCGCTGTTCTAAGGCCATCTACAACCGGTAGAAACATGTTTCAACAAACCCATGTTTTCGCTGGTCAGAGGCAGTTTTGAGGTGCTTTTGTTGTTGTCGTTCGCTCCTGAGACTCGCACGTTTGTCTCAAGGAGTGGACAGCGGCACGGCTGTCGCCGGAAACGGCGACGGCCCCCTGGTGGGCAGGGAGCCGTCTGCAGAAGACCGAACATTCTCGACAAGGAGAGGCTCATGTCTAAGGGCGAGCGTACGGGCAACGGCCCGGCCCCGGAACCCCCCATCCCGTCCTCGGCAACCCGGTGGGTCGCACGGGCACGGCGCGCGCGCAACGAGGCCGGCCTCTACCTGATCCGGGGTGCCGCGACCGCAGCAGGCGGTGCCCTGGTGGCCTACGGCAGCTTCTGGTTCCAGAC
The DNA here is from genome assembly GCF_042896885.1 of Streptomyces sp. NPDC001231. NCBI lineage: Bacteria > Bacillati > Actinomycetota > Actinomycetes > Kitasatosporales > Streptomycetaceae > Streptomyces > Streptomyces sp. NPDC001231. The sequence continues at coordinate 5,313 of NZ_JBIAXS010000042.1, forward strand.
CCGGTAGCCGCATCGACCATCCGAGCAAACAGCGCGGGCCGGGCGGGGTGTTCCTGTCCGGCTCCATCAGCCGTGGCCGAGTGCGCCCTGTACCGGGGTGGAGGCGCACTGGGACTGCGGCGTACCGCTCTGCTACCGGGCAGCACGCCAGCAGTTCAGCTCCTCTTTCCAGCTCTTGGGCGGCGACCACGGGACGCCCCCAGAATGCGAGCTGGTCACGGGTCTATCCGCCGGCAGGCGTGTGGCGACCTCGGTCTCGTACGACGGCAGTTCAGGCATGTAGGGCTCATGCGTCACCGCGTCGAATCGGTGCTATCGGAGGGCTGGTCTATGGTCCGTCGTTTTGCCGTTCGCCGCCGATTTCCACGCCCAGGTAGCTCTCGCGCAGGTACTCATGGACCGCTTGCTCAGGGACGCGGAAAGACCGACCGACACGGATGGATGGGAGGTGGCCGCTGTGAACCAGACGGTAGACCGTCATCTTGGAAACCCGCATGACGGACGCAACTTCCGCAACGGTCAGGAACACAACCTCGTTCAGGGGGCGCTGACTGGACGGCCTGCTCGGTGCCGAGGGCGGCGGTGTGTCCTCCCTTGGGGTGGTGGTGTCGTCAGCGGGCTCACCCAGCAGGTGGAGAAGTTGCTCCCTGCGCCGTGTCAGGCTCTCCCGGTCGACTTCTACAACTCCCGCCGTCTGGTCGATCAGGTGGCCGATCAGCAAGTCGGTGTCGATGGAGCGGCTCCGCTCGTTGTCCGTCATGCCTGCTCCTCCTCTTGTTCTCGTGTGGGGAGTGCCTCGGCTTCTCCGGTGCTCTCAGGCTTAACAGCCTTACGCACCGCGGCGCGAGCCAGGGATATGTGCTTGCGGACTCCGGATGGTTGCAGGTCCAGTAGGTATGCGATCCGGGCCACGGAGTACTGCTCGATGAAGAACAACACGGCGATCTGCCGGCGTCGTTCCGGGAGGCCTCGGATCACCTCCAAGCAGCGTTCGAGATCAGCACGGGCAAAGACCACGTCCAAGAGATCGGGTCCCCGACTGGCGTACTTCTCTCGCTCCTCCATGTCGAGACGCTCAAGTTTGCGGGACCGGCGGATGCCGTCGACCCACTTATGGTGCACCACGCTGCGCAGCCAGTTGCGACGCTCGTCATCGGTCCGGTTGATGAGTGAGCCCCACTGGACCGCAGCGGCAAGGAACGCCATCTGCACGAGGTCCTCGGCCGCGGACTTGTCCTCGCCAGTTCGGATCATGGCGTAGCGCACCAGCCACTCAGCTTCCTGCTCCCATAACGCTGCGATCTGCCGCCTCGTCTCCGGGCGAAGCCGCATCCCTCCTTGGCTCACGCCGGTCCCCCTTCGTGGTCTGCGGCTTCTCCTACCTGCACCCGCATAGCCGGCCCCCCTCGTCCTCGTTCCTGCACCACCACCGTCCCGGCGGGCGCGTTGCGCACCAGGGCGACCAAGGTTGCTCTCCGCTGCCATTCCGCAACCAGAGCTGACATGCCGGCAAGGACGGCAACGAGAGAGAGCCCCAACCAGACCCTGGGCTGCGATAGGACTATCCACAGCCCGCCTGTCCAGTGCCCCAGAAGAGTGTTCACGTCATGGAGTCGAACGAAGGGCCAAAAGCGCTGCCTTCCCCCATCAAGATTCTTTCGGACTGGCGCTCTCTGCACGCGGGCCGCGATGCTGGTCCCAACCAGGTGAAGCAACTGTCCGCGATCGGCACGCGCTGGGCATAGAAGGCGCGCGTCCTTACTGGATAACAGGTCTGTAGGAAGTGCAAGGCCCGGGCCGGGTGGTCCGGGCCTTCGTCATGCCTCGGAACTTTCTCTCCGGTCGCTGCTGTCCGGGTGCCGACTTCCGGCCCTACGGGGTGACGAAGCCGATCCCGGAGGACGAGACGCAAACACCTGAGACCTGTCACTGTCCCGCCCGCCAAGCCGAACTTCCCCAGGAGCAGCACCGATGACCACCCGCCAGACGACCGAGGGAACGCCCGCGCCGATCGTGGCTACGCTGGACACGCCCACCCTGGGCCGGGCCGAGACCCCACAGGGACGCTCTCACACAGAGAGCCGCAGCAGGACCGCCGACCGCGAGGCGTGCACCACCCCCACGCGGACGACACCACGACAGGTGTCCGCCGTCCTCGATCCCTCTGCTCAAGGAAGCAGCATCATGACCCGGGACAACGTTCCCACGCCCGTCCAGCCGCCCGGCCCCGCGCCCGTTCCGCAGCAGCCCGCTGTCGGTGCCGGCCTGACCACCGCGATAGTCCAGGGCGCCGCCCAGGGCGCCGCTCGGTCCTTCACAGCCCGTCTGATGGACAAGTTCCTCACCAACCCGCCCGACTGGCTCAGAGCCTTGTGGCACGCACTACCGCGGCCCTGGGAGTAGCCGCCGCAGCCGGGCAGGACCGTCCTGCCCGGCACCGAGGTCGTCAGGCGGCGCTGACGGTGCCGAGGATCTCGTCCCGGCCGTGGCTGTGCACAGTGACTCTCCGGCCGCCCGAGATGAAAGGCCGGTGCACGACGATCGGCGCGCTGGTCACGCCTCCCCGCGTGTCCCGGGCCGGTTCGAGGGGCGAGTCGGCCCGGGACATCAGGGAGGGCCGTGGGCCTCCCGCTCGGTTCTCCGCCGGCCTCGGTCTGCTTGCAAGCGGGACCGCCGGGCCGCTGTGGTGACCGGTGGCTGGCAGGGCCCCAGCTCTCCTCCCTGTCCGGGTGGCGCCCCCGGGCGGACCGGGACTTGCGGGGCTAAGGCCTCCGCGGTCCAAGGTTCGACCATCCATTCATGCGTGGCTCCGTCACGCCCAAAACGAGGAAGTGCCATGCCTGCAACCCGGGCGTACTTCCGGCAGAGGAGCCCCCGATGACTCGACGGCGTGCTCCCCGGTACGCGCTCCCGGCGACCGGTGTGATCGGCGGTGGGGCGGCCGTCGGCATCTCGGCCTACGTCGGTGCCCCCTGGTGGGCGTTCCTGTGCTCCGCGCTATGTGCTGTGATCGCCGGCGTGGCCGCACTTCTGCCGCAGGAGTCCGAGCACCGGCGTGACGTGGTGCGGGACTACCTCCGTCACCGCGAGCGCATGTACCGGCTGCGACGCGAGTTGCCCCGGCAGCAAGCGTGAGGATTCCTGACGGCCGGGTATCACTGCCGGCCGCCGCCTCGCCTCTCGCCGCCCGGACGCCCCCAGAGGCCGCAAGCGCGGAGGCCGCCGCCGACGCGCAACGAGACACCGGGCGCCCGATCCCCCGCCGCGCCGACCGCCAGCCCAGCCCGCCCCACCTCTTCTCTTTTTCTGTTCTGGGGTGGGCTGCGAGAGGCGCATAGGGGGATGTCGGGCTGCCGACCACGGCCGGGCAGGCGTGGTGACCTGCGGATACGTCGCCCAGGGCGCGTTCACGCGCGGTCAGTTGTCGGAGGGGTTGTCGGCGGGGATGTCGGCCTGGTTGGGGGCGGTGTTGTCGGTTCGTGACCGTGGTCGGGTCTTGATGGTCGGTGGTGTGGTCGGGGGTGTCGGCTGGGCTGACTCGTACACGCGGCGCCGAATGGGACGGCGCCGCACCGTATAGGAGGAGCGGGACGGGTGATGACGGACGTGGACGCGGGCAGTGGCGACCGGCTGGCGCTGGCGGTGCTGGCCCAGTACCGGATGGCGACCACCGAGCAGATGCACCAGATCCTCAACCCTGGGGTGCGGATCGAGCAGACCCGGCGCCGGCTGGCCAAGCTGCGCGCCGAGGGTCTGGTCGACCGCATCACGATGCCGCAGACCGGGCGGCTGCGGGTGTGGTTCCCCACCCAGTACGGCGTGCAGGTCGCCTGCGAGTGGCCGGAGTTGCGGGGACGGCGGCCGTCGAAGACGGTGTCGGACCGGACCGCTGTGCGGCTGCGGGTCGGACACGCGCTGACGGTGACCGAGACGGCGCTGGCCTTCCTCCAGGACGCGCGGCGCCGCGGCGAGTTGTGCCGGCCACTGGACTGGATCCCCGAGGTCTACCACCCCATCGGGAGCGGCGAGGCGGTCATCCCGGATGCCTTGCTGTACTACCGGCGCGGCCGTGAGGGCGGCGAGGGGGCGATGCTGCGGGCATTCGTCGAGGTCGACCGGGCCACCATGGGCCCCGAACGCCTGGCCGCAAAACTCAACTCCTATGCCCGTCTCCACGGCTACGTGCCCGCACCCGCGCCCGGCAGACGGCAGCGGCTGGCCGGCGCGGAACCGTTGGAGGAGGAATGGAGGCGGCATTACCCGCTCTTCCCGCGGCTGCTGTTCGTCCTGGACGGCACCGGACCCGCCGGCATCACCACCCGCCTCAAGGCCCTGCGCGCCGCCGCCGCGAACCCGGCGCTAGCCGGCTTCCTGCGCGAAGTCCCCGTCCTCGCGGCACCCCTGGTCGACCTGCTGCAAGGCGGCCCTGCCGAACCCGTGTGGCACCCCGTCCAGGACCCCCACAGCACCGTCAGCTGGAGCCACTCCCCGGGCCTGGACACGCCCCGTGCAGCCCATGCCCACCGCGGTGCAGCGGCTGCGCACCACCCCGACCACAGGCCCGACCACAGCTGGTCAGAGCGTTGGGCGGCCAGTTGAGCCCAGACCCGGCAGTGCCGGTTAGTGGCCCAGTCGGCAGGTGTTCCAGCCCCGGCCGTCGCGTATCAGCGCGCCCGACCGCTCCAGGTTGGCCAGGTGATAGGCGACCGACGCCGTGCTACGCATCCCGACGGCGTGGGCGAGCTGCCGCACCGACGGCCCCTCGCCCTTGTCTTCGATCCACCGCCGGATACAGCGCAGGATCTCCTCCTCCCGCTCGGTCAGGTGCTCCGGGCGCCGGTTCACCGCTGCTCCTGCCGGGTACGGACCTGGTCGCGCAGCTTGGCCCGGGCGGCCGGCATGCGGCCCGGCCCACTCCAGTAGGGATGCCAGCACAGCCGGACGGACAGCCACTGCAGCCGGCGGCGCAGCATGGTGGTCCGGGCCCGGTCCGGCGCGGCTAGGGCCTCGTAGGTGCGGTGCCATTCCGCCTGGAGCTGCATCAGGTCCGGGGGGAAGGTCGTGTGCTCCATACCCGCTATTAGGCCAGATGTTCGATTTTCTGGCCAAGTCCTGGCGGGTTGCTTCACCCCTCCGGGTGTGGTCGGGGGTGAGTGCAGCACCGCCAGACCCATGGTCGGGGTCGTGGTCGCCCTGGCCATGGCGGCTCGGGCTTCCGCGTCGGCCTGGGCGGCCTGCCGGCGGCAAAGATGGCCGGTCCCTTACTCGGTCGGGTGAAGCCGCCAGGATCGGAGAACCTCTTGGGGCGCCAGCGCGTAGTGCCGTGCATGGAGCCGATCAACGAAGCACATGTGGTGGAGCCGGGGCTGGCCGTGGTGGAGATCGCGGCATGCGACGACCAAACCGCCTTCACCGTCCAGGAGCTGCTCGCCACGCGGTGGGCGACCGCGACGGCGGACCATACGACCCGGGATCCGGGGCAGCCCGGAGTGCGGCTGCGCTGCTACCTGGACGTGCGCCAGACGCCCGGCTCATAGCGAGAGGGCGCCCGCCGGCCTTCTCGTGCCGGGCCGGGCGGCGTCCTAGGCTGATACTGCTCGGGGCTGGAGGTGTGTCATGCCCCCGAAGGTGTGGACCGGTGCTATCTCGTTCGGGCTGGTCAGCGTCCCGATCGCCGTCCTGGGCGCAACCGAGGATCACAGCGTTCGCTTCCGCCGGATCCACACCGCCGACAACGGCCTGGTGCGCAACCGCTACTGGTGCGAGATCGAGGACCGTGAAGTCTCCTACGGGGAGATCGGCCAGGGCTACGAGATGGCCGGCGGCCGCATCATCCCGCTCACCGACGAAGAACTGCGGCAGCTGCCGCTGCCCACGGCGCGCGCGATCGAGCTGGTCGGCTTCCTCCCGGCCGCCGACGTCGACCCCGTTCGGATCGGCCCCGGCTACTACCTCCAGCCGCAGGGCAGCGTCCCCAGCGACGGCGGCCGGGACGGACGACCCGAAAGCCGTTACGCAGGCGGGAGGCGAACGTCGCAAGCCTCCTAGTGACATCAGAACAAACCGACATCGCAAACTCGCTCAGCCAGTGACTCCCACAGTCACATCGAAACGACTCCCGCGGTCACGTACAAAGCCAGGTGGAGCAAGGGCCGTGGCCCCCGGCGTACGCCGGGGGCCACGGTGTGAGGGCGAAGGGGGTCTGGCTGCGTCACCTGACCTGGAGGGTCAGGTTCTTGGGCCAGTAGGCCTGACTGAGGCGCTTGAAGAGGTCCTTGATGTCCTTCGGCGCAAGCTTGATGCAGCCCCAGGACTCGTAGTCGAAGTCGCCGTCCCACCGGTAGTAGTTGTCTACGCCCGGGAGGTACACCGGGTTCTGCGTGCCGTCGCTGAGCATCTCGCTGTGGATGTAGAGAGCGGTGCGCTTGACCGGTGTCCGGCCGGGCTTGGGCTTGCAGTACTTGTCCTCGAGCTGGATGGCGTTGCCCTTGATTCCCGTCTTGAACCAGCCGTCGTTGCGGTTGGTCTCGTGGCCCTTGATCTTGTAGGTCCCGTTGGGCAGCCAGCCCTTGCCGCTGGCGCACTCATCGGTCACTCCGTCTTCTCCGGAGCCGGCGCGGTAGGTCTTGAGCACGTTGCCGTCTCGGAGCAGTGAGAGGGTCGAGTAGGTCGGGTAGCGGTGGTTCTTGGTGAACTTCAGGACGTACGTGCCCGCTCCGGGCTTGGCCTTGGTACCCGGCGTGGCCGGCTTCGCGGTTTTCGAAGCGGACAGCAGTGTGCTCCAGGTCTTCGGGCCGACGACGCCGTCGGCCTCAAGGCTGCGGCTTTGCTGGAAGGTCTTGACGGCGGCCGCGGTGCG
>NZ_JBIAXS010000042.1:12266-63634 GCF_042896885.1 Streptomyces sp. NPDC001231
GTGCGCGGGCCGAAGGCACCGTCCGGGGTGACAGCGTGGCCGCGGGCGGCCAGCAGATGCTGCAGGGCAACGACGGCGTGCCCGTGGCTGCCGGTGCTGAGGGTGGTGATGAGGGCGTTCCAGGTCTTCGGGCCGACGACGCCGTCGGCCTCAAGGCTGCGGCTTTGCTGGAAGGTCTTGACGGCGGCCGCGGTGCGCGGGCCGAAGGCACCGTCCGGGGTGACAGCGTGGCCGCGGGCGGCCAGCAGATGCTGCAGGGCAACGACGGCGTGCCCGTGGCTGCCGGTGCGCACCGTGGGCCAGCTCTGCTGGGACGTGCCGGCGGGGCGAGCGGCGGCGGCTGCCGGGTCGCTGCTGCTGGCGTTGGCGGTGTCGGGGGCCTGTGCGGCACCGAGTGCGGTCAGTGCTGCGATGGCGAGGGTTGTGGTGACGGTGGTCCACAGGGCACGAGGCGAGCGCTTCATGATCGCTTTGATCCTTTTCTGTTTGATATGTCCGGGGTGATGGGCCGCGCCCGGGCAGGGCGCGGCCAGGTTCATGTGGGAGGGGAGGGCGGGTCCCCGGGCGGCGTGTTCCGCCTGCAGGGGCCGCCGGGAGGGTCAGATGAAGGTGATGTCCCAGTGGACGCCGCCCCGCTTGGGGGTCTCGTAGACGTACTCGAGGGAGATGCCGGCGAGGGTGCCGTGCCAGCGGGGGTCGTTGCCGCGCGGCTTGCCCTTGCGCTGGGTGTTCTTGATCCAGTTGGTGACGCAGCGGCCCTCGTCACGGGTGCGCAGGTCGAGCTTGTAGCCCTTGGCGTGGGAGTACTCGCCGTTGCTGTGGCCGGACTCGGTGCCGCCGGTGATGGTGATCGTGCAGCCGCTGGCCTTCTTCAGGGCGATGACGCCCTGGATGGTGCGGGCGCGGACGCCGTCGAGGGAGGTGCGGCCGACGGGGTGGTTGATGCCGGCGGCGGCGAGCTGGGTGAGGGCTTGGCGGTTGGTCAGCTTGCCGTTGCCGGACGGGGCGGGGGTGGTGGGGGCGGGGGTGCTCGTGGTGGTGCCGGCGACGAGCTTGTTCCAGGTGTTCGGGCCGACGATTCCGTCCGGGTTCAGCCCGTTGCGCTTCTGGAACGCTTTCACCGCGCTCGCGGTGGCCGGGCCGAAGGCGCCGTCGATCCTGATGTTGTGGCCGTAGCCGGCGAGCTGGGTCTGGGCGGCCTTGACGGCCTCGCCGCTGGAGCCCTGGCGGACGGTCCGGATCAGCTTGTTCCAGGTGTTCGGGCCGACGATTCCGTCCGGGTTCAGCCCGTTGCGCTTCTGGAACGCTTTCACCGCGCCCGTGGTCGCCGGGCCGAACAGACCGTCGGCGTCGAGGCGGTGACCGGCGGCGTTCAGCAGGTGCTGGGCGGTGCGCACGTCCGTACCGCGAGAGCCGGACTTCAACATGGGCCAGGACTTCGCCGTGGCGGGCGTGGTGTTGCCGCGTGGCGGGGTGGGCTGTCCGGACGCGGGGGCGAGGTGGGCGAGGCGGCGGAGCTGGGTCAGGGTGCCCTTGTAGACGTTATGGTCGACGTGGCCGCTGATGCCGGGGACGGAGCCGTGCTCGGTGTACTGCCATATCGACCACGACCGGCCGCCCACCGGGGCGGGCTCCGTCGACCCGCTCTTGTACCGCGGCTGCCACAGCGGGCTGTTCGCCAGGGCGCTGACCTTGCCGCGCAGACAGGTGTCGGCGAAGTCCTTCGAGGTGTAGACGATCGGGTTCACCCCGAACGCTTCCCTCGCCTTGGCGAGGAACGCGGCGATCTGCGCGCTGTTCACCCCGGCCGGGCAGCGGCCCTTCACTCTCTCCAGGTCGACCACCGGCGGCAGCTGCCCGGGCCGCTTAGCGTCGTAGCCGGCGGCCTTCACCGTGCGGATGAAGTGGGCGGCCTGCGCGGCGCCCGTGCCGGAGTCGTAGAAGTGGTACGGCGCCGCCATCAGACCGGCGTCCAGGGCGGCGGCGAAGTCGCCGGCGAACTTCGGGTCGCGGTACCCGGTGCCCTGGGTGGCCTTGTGGAACACGAAGCTCTCCCCCGACGCCTTCACCGCCGACCAGCGGATCGGGTGGGCGTTGTGGTGGCTGGTGTCGATGCCCCGCACGCCGTACACGGTGGGGCTTGCGGCGTTCGCCGACTCCCCGCTCGCGCTCACCACGCCGTACGTGCCGGCGGACACCGTTGCGACCGCGAGGGCCTGCAGGATCAGGTTCCTGACGTGCTTTCGCATCTCACATCTCTCATCTGCGAGCCCCGCCCACCCGTTCGTACGGGAGGGCGGGGCGGCTTCGCTGCCCGACCGGGCTGCGCTGTCGAGATGGAGATTCGTGGTACCGCCGTGCCATCGGTAACCTGATCGCCATTCCATCCGTACCGCGCCGTACCGCGCGTTCCGCAGGCCTGTGACCTGCGGAAAGGAACGGCTGTGGAACACGCCTTGTCGGCATCTCAGGAGGGGGATCAGTGCATTCCGAGGACCAGGGCGCCAGGGACGCGACGCAGTTAGCTCAAGTCGAGGCGCTGCGCGTCGAGCTCGTACGGGTCAAGGAGGACAAGAAGCTTTCCCTCGACGCGTTCGCGCACGACACCCAGTACTCCCGGTCGTCGTGGAACCGCGTGTTGAAGGGCGAAGGCTTCCCGCCTCGCGAGGCGATCGAGCGGCTGTGCGCCCGCCGCAGACTCAACCGGGACCACTTCCTGCGGCTGTGGGAGGAAGCCGACGACGCCCGCCGCGCACAGCCCGCCCCCACCATGCAGACGCAGCCCGATACGGTCTCCAGCGACGAGAAGGCACAGCCTGCCACCGACTCAACAACCCCGGGCACAGGGGCCGACGAAAGAGCGGAGGCAGGTCCCCCCACGCAAGGCTCCTCGACCGCCAAGTCCACTCCGGCCGACGAACCGGCCGCCGCCACGGCCCCACGGCCGCCCGCGCACGCGCACGCCGGTCCGGGCGACGCTGCGCTTCCCCAGACCGAGCCTGTTTCACCGGCAGCGGCGCCCGTTCCAGCCGTCCCGCCTGCGACTACGTCCGTTCCACCCGGCCACAGCCCGTCAGCAGAACGGCCCGACGCTGCCGTTCCGGCACCGGCCACACCCGCTCCCACGGTCGGCGAGGAAGTTGTCGTCGTCCGGCCGGTCACCACCGAGCCTCGCGCCGGGAAGAAGCGGAAGGTCCCGGCGAAGCTAGTCGTTCTCGCGGGCCTCGTCGTGGTCCTGGTCCTCGGCCGTTGGGCCTCCATGCCCGACCACAAGGATGCAGCTGTCGGTCCCCCGCCCGCCGCCAGCAACCGCCCCATCGACGCCGAGCTGCCCGCTGACACCACCCCGACACCCAACGACGACAAGTCGGACAGCGGCCAGTCCAGGACGCCGGCTCCCGGCATCGGCTCCCCTGCACCGAACGCCTCGTCCGCGGGCGCCACGCCCTCCCCGGGCGAGCAGACCGTGCCTGGCTCATCCCCCTCCGCCGAGGCCCCGGCTCCGCACACGGCCACCCCAAGCCCGCGGGCGTCAACGACTCCGACAGCGACGAGCACCGTGCGCCTGGGTGCCGAAGGACGGGAGAACTGCAACTACAACTCCGACCGCGCCCAGACGATGGCCAAGGGCATGGTCGGCTCCAAGGTCAAGCAGATCCAGTGCTTCCTCAACTACAACTACGACTACGCCCTCGAAGTCGACGGAAAATTCGGCAGCGGGACCGAAGCCGCCGTCAAAGCCGTCCAACAGTGCTCTGGCATCAAGGTCGACGGCCAGGTCGGCCCCGAGACGTGGAAGTACCTCGAATACCCCATGGCCGGCTGCGGACACTGACCACATCCCGCGGAAGTGGACGGAACCTGCCGCTGTGGCTCCGGTGGCGGGTCCGTCGGCCGGATGCGTGTCCGCGCTCAGGGGGTGCGGATCACGGCTCCGGAGACGAACCACTGGACCAGGGTCGCGGCGAGGTGGACTCCGGCTCGGGCGGCTTCCAGGGTCTCGGGCACGGTCGCGGTCTGGGCACCGTGCCGAGAGGTCTGCCCCTCCCACAGCGCGCGCATCATCGCCTCGGCCGGGGCGATCGGATCACCGGCCGGGGCGGGGATCGCCGCGCTGAACTTGTGCCGTGCGTTCTTGATCTCGCCCAGCATCGTGCCGAGGGTGGCCTTCGCGTTATTGGGCTGGATCACGGCGTGCGCCGCGCACTCCACCGCCTTGATGGCCTCGCTGTACGCGCGCACCGCATCCGGGCCGCGCCCGTAGGCCGCCTGCCAGGCCGCGGCGAGGTGGTCGGCGGCCGACCCGGCAGCAGGACCGGCCGCGGCATCGACGATCGTCTGGCGGACCGCGTCGCGCACGGCCGGGGTGACCCGCTTCTTCCATCGTCCGGTGGGCCGAACTCGGCGAGCTCGTTCGTCTGCAGCCGCTAGTGGAGTCTGCCGGTGGGCCGCTGAGAGTGCCCTGAGAGCACCACAAGGGCACCCAACGGGCCCTGGGGCCCGGGCTGTAGTCGCTGTCAGACCCTGCTGATAGAGCAACCCTGAGGCGGCCAGGGAAGCCGCCCGCTCCCAAGGAGGCGTTCTATGCCCGGCCCATGGCTGCCCAATCCGGCGAGCGGCACCCGATAGCCAGTCCTGCCGCCCCCAGGCACCTTCGCCAACGAAGCCGCCTTCACCCAGCACGTCCTCCAAATCCTCGACCGCTGGTTCCACATCGAGGAACAAGTCACCGGCCGCTACTGGACGGGCGAGCCCGTCCGGATCGACGCCGTGTTGCGCCCGCGGGACCCGCAGCCATGGCACGACGACCATCCGGCATTCGGCCTTGAGTTCAAACACCAGGGGCAGGACATCCGCTTCTACAGCGGCTACGACTGGGTGGCCCAGGCGTCTACCTACGCCCACTCCGAATGGGCCGGCTACGGGGCCTCTAGCACGGCACATCGCCGGGGCACCGCCACTTGGTTTCCTGGTCCGCGTAAACGTTGGCGCGGGGCGAGAGCGTGTAGCCAACCCACTCCTGTCCGTCGCCGGCGGCAATGTATGCCTCTGCCTGATAGGCGAGCGGGGCGTCCTGGCGGGCCGTCGTGCAGTGGGCCGGTTCGGTGGTGAATGTTGTGCCCGGTTCAACCCTGGTGTGGGCAGTGGCAGGCCCAGGTTGGCAGTCGTGAGACGCTTTTGCCCAGAAGCCGCCCACCTTGACCGTGACTTCCACGGCGGAGGCCGTGGGATTGTCGACCTTGAGGGCGAAAGCCACTTTGTCGCGCTGGACCCTGGCACAAGCGCGCAGCTGAACACCAGACGGACCGGATTTGGGCGGAGAACAGCGGCTGTCTCCCCCCAATGCGTCACTGGACTGAGCAGTTGTTCCTGCGGCCGATGTCGCTGAGCCGGCGGAAGGCTCGGCCTGACCGCCCTGCCCGGTTGACCCAGGCCATCCCTTCGCTGCGATTGCCAGGGCGATCAGCAGGCCGACGGTCGTAACGACGCCGGCAGGCCGCTTCCATGAGCTGGAGGCTGCAGGGGCAGGAGGGGCAGCGGTCGTCGACGGGGCAGTCGGGCCGGCTGCGAGCCGCTCGTTGTCTTCGCTCGGGACGACCTGGGGGGTGGGCACGGCTGCCGGGGCCTGCGTTGGCGTGCCGTCAGCAGGGCCTGTTGGCAGGTCTGTTGACTGGGGGAGGACTGCTGGGTCGGCCAGGCCCGGTGGGCTGGGCTGATCCGGGGCCTTGAGCGCGTTGACCACCGCGCTTCGCCATTGGTGGCCTTTGATCTTGTACAGCTGGGCCCTGTGTAATTCGATCCGCTTGGCGATCCCCATCAGTCGACGGCGTTGGGACGCGGAATCGCCCCGGAAAGCATCGACAATCCGTGCGGTGTCCTGGACGGTCGGCACACGGCCGGATCTCTTGTTCTCGCCGAGCAGTTGATCGCGGCCGAGCAGCCAATGCCCCAGGAGAGGGTTGTCGATCTTCGGGTCCGCGTCCCGCAACCGGGCGACCAGCCCGGAACGGGAGGGCCCAGGACCTGCCATCACCTCTTGCAGGCACTCGCTCCACTCATCCAGGGCCTGGACGAGGGCGAACGCCAGCTCTTCGAATGCCTCTCCCTGTTCCCCCACCGCGGTTTCTCCTCCTGCCTAAAGCTTGCACTGCGCTAGTGAAACAGCAGGTCAGAGCCTGTGCACCTTGCACTGCAAGCGGCTTCCGGACGAAGGGTCTGGAGCGGGCTTCCGGAATTCAGGAGAGTGAATCGCGGCGGACGGAACCGAGCTGATCCGCCTTCAATCCACCTACCCAGGAATGGAGTCCTGCCGTGAACCGATCGACGACCCGAAAGCATCGCACACTCCTGACCCTCCTCGCGGCCGTGCTGTCGGCGACCGCCGTACCAATGGTCGCCCCGAGCACGGCCGACGCCGCCACGGGCGGCCGGGCATGCCTCTTCCTGGACAAGGAGGGCGCCCGGATCGCCGGCCGGACGTATGGACACGTCGCCTGGGCGATCCGCGACCCGAAGAACGCCAACCACTGGATCTGGGGCGCCACCGAGGGCTACAAGAACAAGCTGCACATCGCGGCCGGCGACTACAACGGCAGCTGGATCAAGGGTGGCACCTGGGACGACCTCCGCAGGAGCATCAAGCGGGACGGCCACCACAGGGCGGGCTACTACGACGCCTACCGGTGCATCAACACGGCCAACGGTGACCTCAGGGCCGCGCAGCGCACCTTCAACAACATGAAAAACAACGGCTACGACATCGGCTTCAACAACTGCCTCACGAAGTCGATCGCGATCTTCCGCACGTACAGCCCCGCTCTCAGCAGCAAGCACCTGCCCAATGGTCAGGGCGTCCCGCCCAGGAACTACTTCGCGACCACGCTGGACAACGCGCGCGGCTGGGAGAAGGCCCGTACGTACTGAGGGCCGATCAGCATCTGCCAGCGGTGCAAGGGCGAAGGCACGTGCACTACCTCGCCGCGGCTAACCAGATGCCACTGGCCGACTACCGACATCCAACCGTCGACAGTAACGAGAAGAGGACTCACCATGTGGAAGTGCCAGCGCTGCAAGGGCAATGGAAAGTGCACCACCTGCGACGGGTCCGGCTACCGCGGTGTGTGGAAGTGTGATAGCTGCCGCGGCAGCGGCGACTGCAAGGCATGCGACGGCCGCGGCTGACCGCACGAACGCCGCAGGGTGTTCTGACCCTGCTCTTCGGTGAGGGCTTCCGCCTCGCGGCACGAGCCCTCACCACCTCAGACATCGCGAGTGCGCTGGCACACCAGCGCGCCCGCCACCGATTACCCGCCCTGGTAGCGGTTCGACCACCAGCGCATGCCGATCAGATCGACATCCGACCCCGCCAATTCAAGACCGAAGGAGAACGACCCGAATGAACGAGGCACCTCGTCCGGAGCCCGAGCAGAGCAACCTTGCTGCCCAGCAGCCGGGATTGGGCTTCTCACACATGCCGCCTCCGCCGAGTCACCCTCCGCACCCTCAGATGTCGCCCGGCTTCGGGTACGTGCAGCAGCCGGGATTCGGCTTCTCACACATGCCGCCTCCGCCGAGTCACCCTCCGCACCCTCAGATGTCGCCCGGCTTCGGGTACGTGCAGCAGCCGGGGTACGCCAGCGGCTCCCCGGACATGCCGCAGCGGGTCAAGACAGCTCGCATAGTCTTGTTCCTGCTGGCGGGTTTCCTGATCATTTTGGGCCTGGCTGCGCTCGCTCAGGCCGAGGCAGCACAGAGCTCCCTCGACCCTTACAGCGAGTCTTGGTGGTCCAATGCCCCCGCTGTTGAGGAGGCGGAGCAGAAGGCGGCAGCGCAGATGCTGGTCGCTCAGGTCGGAATGATCTGGGCCACCATCTACGCCGCTCTCGCACTCGTTCTCGCCGCACGATTTGGCAAGGGAGGCAACGCCCTCCGCATCTGCACAATCGTCTACGGCGCCTGGCTCTGCGTGGTCGGGACCTTCGCTCTCGGCCTCACCGCCAGTGCCGCCCCCGCCACCATGGTCATGGCATCCCTCGCAGAGCTGGCCGCCGGTGTTCTGCTGATCGTCTTCATGGCTCAGAAGGACGGCGTGGCCTGGTTCAGCCGCCCACGCTACTGAGCGCAGCAGAGACGAGGCCGGACCGGAGCGGCGCCCATAAGTCATCCACCACGGGCGCGCCGGCTCCTGCCATAGAGCGTGTGGGCGGCATGGTCCAGAGCGCGGGAGACAGGGGCCGGAGCCACTGGCATTGGCTCCGGCCGCGCTCAAGGGGTGCGGATCACGGCTCCGGAGACGAACCACTGCACCAGGGTTGCGGCGAGGTGCACCCCGGCTCGGGCGGTCTCCAGGGTCTCGGGCACGGTCGTGGTCTGGGCACCGTGCCGAGAGGTCTGCCCCTCCCACAGCGCGCGCATCATCGCCTCGGCCGGGGCGATCGGATCACCGGCCGGGGCGGGGATCGCCGCGCTGAACTTGTGCCGTGCGTTCTTGATCTCGCCCAGCATCGTGCCGAGGGTGGCCTTCGCGTTATTGGGCTGGATCACGGCGTGCGCCGCGCACTCCACCGCCTTGATGGCCTCGCTGTACGCGCGCACCGCATCCGGGCCGCGCCCGTAGGCCGCCTGCCAGGCCGCGGCGAGGTGGTCGGCGGCCGACCCGGCAGCAGGACCGGCCGCGGCATCGACGATCGTCTGGCGGACCGCGTCGCGCACGGCCGGGGTGACCCGCTCCTCCAGCCCGTCCGCAGCCTCGTTGACCCGGTAGGCCGACCCGGCGTCGTCGAGCATCCGGCCGAGGGCCTCGACCTCCCACGCGGCCGCGGCCCGGGCGCGGAGAACTTCGTCCACCACGTCCAGCAGTTGGGGGCCGGCTGCCTGCGCGAGTGGCCACACGTACTGCTCCTTGCCGTAGCGGTCTCGTGATGGGGGGATGCGCAGGCGCAGACAGATGGGACGGGCTTTGTCGTTCTGCGGGTTCCCCTGGTAGCTGAGCGCGTCGGTGACCCACCTCTGGAGCGGCACGAGCAGGTGCTCGGGCACGTCGTCGAACGGTCCGTCGTGTTCGGGTGCGGCGGTGAGGCCGACGCGGACGGAGAAGCGCGGGCGGGATCCGGTGGTCATGGCGGAAACGGTAGCGGCGCGGGTGGTCACGTCGGATAACCGCACATGGAGAGCGACGAGACCGCGGCGCCGACCGAGACGAGCTCGCCGCCGAGACACTGGCGGCCACGGGTCCGGCCGCGCTCTGCTCCTGCCCAGCTCGACTTCCCGCTCGTGCGCAACGGGCTGGATTACCTGACGAGCGTCGTTGAACACCTCGACGAGAACGAGTCAATGGTCACCGCCCGGGACGTGAAGTACGCGGTTCTCCACCTCCAGGCCGCCGTCGAGGTGCTGCTCAAGGCCCGGCTGATGGCCGAGCACTGGATCCTCGTCTTCAGCAAACCCGAGGACGCCACCCGCAAGGCCCTCGACGAGGCCACGCTCTCCAGCGTCACCACCGACCAGGCCGTCACCCGCCTGCGGAACATCGCAGCCGTGCCCATCACCGACAAGGAGGAGAAGGCACTCACCGGCCTAGGCAAGCACCGCAACAAGCTGCAGCACTTCGGCCTGACCGCCCCGGCCCGCGCGGTGGAGGCCAAGGCCGGCGAGGTACTCGACTTCCTGATCCGCTTCGTCGACGAGGAGCTTCTGCCCCGCCTTGGCCCCAAGGAGAGGAAAGAGGCCGAGCGAACGCTGCGCGGGCTGCGCGGGAGCCTGGTCAACATCAACACCTTCGTGAAGGAGCGGACGAACCGCATCCGCGGCGAGGTGAAGAAGGAGGGCGTCGAGAACCGGACCATCCAGTGCCCCGACTGCGACCAGATGGCCCTCGTACTCGGCGAGACGGCCGGCCCGGGCGCGGAGCCGGTCGCCGCGTGCCGGTTCTGCGCGAGCCGTTGGGGGCCGGAGGAGCTGCTGTCGTTCTTCCGCGCAGAGGGCCAGGACGAGCCGAGCGAGCTCAATACCTGCCCGCGGTGTGGGGAGTGGATGCTCGGGTGGGGGGTCCGGATCCTCAGCGAACCCGTGGGTGAAGTCTCCTTCTGCTTTGCCTGCTCAGTTGCCTTCCCCGCCCTGGTCCCGTGCGACCGGTGCGGACGTCCAACCGAAGCGGCCGACGGCAGTACCGGTCTGTGCGGGGGCTGCTGGGAGGACGCGGTGGAGGGGACACACTACGAGCGGGAGGACCCTACGGACTACGGCTACGGCCCGGAGCAGTGGGACGCCGACTACGACGAGGAACAGCAGTGACCGAGATGCTCTCCCCGCCCACTGAGGAATCGCCGAGTGCGCTCGCACCCGTCCGGACCGAGCGCCAGAACCTCATCGAGCGGTGGGCCGCCCGGCACGGCGTGGACGCCGCCCGCCGCCTGGCCGAGGCGGAGGACCTGGCCGACGCGGTCGCCGCAGAGATCACCCCGGACAACACAGTCGACACCTACGCCAAGAGCTGGCGGGTGTGGACCCGCTTCTGCAATAGCACCGGCCTGCCCGAACGGGAGGGCTCCCGGGGCGCGTTGGTGGCGTTCGTGACCTGGATGCTGCGCGAGGGCCGGCAGAACGGCACGGGCTACGCCCCCAGTTCGGCGTCCACCCACCTGGCGGCCGCCGTCGTTGAGCTGCGCGGACGCGGCGTGAAGGTGTCCGGTGACGACCAGGCCGAGGCCCGCGCCGCGCTGGATGGCCTGGCGGTCAAGCTCCTGCAGGCCGGGGAGCGGCGCGGCCGTGGACAGGCGGTCGGCGCCGACATCGACGGGCTGCGCGCCGTTGCCCGCGCCTGCCCCGACACCCTCACCGGCGACCGGGACAAGGCCCTGGTGCTCACCGGCTTTTCCTATGCCTCCCGTAGCCAGGACCCGGCCGGACTGCTTGCCGGCGATGTCACCCTGCACCCGCGCGGCATGGTCGTCGCCGTGCTCACCGGCAAGACCAAGCACTCGGTGCGCAACGCCAAGATCCGCTACGCCGACGACCCCGAGGTCTGCCCGGTGCGGGCCTGGACCGCTTACCGCGCTCGCCTGGTCGCCGAGCACGGCGAGCAGTGGGCCGACCTGTCGACGCCGGCGTTCGTCGGCATCGACAGGTGGGGCCACGTCACCGGCGGCATGGGACCGGACGCCGTCACCCGCGCCATCAAGCGGATCTCGCAGCGGGCCGGGGTGCCGATCGCATGGACCGGGCATTCCCTGCGCATCGGCCTGGCCTCCACCGCCCGCCGCAAGGGACGCGACGGCATCGCCATTGCCGACCAGGGCGGCTGGGCCCGCCACTCCCGCTCCATGCTCGGCTACATGCAGATCGACGACGGCTGGGACGACAACGCCTCCGCCGGCCTCACCTGACGGTTGGAGCCGAGGTTCTGCCTCGGCGTCGATGACCCCGGCCGCCGGCGGGAGCGCTACCTGGAGCCGGTCGGCTGGTAATCCGTTGTCCGGGCCCTCGGGCATTCTTGATCACTCAGCACCTGACAACGGAGGGGGAGAACATGTCCCAGAGTAAACACCTCACCCAGGCGAGGCACTTCGCCGAGCAGGCGGAGGAGCTGCTGCCCGAGGTCGACGACCCGGGGGCGAAGGCGCAGACGCTCGCCCTGCTCGCGATCGCCCACGCGGTCCTTGAGACTGGTTTCGACATCGACAACGTCCGGTCCGCCATCGAGTCGAACGGCTGACTGAGGTGGCCCCAGCTCGTTAGACCAGGCCAGTGCATAGCGGAGCCCCGGGATGTCATGGCCTTGTCCCGGGGCTCCGTGCGGACCCTCGGCGCGTCCAGTGTCAGCCGGAGGCATCCGGCGAGGCGGTGTGCGTACGCCCGGCCCCCAAGCTGCAACGTGCTTTCTGGGGCGCCGACGGTTGGCTCCCGACCACGCCGCGTGCCCGTAGCTCGCCGACGTCCGGGAGGCGGACGCCGGGCAGCGCGTCAAGAAGGTCGGCCTGTGTGGCGCGGATGGCCTGGGCGGGAGCCTCGGGCCGGCGCCGAGCGTGCGGCGGGTGGTCACGGCGATCATCGTACGGTCGGGCCCCGCAGGATTCGGCGCAGGCCGTTTCGGCCTCGGAATCCCAGCTCGGACACCAGGGACAACTGACTGCCGCGCGGCTAAGAGCATCGGACGCGACGTCACAACGGCGTAGTCACCTGATGATTTGTCAGCCGCTCTCTTCTCGCGCAGGATCTACGCTTCCAGGCCCAACTCACAGTCCAGCTAGGGAGTTTCGTTGTCCTCGGTACCGCCTCCTCAGAACAACAACCCGTACCTGACGCCCAACCGGGGTTCCGGTCCACAGCCACCACTCCCACCACCCCAACCGCCGCGACAGTCAGCCCTGCGCCGGGCCCGGGACTGGTTCAGTGGCCTGAGTGAAGGCGGCAAAATCGCCCTCATCGGAGCTGTCATTACGACCGTTGGCGGTGGGGCCTTTGGCGTGATTAACACCGTCATTCCTGTATTGGCCGATGGCGGCAAGGAAGACAAGCCGGAGGGCAAGTCCAAGCCGTCGGCGCAGGCCCCCAAGACTCCAGGCGAGACGGTGACGCCGAGTCCCCAGGAGCAGGACTCGCAGGCGCCGTCATCCACGCCGTCATCCCAGGCGCCGGCGAGCAGCTACGAGCTTGTCTACGAAGACCGCAAGGTAGGCATCTCTAAGCCCGCTGGATGGGACTTCGGCACGCTCGACCTTGACCAGCCACGTGCCCAGACGTTTGGCTCCGCCGAATACAAGAGGATGCGGGAGGACGCGGAGGCTAAAGGGAAACTCGTTGAGCCCGACCTGCTCTACCGCACCGACGCCTTCACGGAGTTGGTGATCGAGGAGGGTCGTACGGCGGTCTTCACGGAATCGTCCCCTCCCCCGCAACCGGAGCAATGTGCGGCCGACGCCGAGGCGGGCGGATTCGATGCCATGCGTATGACCGAGTGGCCGGCGGAGGTTGGTAGCGGCTTCTGCCTGATCACCGACCAGGGCAACGTCGTACGGCTTCAGATCACGCGGTTTGTGGGTGGGGACCGCACCAGGATCACAGGTCACCCGGACCGCATCGAGTTCAGCGCCACGATGTGGCGGGCGCGCGAGTCCTAGGGCGTGTCCGCAAAGTCAGGGCAGCCAGAGCCGTAGGCACGCGAGGGTGACCATGGCTTCGTACGAGTCGGGGATGCCGTCCTGGACGGCCTGCCGTGCGGCGGGGGTCAGGCGCCGGTCGGTGTCGACCGGCGCCACGGTGATGACGCTCCTTGAAAACGGCCGCCCCTTGCTCGGGGGTGACCCCACACCTGCTCACTCGGGTTCCCCACCTTTGGCAAGGGAAAGAGGCCACGCCCGCTCTCATGGAGTCTTCAGGCTGTGATCAGAGCTGGTCCGTGATCCGCCGACCGATGTGTTCGAGGAACTCACGCAGGCTGGCTGCGACTACCTCGAAGTCGTCGGACCAGGAAGCCGTGGTCGACCTCCAGATCTGCCCGCTCGCTCCGATCGCGACGAGATGGCCGCCGCCGTCGCTGGCGAAGACCAGCACGGGCCGTTCTCCGTTGATTGGTGGAGGGCCGTACTCGCGGAATTGCTCCGCCACCATCGCGGGTGAGTGGATGAAGTAGCCGCTGTCGACATCCGGCAGAGATGCCTCGCTGATCACCCCGTAGAGCGTGGTCAGATCGGAGGGGATCGGCGTCAGGTCTGCAAGTGCGTCCGTCGCCTGGATGCTGTCATCCGTTGCCAGTGCCACGGCGTTTCGGCCAGGCGGGAAGCCGTGCGTTGCGAGGAACGACTGCATCAGCTCCGCGAGCGTCGCATCGGTCCGTTCCCACCAGGACTGGACCCACTCCGCATCAAGCCGTTCACCTGGCACTTTTCCCCTCCGATGTGTGTGGCCCTCGCTGGCCGCGAGTCCGGAAGAACATATCGGAAGGCTCTGCGAGAGCCGGGGAAGGAACCTTCCATCCTTCCATCCATCGCTCCCGAATCGGCCAAACCTGCTCTCTTGATCTCCCCACCCTTCGTGTGATCTCGCTCGGCGTTTCGGGATGGGGGCTTCTGATCGAGGAGAGCCTGCGTGAGCTACGAGTTCGGCCTGTTCGGGGGCCTGGATGCTCACGCGGGAGGAAGACGTGGATGCTCACGCATTGCGTCGTCAGGGTTGGTCGATCTCAGCGATCGCGCGTCATCTGGGCCGTGATCGCAAGACCATCCGTGCGTATCTCAACGGCGAACAGGTGCCGGGGCAGCGCCGTCAGAGCCCGGATGCCTTCGTCCCGTTCCTGGAGTACTGCCGCCAGCGCCTGGCGGACGATCCCCATCTGTGGGCCTCGACCCTGTTCGACGAGGTCAAGGACCTGGGCTATGAGGGCGGGTACTCGACGTTCACCCGCGCGCTCCGTCGCCATCAGGTCCGGCCTCACTGCGAGCCCTGTCATGCCGCGACCGGCCGGAACGTCGCAGTGATCGCGCACCCGCCCGGCGAGGAGATCCAGTTCGACTGGCTGGAACTGCCGGACCCGCCGGAAGCCTGGGGAGTGGGCGAGCATGCTCACCTGTTGGTCGGGGCGCTTGCGCACTCGGGCCGGTGGCGGGCGGTGCTGGCGGAGTCCGAGGACTTCCCGCACCTGGTCCTGGCCCTCGACCAGGTCGTCCGCAAGCTGGGCGGGACCGCGCGACGCTGAACCGCCAACACCGTAAGGCCCGCAGCGACGAGGAGGACCCACCAGTGGGCGAGCAGCCAGTGGACCATCATCACGATCAGCCCGACGGCCGCGACACCGGCCACGCCCACGGCGACGAGCTGCGCATCCTGCTGTTGCGGGCGCCGTTTGCTCGGGCGTCGGCGCAGTCTGGGGTAGTCGTGTAACAAGCGTGCGTCCGTCAGCTGCATCCAGCCGATGACCTAGTAATGTTCGGGCTCATGAGCATTCCTAGCCCTCGGGGGGAGCGAGAGAAGCTAATTACCGCTCTCACTCCCAGGCTGCGTAGACACTTGAAGATCCGCGCTTTCGAGCACGGAATGGACATCCAGGACGCGGCTGAACATGCCGTCAAGGCCTGGTACGAAGCTAACGGCCTCCCCGAGGTGGAGACTGACGGCGCGAAGACGTGGGGAACGTTCCTCCCCGTCGGTGAACCAGACCGGTTCAAAGCGGTGTGCTCCCAGCGCGGTGTCACCTACGTTCAGGGACTGGCTCAGGCGTTGACGCTCTGGCTCGACGCTCACCCCTCCCCTTCAGCGCCGCTGGTGAAGCAGCCGGTCGTGCGGGTGATAGTCGCCAACCAGAAGGGCGGCGTCGGCAAGACGTTCCTCTCCTCCGGGATCGCCCAAGCGCTCGCGGAGGCCGGCCACCGTGTCCTGCTCGTGGACTACGACCCGCAGGGACACCTCACAGCAGAACTCGGCTTCGAGGACCTCATGTACGAGGACGAAGTCGAGACGCTGATGATGCACATGGACGGCACTGCCAAGGGCGACATACACGACCTGCTCGTCGCCCTGGAGGAGGACGTCTTCGGCGACCGGCTGCACCTGCTACCCGCGAGCGATGACGCCTTCCTGCGCGATGTCGCCCTGTCGAAGGTGAGCTTCAGTGAGGCCGCGCTCGAACGGGCGTTGGAGCCGTTGGAAAACGACTACGACGTCATCATCATCGACGGCCCGCCCAGCCTCGGGCTGAACATGGACACCGCCCTGTACTACGTGCGTCGTCGTGAAGGCGAGCTCGAGGACCGGTCCGGCGTTATCACTCCCGTGTGGGCGAACCGGGCCTCGCACCGCGCAGTACGGCTACTGAAGGCACAGAAGGATGACCTGTGCAAGAAGGGCCGCATCCAGGTCGACTACCTCGGCCTGATCATCAACGCCTACGACAGCCGCCGCGGCAAGCTCGTCCAGGAGAACAAGAACGAGTGGGAGAAGAGCAGCTCCCCGCCGGTCTTGGCGGTGATCGGTGACTTGAAGGAAGGCCGGGAGGCAGCAGACGGTGAGATCCCACTGCTGGTCTACGCCCCGGACAGTGAACACGCGCAGGTGATGCGCGACCTGGCGAAGGAGCTTGCCGTATGACGCCCCCGCAGCAGCGGGTCACCCGCGGGTTCTCCATGGATGACGAGCCGAACGGTGCGAAGCAACCACCGCGCCGTATCCGTACCCGTGAGCAGATCATGAATGGTGAGGGCAAACGGCCTCCTGCGGCAGTGGAGCTGAGGCTGCTGGCCCACAACCCGTACAACCCGCGCGAGGAACTCACTGAGATCGAGGAGACTGCGGACTCTCTTCGCATCAGGGGCCAGATCCAGCCGGTCACGGTGGCCCGGCGGACCGCCTTCCTGAAGGCGCACCCGGGTCAGGAGGAAGCGCTCGGGGAGGCGGAGTATGTCGTTATCGACGGCAACCGGCGTCTGGCTGCTGCTTCGTTGGCGGGGCTGGCGGAGCTTCGGATCGATGTCAATGACGACCTCGCTGCGACCGCTGAGGACATCCTCGAATCGGCGTTGATCGCCAACGTTCACCGAGTGGATGTGCGACCGATCGACCAGGCAAAGGCCATCCAGCAGCTCCTGGCCAAGCATGGCACGCAGGAAGAGGTCGGCCGGCGCCTGGGGAAGACGGGCGCCTGGGTGTCCCAGCGTCTCGCATTGCTCGAGCTGCCCGAGGATCTCCAAGGGAAGGTGGAGTCGGGCGAGCTGAACATCAAGGACGGACGTCGCATCGGCCGTCTGCCGAAGGACCAGCAGCACACTGAGGCGGAGAAGGCTCTTAACCGGGTTAAGGCCCCGCGTAAGAAGCGCGGCTCGGCCACGTCGGACGCGGGGGCGTCCGTGCCACAGCAATCCGGCCCTTCGGCGGCCCTTAACCCGGTTAACGCGTCGGTCGACGCCGAGGCCCACCCCTTGGTTCTTAACCCGGTTAAGACGCCAGACCAGACTCCCGAGGGAGCTGGTGACGTTGACCCAGTTGCGTCAGGTGCGGAGTACTCGGCACCTCAGGCAGACGCACAACCTCGCCAGCTGCCGTATGACGATGCTGCGTTTGTCGTCATGCATCTACAGCTGAAGATGGAACCGGCTGTCTTCGCTCAGTGCGCGCGCATGATGATGGGCGCATTGCAGAAACAACAGCCGGACGAGTACAGCGCTCTGATGGGCGAGTTGTCCAAGCAAGGACAGCAGCCAGCCTGAGACTAGTGGGGCCGTCGCCGCGACCGAGCCCCGGGGAAACGCAAAAGGCCCGTGGCCTTCCGGACTTCCGGAAGGCCACGGGCCTATGTCACGGGCGGGCTATCGCCGTTGGTCGGGATCCATCAGCGGCACGCTCCCCCAGTCCTTCTCCTCGAAGATGGGGGAGCGCTTGGCTTTCGGCCGTGCCGGCCGCCGTGTCATGCGGACGGAAGGTGCGTGCCGGGGCGGCCGGCGCGGCGTCCGTTGACGGTGTCGGTGTAGGCGTCGGCGCGGGTGGCCAGGTAGGGGAACGCCTGGTCACCGGTTTTGACCTTGTACATGGCCGCATCGGCGGCGCGCAGGATCCGGTCGGTGGTCTCGCCGGGCAGGTCGGCGGCCCGAGCGATGCCGATCGACACGTCTATCTGCAGGGTGAGCCCGTCGTGGTGGAGGGGCTGTTGCAGTTGGTCGCGCAGTGCGGCGATGTCCTCGAGGTCTGACGATGATGGCAGCACCGCGGCGACGGCGAATTCGTCGCCGCCCAGCCGGGCGGTGAAGGCCTGCCGCTCGGTCGTCCAGCGGGCCAGGCGCTGGCCCATGGTGCGGATGACGGCGTCGCCGGCGGCGTGCCCGTAGGTGTCATTGACGGCCTTGAAGCCGTTGGCGTCCAAGAGCATCAGATGCAGGTCTGCGCGGCGGCGGGTGTTCAGCAGGCGGTCGGTGTAGGCGGTCAGGTCGGGGCGGCCGGGCAATCCGGACAGCGGGTCCCGGCGGGCGGCGTCCAGTTGGCGGCGCACCCTGAGGTTGTCGGCGAGCGCGGCCAGGGCGAGCGGCACGGCGGCCACGGCGATGACAAGGCTGCGCGTCGGCTGCCGTAAGGCTCCGGTAGCGGGCATGATGGGATCTCCGTTCTCGCCCCTGCGGGGACGGGCAGAAGGGAAGAGGCGCACCCCGACCAGTCCAAGGCGTAAGGGGTGCGCCTCTTGCTGTGTGATCACTGCCGCCCGGGAAATACCGGGGGTCAGGCATGCTGGAAGTGCTCGCGTCCTGTGACGGGAAGGCGGGCGTCCGGGGCGGCCGTGAAGCGCCTTAGCCGATGCGGCGGCCGCCCCGAGGCTGCTACCGCCAAGCGGTTCAGCGAGGCAAGGGGGCGGGCGCTGCCACAGCAGCCGCCCAGATGGTCATGCGTGCCATCGAAGCGTCTCTTCTCACGCGGCCAGCACAGCCGCGACGGCGGCCAGGGCGAGGAAGACGAGGGCAGCCAGGGTGCAGTCGACCGCGCGGCGCAGCCGGCGGAACTTGCCCAGGGCGATGACGGACAGGACGCGGACGCGAGCGGCGCGGGTGTCACCGGCCATGCAGGCACGGATCTCGGTCTCGGTCAAGCGTGCCCAGTGCGGGAACGAGGCCCGGTCGCTGCCGCCGAGGCAGGGGCGGACGACCATGAGGAGCAGGACGGTTGCGGTGCCGAGCGCGGTAGCAGCGAGGATGCCGAGGACCGTGGCGGGGGTCGGCAGCCGGTGCCCAGCGAGGGTGGCGAGTCCGGCGAAGGTGGCCCCGTTGAACGCCAGGAGTAAGGAGGCCTTGCCGTCGGTTCGGCCGATCTCCGTGGCGACGGCCGCGAGCGCTTCAGCCAGGTTCGTGTCGGTGGTCGCGGTGTGCGGTGTGGTCGGGACGGACACGGTGGTCTCTCCTGTCAGGGTCAGGCGGCGAGCTGATGTGCGGCCGGGGGAGCGGTGTAGGTGGAGGGGTCGGCCGGGGTCCCGTCGAAGCACTCCAGGCAGCTGCCGAGGGTTTTAAGCGGGAGGCACGCGTGAAACCGGCGCTTGCACACGGGGCAGGTCTGCCGCGAGGCCATGGCTTTGTCGAGAGCGGCCTCCTGGGCGAGTGTCGGTTTCCGCTTCGGTTTCGCGAGGTCGATGCGGTACAGCCACGCCTTGCGCTTGCCGCTGCGCCACACGAGCACAGCGGCGGGGTCGTGGCCGCCGGGGCTTAGACCCATCGCCCGTAACTGGCGGCGGGTGGCGAGCCCGGTCGTCGGAACGGGTCCGGTCCCCCGCAGTGCTGCGAGCACCGCCGGTGTGCCGGGGACCTGGTTGAAGCCGAACTCCGGGAAGCTGCCGTCGTCGTAGGGGTCGATGTCAATCAGGTCGTCTTCGTTCGGGCGGTCCATCACGCACTCCAGGCGCCGGGCAGCCGGTGGGGGCGGTGCGGGTAGCGGGGGCCGGGAAGCGTGGGGCGGGGCCGGCCGATCCGGCGGCGCGGACGGGGAATGAGCACGTGCGATCTCCTCCAGTCGTCGGTAAGCAGCGCCGCGCCCCGCCGGCATCGGGTGCGTCGACGGGGCGCGGCAGGTGGTGCGGCTGGTGTCAGGCGGCGAGTCCGAGAGCCGTATGCGTGCCGTGCGGTCCGGGTGTGGACGGCGCGGGCGTGGTGTGGCCCGGCCGTGGGGTGTCCGGTCGCTGTTCCGGGACGCCGTGCAGGTGGGTACCGATCAGGTAGCCGATCAGCAGCCCGGTGACGCCGAAGGCCTTGTGCCGGTTGGCTTTCCACCAGGTCGGGGCCGGGGGCTCGGTGATCACGCCTATGACGGTCGGGGCTTTCGCCAAAACGGGGTCTCCTTGTCGCTCGGGTGGTGCGTGGCGGCCGGGTGGCCTGTCCGGTCCTCGCCCGCCCCGGGGCTGCGGAGTGGGCGGGTGGTGCGCGGGCCGGACGGCCTGTCCCGCACCCGACCGCGTGGGTTCGGGTGCGGGGCAGGTGGTCCGGAGCGGAGTTCAGAGTCCGCGGGCGTCGGCGAGGTGGGCGGCCTGGTCGACCATGCGGAGCGGGACGTGGGCGGAGCCGTGCGCGTCGTTGAAGGACGGCACGGAGTCGACGTCGTCGCCGAACGTGCGGCGGATCGCGTCCAGGAGCACGGCGGCCGCGTTGGCTTCCAGGCCGGTATCGCCGCGGGCCTCGGCTCGGATGGCTCCGAGCATGCAGCGGGCGCCGTCTTCGTCGACCAGGGCGTCCTTGCACCAGCCGCTGGTGAGCAGGCGGTGGTGGGCGCGCTGCAGAACGGCTGCGACTGGTGTCCGGTACAGGTCCGGCAGCGGGGCGGGCCTGGTGTCGGCTGGGACGGCGGGAACGGTGATGACGTCGGCCAGGTCGACGGGCTCGGTGGGGATGTGCGCCGTGTTGACCTCGTAGGCGACCTTGGCTTCGTCCAGCCGCACGCTCATCACGGTGTCGATGAACTTCAGGCGTTCCTCGAGGGACAGTTCCGCCGGCGGCGCGGGTGCCGTGGCGGCCTGGGTGGTCGGGGCGAGTTGGTCTACGGCGGGGTTGGTCGGGGTGTGGGGCATCGGTGCTCCCTGCGGCGTCGAAGGTGCGGGGGTTGAGGGGTGGCGGCCTTCGACGCCGGCGGCCGGGGCGGTTTCAGATGCTGGAGATCCAGCCGGTGACGGCGCTGATCGCGTCGCGGATGACGGGCGCGGCGCCGGTGGAGGCGAGGAAGAAGCCGAATCCGGCGCAGGCCAGGGCGGGGCAGAGGCGTATGGAGCTGCCTCGGATCAGGACGAAGACGACGATGCCGAGCAGGACGACGGCGGAGATCGATACGGCCACGGGCTTGGGTGTCCTTCCAGGTGCGGGCAGGGCCCGGCCGAGCGCGGCCGGGCCCTGCGGGGGGTGGGTGGGTGTGGGGTTCAGACGCCGGAGAGGTTCTTGATGGCCTCCAGCGCCTGGCGGGGGGAGGTGACCGAGTCGCGGCGGGCGGCGGGCTTGCTGCCGCCGCGGCGCTTGCCGCCGCCCTTCTTCGGGGCGTCGTCCTCGTCGTCGGGCTCGGGGCCGAACTCGCCGGGCCGGGGCGGCTCGGTCCAGTCGAACCAGAGGCCCCGTGCTTCGAGCTCACGGATCTCGTAGTCGGTGAGGGTGGCGACGGTGTCGGGGAAGTAGCCGTCGATGCCGGCCTTGAAGTCCATGAACAGGGTGCGCAGGACGTCGGGCTGCTTGGCTTCGACGATCCAGCCGGCGCCGCCGGTGTTGGAGTCGGCGGGCGGCTCGGGCTCGCCGCGCATCACCCGGTCGATCCGGCCCTTCTCCGCGGGGGAGAATGAGCGGGGGAGCGGGTCGGGGATGTACTCGGACGGGATGCCGAGCGTCCTGAACATGTCGGCGACCTTCTTCGGCGCGACCTTCAAGACGACGGGGATGCAGTTCTCCCGCAGGTTTTCGCACAGCAGCTGCGTGAAGCCGTCCTGCACGTAGATGGACTGGCCGGCCACCTTGATGCCGATGCCGTACTTGCGGCCCTTGACCGACACGCGTTCGGCCAGGTCCATGATCTCCGCGCCGTAGTCGCCGTTGCGGGCGGCGGAGAGGAACTCGTCCAGGTACGCGGAGAGCATCCGGTAGGGGCAGCCCGGCAGGCTGGGGTCCCAGTCGTGGACCAGGCCGTCTTCCCACGGCATCTCGCCGCGGGTCTCCATCAGCGCGTCCAGGACCCGCAGGAGCCGGATCATGTAGAGCGCGCCGACGCCGTAGCGGGCGGTGTGCTTGCCCAGCGCGGCGGTCTTCTCGTCCGGCGCCTCGGTGGCCAGCATGACCACGGCCCCGAACAGGGCGTCGGCCGCGACGTGCAGGCCCATCAGTTGGGTCTTGCCGCCGCCGGAGGGGGCGACGAACAGGCCGTGGGCTGCGCCCCGGTCGGTGTAGACGCGGTTGCGGGCGGGCTGGCCGTTGCCGAGGTAGCCGGTCACCCAGCGGCCGTCCTTGTCCGGGGTCAGCAGCTCGCGGGTGGCGGGGAAGACCTGCGCGAGCGGGCTGGAGTCCCACAGGGAGACCAGGACCTGGCTGCCGTCGACGGTGACGAAGAGGCGGCCTTCGTCGTACTTGGTCTTCAGCGCGGCTGCCAGCGTGTGCAGGTTGACGCGCGGCTCGCCCATCTCGTCGGGGACTTGGGCGATGTAGTGGGTGACCTTGCGCTCCTTGTCGCGGACCTCCTTGACGAACTCCGAACCGGGCACGGGGCCGCCGGCGGCGCCGATCCGGTCGGTCCACCACTCGTGATCCGTGGGGGCCTGGCGGCGCCGCTCCGACAGGTCGGGGGTGACGTGGACTTCCTTCCAGCCGGGGCCGCCCTCGCGCCCGTACTGACGGGCCACCTCCTCGATGCGTACGTCCGTCACGTCGACACCGAACGCCGCGGCGACGGTCTCCTCCGTGAGACCGGAGATCGGCCGTCCGGCCTCGCAGGCGCGCAGCAGCAGCGTCAGGTCGTGTCGCATGCCGGGGTGGGGGGTGGCCTTGATGACGATGGTGCGGCCGGGCATGCCGCGGTTCTCCCACAGCTGGCGGACCTGGCGGGTGAACGGGTCGGCGCCGTCGTCGGGCTGGGACGGCTCCGGCTCGGAGGCGGGCTGCAGCTGCGGGGCGGGGGCCGGGGTGGCGAGGGCGGGCCGGTGGTGGCGGCGGGCGTGCCGGGAGAAGGGCAGCACCAGGCAGCCGGCTGCGGCCCATCCGGCGGCGAGCAGGGCGTCCAGGCACCACGGGCCCCAGCCGGGCGTGTTCTTGGCGGCGACGTCGACGGCGGCGGCGAGCACGAGCGGGGACCAGCGCAGGATCTTGCGGCCCGCGCCGGGCTCGGCGCTCTTGGCGGCCAGGACCCAGCCGCCGATACCGGCGGCGCCCGCCAGCTGCACGACCGTGTTCACCGGGCTGTCGGGGTAGAGGTTCGGGGCCGCGGCGAGGACCGGCGCGGCCAGGGTGTACAGGGTGCGCTCCAGTGCGACGCTGCGCGGCACGGACACAGTGGTTCCCTTCGGAAGAACGCGATGGGCGGCCCGCGCCGTGCTGGCGGGGCCGCCCATCGCTGGAGGTGTGCGGGTGGTGGGTCAGCGGGCGAAGAAGCCTGGCTTGGGGGTGCGTTCCTTGCGGCTGGAGCGGATGTCGTCCAGGGCCTCGTACAGCCGCGCGTGCGTACGCTGCGCGTCGTGGGCCAGGCCGGACACCTCCTGGGCCGTCTCATGGAGCTTGTGGACTTCCACGGCGGCGCCGCCCAGGGCGACGGCCACCTGGTTGGTCATTTCGATGAATGTGCGGTCCAGTTCGGCGTTGGCGATGTCCACCGCCAGGCCCTCCGCGCGCTGTGCGTTCATGCGCATGCCGCGCAGCAGCGCCTCGAGTTCGGTGTCGGCCGTGTCCATGGCCTTGCCCAGCGTCTTGAGCTTGTTCTGGACGGCCTTGTACCGGTTGTCGCCGTCCGTCGGGGCGGCAGCCCCGCTGCTGGTGTGGGGCGTGAGGTTGCTCATCAGCGAACCGCCATTTCCTAGTTGTGGTGGGCTGCGGTCGAGGCGTGGGCCAGGCCTGCGTCGTCCATGGCCTGGATGTCCTGGCCGTAGGTCTGGCCGACCGACATGGCGGCGATCCGGGCGGCTTCGGAGGCGACCTCGCACTCGGTGGCGCACCGTTCGGCCAGCTGCTTCATGCGGGTCGCGGCGTCGGCCAGGTCCGTGATCTGGCCGACGACTTCGGTGGCGATGTTGTGGTCACCGACCAGGTCGGTGGCCATGTCCCGTAGGGCGTCGGCGACCTTGTCGAGCGCGACGGCCAGGTCCTGGGCGCGGTCCTTGTCGAGCGCGGCGGCGATCGCGATGTTCACGATCTCCGTCAGGTACTCGCCGAAGGTGATGTCGGTACGGTGCTTGGCGGCCAGGCCGGCCTGGCCCGACGCGGTCTTGTTGACCTCCGTCACGGGGTCCTCCTGTGCAGTGGGTCGGGTAGTGCCAGGTCGCTGGGTGTGCGATTCCGGTGCGCGCGGCAGACCGGCCGGGCCGGAGACGGAGGTTCGGAAGGGGTCGGCCGCGTCTTCGACGATGACCGCGTCCACGATGTCCTCCTCGCCGTCATCGGCAGATCGCGGCGGTCGGGCGGGGTGATCGGGCCACTCGGCAGTGGGAGTTGAGTCCTCCGGCCCGAACGGGCTGTCCGAGGACCGACCGCCCTTGGACCGGCCGCCCTTCGGCTTACCCGTACCGGAGCCACCAGACGGCCCGTCACCGGCCCCGGACGCCTTGCCCGGCTCATCGGACGCCGGGTCGTCCTTACGGGCACTGGAGGCGGCATCAGGCGCTTCCTTGGGGGCACCGTCGCCTTTGCCGCCAGCACCCTTGCCGTCCTTGGCGCCCTTGGTGTCCTTGGCGCCCTTGTCCTTGTCCTTGTCCTTGCCCTTGGACAGGTTCACCTTCTCCGCGCCGGCCCTATCGGCCTTGTCGGCCTTCTTGTCCTTCACGTCGGCCCGGCGCTTGTCCCAGCGCTGCTGTGCCTCTTCAGCGACGGCCGCACCCAAAGTGGTACGGCCGTCGGCGGAGGTTGCGGCTTCCCGTTTCGCCGCCTTCCGCTCGGCTTTCGCCTTGCGGCGCTCTTCCCTCTCGGCTTGCCGGTTGGCGCGGGCCTGGTCGCGGTCCTTGCTGCGGTCGGCGAGGCCGGCCGCCTGGTCGGCGTTGCGCCGCTGCTGGCGGGCCGCCTGGCGGGCAGCGGCCCGCTCCTGGCGGCCGGAGGCGGGCGAGTTCTGCGTCCTGCCGCCGTCGCCCTTGCCGGAACCGGAGTTGCCCGACCCGCCGCCCTTGCCAGAGCCTCCCTTGCCGGAGCCGCCGGAGCCGTTCTGGCGGCCTTTGGAGCCGCCGGACGACTCATTGCCCTTGGCGCCGTTGTTGCGGCCGCCAGCGGAGCGATCAGAGCCCTTCCCGCCGCTCCCGGGGGAGTTGCCGCCGCCCCGACCGCCGCTGGAGCCCCGGCCGGAACCGCCGGAGTTACTGCCGCCGCTCCGCGGGGTCCCGCCCCCGCCGCCGGCCTTCGAGCGGCCCTTGTCCGCGCCCAGGCCGGAGCCGGAGGACCGCGTGCGGTCCGCGTCGGCCCGTCCCCGCGCCGCCGCCTTGTCGGCCTTCGCCTTCATCATCGCGGCGTGGAGCTTCCCGTTCTGCTCCATCATCGCGACTTCCTGAGCGGTACGGCCCTCCAGCAGCGCGGCCTTACGCGCTATTTCCGCCTCACGGAAAGACGCCTCTCCGGCATGCCGGTCCCGCGCCGCTTCCAGTCGGAATTCCAGCCAGTCACCGAGACGGTCAGCGAGAGAACGCGGCTGAACGTATTCACCTTCCTCATATTCGCCGATTTCCTCATCGGCTCCTGCTGCCGAAATCTCTTCCGAGCGAAGCGCAGCCGTCGGGTTCGGGACCGCCGGGATCGGCGGCAACTCCATGGTGGTTTCCTCGGGCGATTCCGGAGGAATATCCGCGCCTTCATTCGTGTCCGGGAAAAGTCGCCCGGGGTCCGCCAGTTGCGGCGGCTGGTTCAGCACGTCGCCCGGGGTGGGGAAATTCAGGAGCTGCCCTCGGGTGTCGCCGGTGTCCTCCGACACGGCCCCACCTCCTTCCTTCAAGGGGTTGACAGCGGGTGACCGCCTCGCGTACGCGTGTGCGCGCCTGGGCGCCTGGGCGTGTGGGCGCCTGCGCGTTGGGAATGCCGTGGGGGGCCGCCGCGGGCTGCGGCGGCCCCCCACGCACGAGCGGGCGGTTACTGGGTGTGCTTCACATAGACGGCGTGCAGGTCGTGCGCGAGCGCCCGAAGCGCTGCCACGTCACCGCGCCTCAATGCTTTCTTCCCCTGCGTCTGAATGAGCATGAGCAGAAAATAGAAAGCGCCGAGGTCTTCGCCGTGTTTCGCGATGAATGAATCCCGCTGTTTCATCAGGTGGTCGCGGGATCGCTGCGCCTGCAGCTCGGACTTCAGAAGCGGCCGTGTCACGCGGACTCCCGGCTCTGTCCGAGGTCGTAAATCGACCTCGGAACACTATAGCCCGTATTCTGGCCCTGTGCACCCTGCTGCTGCGGCGCCTGCGGGGCGGCCTTGAGTTGCGGGTTCTTCTTCCGCTGCTTTTCCAGCTCCTTTTCCTTTCGCTTTCCGGGCAGGTTCTTCACTTCGTCGGTGAAAGCGTTGCGCTTGTAGGCGGTCTTTTCCAGGCCCTCGGTCAGGCCGTTGACGTGCTTGAGCACGTCCCTGAGGGCCTTTTCGACGGGCATCGCGCGCAGCCGGGCGTGGTACCAGCGGTCGCCGTCGACGTGCGTGCCTCGACAGTGCACGCGGGTCTCGATCGCGAGGGTCTCCAGGTTCTTGCCGATGTCCAGCAGGACCCGCTGAACGTCGGCCAGGTAGCGGGCGGTTGCCTCCGGGCTCGCCGCGACGTCCCGCAGCGGCGCGTAATTCGGGTCGTTGCTGTTCACAGTGGGGTTCCTCCTGCTGTACTTGGGGGGACTGATGACTGCTTCCGGCAGTCGCAGCGGAGGGCCAGCCCAATGCCCCTGGGCTGGCCCTCACTGGTGTGTGCCGGACGGATGGTCAGGGCCGGTAACCACCAGCGAGGAGTGCGGCGGCCTCCTGGCGGTACTCGGAAGCGGTGCCGGCAGAAGCGACCGCCAGCTCGTGCTGGATGTCAGCGAGCAGCAGCCGGTCGGCCTCGCCGCCGACGGCGAGGATCATCCGGGCGACCTTGCGGACCGCCCGCTCGCGCGGCTTGAGCTTCGCGTCGTCCTCGGCTTCGACCGCACGGCGCTCGATTTCGGCAGCGGCCAGCCGGGTTTCGGCAGCGGCCTTCTCGGCTTCGGCGGCCTCCTGCTTGGCGCGCGCGATGTCGGCGAGGGCCGTCTCCTGGCGGCGCTCCTCCTCCGCCTTCTTGCGGTTGGCTTCGGCAGTAGCGTGGCGGGTTTCGGCGGCGGCCTTCTCCGTTTCGGCGGCACGCCGGTTCGCTTCGGCAGTGGCCTCGCGGGCTTCGGCGATGGTCTGGGTCTCGATCGCCTGTGCCTCCGCCGCGGCGACCCGGTCGGCCTCCGCAGCTTCCTTCCGCTTCTCAGCCGCCTGGCGCTCCAGCTCGGCTGCGCGGAGGTCCGCTTCGGCCTTCGCCTCGCGCTCCTGGGCTTCCTTGCGCTCCGCCTCGGCCTCGCGGGCGCGGGCTTCGGCGATGACGGCCTGGTCCAGTGCCTCCTGCTCCAGCGCAGCGGCCCGCTCTGCGGCGCTGACCTGGGCTCGGGCATGGGCCCGGGCCTGTCCGGTCTGGCCGTCGACCTCAGCGCGGACCGCCTCCACCTTGCCCTTGGCGCGCAGACGTTCGGCTTCGGACGCCGCCTTGGCGACCTCGCTGCGGGTCTCCGCGTCCAGGCGCCGGCGCTCGGCGTCCTCCTCACGCCCCTGAGCTGCCTGCTCCTGCTCATCGGGCATGGCCAGGGCCTGGTCGACGGTGTAGCCGTAGGGGGCCATCCTCATCGGCAGCAGCTCATCCTCGGTGGCCTTGCTCAGGTCGCCGTCGTACTTGCGCTTGAGCCACTGCTCGTAGGCGATAAGTTGCTGGTCCCGGCGGATCATCTCCGGGTAGGAGGTGACGCCCCACAGCCGCATCCGGCGGAAGATCCGGGCCGTCGCGACCGGGGCGAGGATCCACCGCAGCCACGGGATCGAGTCCCGTTCAGCCTGGTCAGGCCGGACGACCCGGTCGATCGATGTGCGGCCCAGCTCCACCACCATGATGAAGAGGACCGGCACAACGCCGTGGGCGCCGGCGGCGACGTAGTCGAGCAGCTCCCACGCCCGGTCCTTGGGTGCGCCGGACGCGGCGTTGAGGACGACGGTGGCGGCCGTCAGCAGCCACACCGGGTAGCGGATCCAGCTGATGGGACGCTTGAGCCAGGCCATCAGCAGGTCGACCGCGATCATCACCATGATGCCGGTGTCGACGCCGACCGCGAACAGCTGGCCCTTGCCCAGCGTGCCGAAGCGCAGCTCGGTGTAGGCGAAGTCCGCGACGTGCTCGAAGGACAGGTACAGGCCGATGCCCGCGAGGGCGAGCGCGGCGATGACGATCGCTCCGGCCGTCCATTTCTGGGTGCCGGTCAGCTTCCCCGGGGAGGGCTTCGTTCCGGTTCCGCTTTCCGTCTCCGAAACGGACTCCGGCGCATCCGAAACGATG
Organism: Streptomyces sp. NPDC001231; assembly: GCF_042896885.1. Classification (NCBI taxonomy): domain Bacteria; kingdom Bacillati; phylum Actinomycetota; class Actinomycetes; order Kitasatosporales; family Streptomycetaceae; genus Streptomyces; species Streptomyces sp. NPDC001231. The sequence goes on from NZ_JBIAXS010000042.1 coordinate 40,437, forward strand.
CCGGGCGTCCGCGAAACCGGCTTGGGCGGTCCCGAAACGGCGGCCGGTGAAGCCGTCTCGGGGTCGGGTTCGGCCGCGGTTCGCGGCCAGTCGGTGATCGTCATGGGGGCCTCCGGAATGGGGCGTTCAGGGTGTGCGCGAAATGGCGGGGTCCGCTCCCGAAACGCGGTGAGGCGTTCCCGAAGCGGCGGTCGGCGCGGATGGTTGCTCGCGAAGCGGACGCTGGCTCTACCCGCTCCGCGCACACGAAAAGGCCGGCGGCCCGGGAGGCGAGCGGCCGGTCTGAGAGCGTGCTGCGGGGCGGGCGCGAAACTGGGTGCGGCTCCCGCCGGGCGGGCGCGAAGTCAGCTCTCGACTGTCAGTCCGGGTTTCAGGTGGCTCAGCTGCGGCGCTGCTGGTCGCGCCGCCGGGCGAGGTAGGCGTCCTGCAGCCGGGCGAACAGCTCGTACGCTCGCTGGCCGTCAGGGCAGCGAGCGGCGTCGGTGCAGCGGGCGCAAGTGCGGATGTGCGCCTGGTGGGCGCGGTGCGCTGCCTGGTAGCGCTGGTACAGGTCGTCAGGCACGTGCTCATCTCTCGTGGTGCCGGCGGGTGGGGTGGAGGTCGGTGACCCGATGCCCTGTCTCCCAGGCCGCCGCGGCAGCCATGGCGGCGGCCGCGAGCAGGATCCGGGTGAGGGGGTGCGCGGGGCCGACCGCGGACGCGGCCCGGGCCGCGCGGCGTTGCGCGGCCCGGGCCTTGTGTATGAGGTGTGGCATGCGGTCAGCGGCAGGCGTCGCAGACGCCGCCGGGCCAGCCCTCGAACCAGCCGCCGCACTGGCTGCACTGGCCGCCGCCGGACGCGGCGGCCGGGGCGGACGCTGTGGCCGGCGTCGCGGCGGGCACGATGCCGGAGGGCGGGCAGTCGCTGCCCGTGCACGACCACCGGCCGCACAGGGGGCACGCGTCGTCAGCCATCACGGGGCGGCGCAGCGTCAGCACCGGCTGCCGCTCGAAGCCGGGCATCATCTCCTGCAGCGTGCGGCGCGCCCACCGGCCCTCCGGGATCCGGGCATCGGCCTCGCGCACCATCCGCGCCAGGAGCACACCGAGCCGGCGGTTCGCGGCGGCCGGGCAGGGACCAGCATGCCAGCCGTTGCACCGGCCGCACGCGTTCTCGGGATTCACGGCAGCCCGTGGTGTACGGGCTGCGGGACGTGTCATGATCGCAGTGGTCAAGGGAACTAGTCCTTCCTGATGACCAGACAGCCCCGGAGCTCTCACCTTCCGGGGCTGTCGCTGTATGACTGGCCGGACGGCCAGCCACGGCCCGCCTCCCACCCCTTTCCTGCTCTGGTGGGGTGGGAGATGGACCGTGGCGGGGCGTCAGGCCGCCGGGGCGCACGCCGTCCTGGCGGGGCGGATCAGGTAGTCGGACGTCGTCCAGACGGAGCCGACCGCGAAGGGCTGGCCGTCGGGACGCAGGGTGTCGCGGACGATGACCGCCCACCGGGCGGCCCGGCGGAGCAACTGCGCGGCCTCCGCCGGGTTGGTGATGAGCGCCAGGACCTCGAAGCGTCCGTCCGTGTTGGCGTAGATGGCGCCCGGGAGGCGGGGGCCGATCTCGTCCTGGACGCTCGGGCGGGATGCGATGCTGTGCATGCGGGTCGTCCTCTCCGAAAGGGTGACCTGCGACGAGAACCCCCAGGGGCGCAATCCCTGGGGGTTCGTCGCGTACGGGGCCCCGTACAGCGGCGGGGCAGTGCGTCCTGCGCACTCCGCCGGCCACCGCCCAGTCATGAGGCGGTGGCCGGCGGGCAGCGCAGGCTGCGTCAGGCGCCGAGACGGCGGGCCTGCTCCTGCAGGTTGTGGACACGGTCAGCTATCCGGGCGCGCTGCGGACGGGACAGGCCCGGCTGGATCAGCTGCCGGTGCGCGGCTGCCAGTTGGTCGGCAATGCGCTGTTGCGGAGTGCGGGGATCAGTCGGTACAGGCGTGTTCATCAGGTCTCCCAGGGGTCTTGTAGCGTGAGATCAGCCCCGGGACTGCCCATCTCGGGACTGCAGACGGCCCCTGGAACTGCCCAGTCCGGGGGCTGTTTGCTGCCATACGAGCAGCCACGGCCCCGGCCGCCCCCTTGTTGCGGGGCGGCCAGGGCCGTGGTCGATCGTCTCGGTGTGCGGGTCAGGCGGCTGACGTGGTCGCGTTCCGCCGCGCGTACCGCTTGCCCAGTTCGGCCTGGCGCCGGTCGTGCGCCTCCACGTTCTGCGGCGCCAGCGGGAGTTGGGGGCCGCGGAACTCGGAGAGCGACCCCGGGGTGCGCTCCGCGCAGCGGTTGTTCGCCGTCTCGACCGCCTTGCCGCCGTGCTTGGCCCACTGCGCCTTGCGGACCGCCGGCACCGACTGCTTCCGCGCAATGCGCCGCTCCTGGCGCTCCAGCTGCTCGCGGGCCTCGCGGCGGGCGGGCTCCTGGTTGAGCGCGAAAACGTAGCGGCGAGCCAGGATGCCGCCGTCCGTGCAGTGCTGGCCGCCGACACACCGCGTGCATCCCTTGCGGTGGGCGAGGTAGGACTGGCGGGTCGACTCCAGCGTGACCTCCGCCTTGATCCGGGAGACCGGAGCGGCCGGGGCCGGGAGCGGCTTGTAGAACTGGCGAGCCGCGCGCCGGTTCTCCTGCGGCATCGCGTCGCGCAGCAGCCGGTTCTGCTCGGACTGCCAGCGCCGGACGTCGATGTCGATGACCACGAGCTGGTCGCTGCCGGGGCAGGTGACGTGCTTCTCGCCCTCCGCGACCTTGTCGGAGATGCAGTGCTCGCGGATCTTGAGGACCTTTTCGCCCATGATCCGGCGCCAGGTGCGGCAGTCGGGACAGGCGATCGACTTCACTTCGCCGGGTCGGACATTGAAGTCCTCCGGGGCCATGCCGCTGAGCTTGAGCGCCTCACGGCGGTTCGTGTTCTTGGTCCGGACACGGCCGGGACGAACGCGGGGCATCGAATCCTCCTGACATGGGATCGGGTGCGGGTGCTGCCTTCTCTGCCGCGCCAGGCCGGCCTTTCGACAGGTTGGTCCTGGCGGACAGACAGCGCAGCAGCGCCGTTCGAGGTAGATCAGGTGGAGCTATTCGGTACAGACGCCTAGGCCGGGGGAGCTCGGCTCACCCCACTGCCCCCACCTCTGGGAGGTGGTGACTCCTGCAGTTGTGCAGTCGTGCTGGTGCGAAGGCGAAGGGCGCTTAGCGCCGTTCGCAGACACCACGATGAAGTCTTCTAGAAGAGATGTCAAGGTCTTCTAGAATGTGGTTGACTGTTTGCACAAGCCGAGCCGAGAGGAGTCGCCATGCCAGCCCCGGCCCCGAAGCCGCCAAAGTGGCGACAGATCGCGGATGAAATCGCGAGAAAAATCGAGAACGGCGACTACGGCCCTGGCGACCGACTCCCGTCGGTCCAGGCCCTTGTCGCAGAAGGCAAGGGAGCTACAGCGACGGTCCATCGCGCCTACCAGGCCCTGGAGGCGGAAGGGCTGATTCGTACGACACAAGGCAGCGGCACCACTGTGCTGGGCCCCAGCGAAGTCCCGCCCTCGATCCTTACGGGCGCGGCACGTTTGGAGCGCCTTCGCCGCACCGGCAGGCCGCTGGCTCCCCGGGAGACCTACGTGAACTCTCGCTCTGTGCTTCGCTCGTGCGCCGATGCCGAGGTTGCGAACCTTCTCGGGATCGACCTGTACGACGAGATTGTGCTGAGGAGCCGAACCTTTGTGCAGGACGGCAAACCCACGGTCTTGGCTCTGAACATGATCCACATGCGGGCCCTGGGCCCCCTGCCGGAACTGCTCGACGAAGGACCGATGCCGAAGTTCCGGCACGACCTTTACACCGAGCGCACCGGCAAGACGATCACCGCAGGACCGGAGCAGAGTACGGCGCGACTGGCCTCTAACAACGAACTTGATGAGTTCGGCATCGACGTGCCGCCGGACGTTCCTGTCCCGGTTCTCGTCTTGCGGACCCTCTACTCCGACGACGAAGGCCCGCTGGAGGTATGGGAGGACATTCTCCGACCCGGTGTGTGGCATGGAGGCCGCTCCTGACCTTCGGTGAATAGCCACTCGTCTGCCCCCTCAAGCCCTTCGCTGTGTGGGGGCCATCACACCGCCTGGAACTGTCGTGCAACATCACAAAGGCTTGTCGAAGCCCGTGCGCACCCTCGTTCACGGGTTTTCAACATCCGCGTACACATGGGATTTGGCGCCTGCGGCCTAGGCTCACGGGCCATGGCGACGACGGAGGGGACCAGGGTGGGGAAGCATCGAGCGGGGTGGAGGCCGGACCGTCTGCGGGAGCAACGGGAGGCCCACGGTCTGACCCTGGAGAAGGCTGGCGAGCGCCTCCGCGAGGTTGCCGAGCGAGCCAAGCTGAAAGGCATCCCGGCGGCGAATCCCCAGACCTTGTGGCAGCACGAGCAGGGCGAGGTCTACCCGGGCCCGCACTATCGGCGCGCCTACTGCCTCCTCTACCGGGCGACGGAGCCCGACCTCGGCTTCCGGGCCGCTCTGCCGGGGGAGGAGACGTCCTTCAAGCTCACGCCCATGGACGACCGGCTCAACGGCGCGCACGTCCTGGCCGTCGAGCGGGCGATCCACCGCATCTCGCCGGGCACCGAGGATGCTGGGCACTTCGCTCTGCAGCAGCGGATCATCGACGCGTGGAAGCGCCGGCACACCGGCGGCGACCCGCACCGTCCGGTCCTGATCCTGGTGGGCGGTTTTGCGGGTAGCGGGAAGACGGAGCTCGCTCGCTTCTTCGTCCATCTCACCGGCTGGCCGCTGCTCGACAAGGACCCGCTCACCCGGCCGCTCGTGGAACGGCTCTTGATCGCGCTGGGCGGCGACCCGAACGACCGGCACACAGAGCTCTATCGGGAGCGTGTCCGGTCTGTGGAGTACGACTGCCTCATGCAGTCAGCCATGGCCAACATCAAGTGCGGGATCAGCACTGTGCTCTCGGCGCCGTTCATCTCGGAGATGACCGACCCGGACTGGATGCAGCGCCTGTCCAATCGGGCGGCGTCCATGGGTGTCGACGTCTTCCCGGTGTGGGTGCGCTGCGACGAGGATTCGATGCGCGAGTACATCACTTTCCGGTCCGCGGCCCGCGATGCGTGGAAGCTCCAGCGCTGGGACGAGTACATGGCGACCATCGACCTGGACCTGCGCCCGGCGGTGCCGCACCTGGTCGTCGACAACCGGCTGGGAACCGCGGTGACGCTCGCGGACCAGGCCCGGCAGGCGATGGGGGCGATGTACGCATGACCGGACGTCAGGGCGTGATCCTGTACGGCCCGCCAGCGGCGGGCAAGGACACCGTCACGGCGGCGCTCACCGAGCTGCGTGCGCAGTACCGCCAGTTCGCACGACTCAAAGTCGGGTCGGGCAAGTCGACCGGCTACCGGATGGGCACGGCGGAGCAACTGCGCGAGCTGGAGGCCGCGGGCGGAGTCGTCTACGCAAACAGCCGCTACGGCAACGCATACGTCATCGACGTGCCCGGCCTGGACGCCGCGTTCGCGGCCGGGGTGCCGGTGGTGCACCTGGGGCAGGTAGGCGGCATCCGGGCCCTGATCGACGGCTACCCGGCGGACTGGGCGGTGGTGCTGCTGTGGTGCCCGCGCGAGGCGACTGCGGAGCGATCCGCAGGCCGAGGCGACAGCGACACCACGGCGCGGCTGGCGGCGTGGGACGCGACCCGGGGGGACCTGGACGCGCACCCGAGCATGGTCTGGGACCTGACCGTGGACACCACGGCGTCGACGCCGCGGGACACGGCGCGGCTCATCGACCAGCTGCTGGCGCAGCGGGCGGGAGCGGCGACGGCATGAGCGCGGGCTACGCCTGGGCGAGTCGGTCCAGGGCGTCGGTGAGCGTGAGTTCGCCGTCGTCCTTGACGTCGTTCCACCGTGCCAGCGTGGCCGCGGCTGCGCGCAGCATCTCCGGCGGGAGGCCGGCGGCCGCGAGCGCGTCGGCGGCTTCCTCCAGCTCCGGTCCCCAGCGCCAGGCGCGCGCGGCCGTCTTGGCGATGTATTGCGGCTCGGAGAGGTACGAGTCGGTGCGCCGGGAGGCGACCTCAATGAGCTCCTGGTCGACGCCGTGCTCGCGCGCCATCCCGACTGCGAGCGCCACCAGCACTCGGCTTGTCTTCTGGAACGACGCGTACGACAGCTTCAGCGCGGATGCCTTCCCGACTTCCGTGCCCAGCACCGCCGTCCGGACGTCGGTGCCCACGAACAGCGCCTCGATGCGCTCGGTCGCGGAGGCCGGGCCGGACAGGTACAGGGTCGGCGTCTTACCGCCGACCGGCGGGGAGCCGACAATGCCGCCGTCCACGACGGTCGCGTCCGGTTCGAGCAGCGCGGCGATCCGCTGCGCCCGTTCGGGGTTGATGGCGTTCGCCTCCACGTACATCCCGGCAAAGCGGTGCCCGGCGACCTCTCGGACCAGGTCCTCTGCGGCTACCGGCGGGCAGAGGCTGATGACGACGTCACTGCGGTCCAGCAGTTCGGACAGCGTGGTCACAGGCGTCAGGCCGAACTGGGCGGCGCGCTCTGCGGACGCGGCGCTGCGCCCGGTCTCACACCACAGGACCGCCGCTGCGTTGGTCGCGGCGCAGGCGGCGACGGCGGCGCCCATGCTGCCGGGGTGGAGGATGCCGATGGTCGGCTGGTCCACGGTGCTACTCCGTCTCGTTGAGCAGGATGGTGATGGCGTCGGTGACGTCGTCGACGACGTGGCGCGCGGCGGGAAGTGCGTCGGGCCAGGGGCGGCCACGCAGCCAGATGGTGCGCAGGCCGGCCTGGTGGCCGCCGCTCACCAGACACCTAGCCAAGTCAGTGCCACGGTCGCCGCGTCCGTGCCCACCGATCAAGGAGATCCGTTGGCTACCGACCGCGTATACCTGATCGGTTCTCCCGACTCACCGTTGGTAAAGATCGGTTGGACCGACAATCCGGAGCGACGGCTCCGTCATCTGCAGACTGGTTCGCCTGTCCTCCTACAACTACTCGCGGTCTTCGAGGGCGGCGCCATCGTCGAGGCCGAGCTTCACCGCCGATTCGCCGACAAGCGTCATCACGGCGAGTGGTTTGACCTCGGACCGGATCCGGTGGGGGTCGTAAGCCCGTTCGTGAAAGTCGCGCAGGTGGAGGAAGGCGAGCGCACCGGACGCCGGCAGCCGATGCACGAGTTGCGCTACGACCACCTCTCCGTTGAGGAGTTTTCTCAGTGGTTTCCGGATGACCCTCCGAGTGTGTACGAGCGGGTGGAACGGGAGTGCCCGACCTGGAAGGAAGCTGGGAGATGCCTGTGCGACAGCTGACCTTCCGGCAGGGCGGGCAGCTTTCTCCGCGCTTCCCGTCCGGTGAGCCCGGCATTCCGGGCACGTCGGACGTTGTCTCCGTCCCGTGGTTCTGTCCGCACATGGCTCTCGCGCACTGACACGTCCTCAATTGCGACCTCCGGAGCAGCATTTGATGTACAGTTTGGGATCACATGGAAGGGGGAGTGATGGGTGATCTGTACAAGGCTGTGGATGCGTTGCTCAGCCGACCTGCCGATGTTCTCCCTCCGCCTGAGGTTCGGGCCCGGCTCCGCAAGGCCTCCGGCCTGACTCAGATGGAAGTCGCACAGGCCTTCGGGGTGCATCGGATGGCCTTCCTACGTTGGGAGAATGGGCAGTCCGAGCCGCGCCGTCGGCATCGAGACGCATATCTGCGCCTACTCAAGGGATGGGCAGAGAAGTATCCCGAGGCGGCTGACGGCTTCGAGCTCGCGGAGGCAGGCTGAAGTGCACCGTTCCGACCACCCCCCGTAGAAACGCTGAAGCGGCCCCGTCGCCACAACGGGACCGCTTCCTAGCGATCGACTCGCACCCTGCAAAAGTTCCGAGTCGTGAGCAGCGAGGTGACCTCGTCTGCCGGGTGATGCCCGTGGGCCCTAGGGCCCGCGTGGTCACCTGTACCCAGAGTATGCGCATCAGATTGCGCAACGCCACTACTCCGGGCCGCAGCTAGGTCACATTCGCTGGTCATGGCTCCCCTACCTGGGGAGATGTACCTCTTGCACAGCCCGTCCGACGAGTTCGGGGACTCCCGATTCGAGCGCGCGTGGGAGCCTCCGGAAGAGGTTGTCCTGCGGCGTGAGCTGGTCCGCACTCCGACGCTGCAGCCGGAGGACCTCGGCGTTCTGGCCGAGTTGCTGCTGCGGGATCCGCGCCTGCCGTCGACCATGGAAGCGATCCGCGCTGACCTCCAAGCCCGCGGCTGGAAGATGGGCAAGGACCGCTACAACGCCATCGCGAAGCGGCTGACGACGGCTGGCCACCTCGCGCGCGTCTCGGTCTACGACGAGTCCACCCAGCGTCCGACCTGGGTCACCCGGGTCTACCGGAACCCCGCGAACAACGAGCAGTACGTCGATCTCGGCATCGCCGCATCGCAGCAGGTCAGCGCCGAAGTGCGGGGAACCCGCGATTCCCAGCCTTCCGGATCGCGGGAAACCCGCGTTTCGCCTGGTCAGAGCCGGACTGCGGAAAACCCGCAGTCCGGAGCCGGATCGCGGAAAACCCGCGATCCGGAAACCCGCGTTTCGCCTGGTCAGAGCCGGACTGCGGAAAACCCGCGATCCGCTCCTCCCCCCCCACACCCCCCGGAGGAGGAGGATTCCTCCTCCCCTACCCCTCCCACGCGCACCACGGGGTCGCTTCCGTCACAGAGGGAGGAGGAGGCGGAGTTCTCCCTGGAGGAGATCACTGCGGCTGAGGACTTCTTGCAGCAGATGCAGCGGTGGCAGGCGGGTGCGGCCACTGCCCGCAAGTGCGCGCCGAAGCTGCTGCGCACGATGCGCAAGCAGGGCTGGCCGTCCCTGGCGGGCCTGGATGCTGACCACCGCGGCCTGCTCGAAGCGGAGGTGCTGAAGAACACCGGCGGTGCGACCTCCTGGACGAAGTGCCTGCCCGGGTGGGTGCAGGACCTGCGCCGCTACGCGTTGGTGCGCCCGCAGACCGCTCCCGCGCCGGGCAGCAGCCCGCGGCCGGCATCATCACGCGCCGTCATCGCCGCCTGCACCGGGTGCGATGAGTACGGCTGGCTCCTGGACGACGACGACAGCGGTCCGCAGCGCCGCTGCACGCACCCCGGCATCACCCGCAGCGGCGTGGAGGCGGCCAAGTGACCACCCAGACCCTGGACCAGGCGCAGCAGGAGCAGGCCGTGTCCGTGGACGCGGAGCGCCGCGCGCTGGGCGCCTGCCTGATGGCGACCCCGTCCTACGACCCGGTGGCCGACGTGGCGCGTGCCGTGCGTGAGGGTGACTGGCACGAGCCCGCGCACGAGCTGGTGTGGTCGGCGGTGCAGCGGCTGCACGGCGCCAGCCACCCGACCGGCGTACCGGCCGTGGAGGCGGAACTGCGCCGCACCGGCGGCCTCGAGCGCGTGGGCGGCCTGGCCGGCCTGTCCCAGATCGCGAGTGAGGCGTGCTCCCCGGCTGAGGCCGGCCACTACGCCGATCTCGTGCACGGCTATGCCCAGGTGCGCCGCTATCAGAGCACGCTGGTGCGCGGGATGCAGGGCGCCCGCCTGGCGGACCCGCTGTCGGTGCCGGACGCCATCGCCGCCCATCAGGCGGAGCTGGAGTACCTCGCGGCCGACGGCCAGGCGGACGATGACGACTTCGGCCGGTTCGGTGACCATCTGGACGCCCACCTGGACAGCCTGGCCGTGTCCCTCCCGCCGGCCGCCGTCACCGGCTTCACCGACCTGGACGCCCTGATGAAGCTCATGCCCGGGCAGATGATCGTGGTTGCCGCCCGCCCGGCCATGGGCAAGTCGGCGTTCGCCCTCGGCGTCGCCACCGCGAACGCCCGCACCGGAGCTCCCACCCTCGTGCACAGCCTGGAAATGGGCCGCGCCGAAGTCAGCAACCGCATCCTGTCCGCCCGGGCCCGCGTGGCCTTCCATCACATCCGCGACGGTGTCGACGGCCTGACGCAAGACGACTGGGACCGCCTGGACCGGCACGCCCCCGAACTCCGGGACCTCCCGCTGTGGATGGACTACAGCGCCCGCGTCAGCCCCGCCCGCATCCGCTCGCGGATCAAGTCCATCGTCCGCGAGACCGGCCGGGCCCCGCTGGTGGTCGTGGACTACCTCCAGCTCATGCAGACCGACCAGCGCAACGCCCGGCAGTCTCCCTACGAGCGGGTCACGGAGATCAGCCGCGAACTGAAGATTCTCGCCGCCGACACCGGTGCCGTGCTCATCGCCCTGGCCCAACTCAACCGCGGCCCTGAGCAGCGGCAGGACAAGAGGCCGGCGGTCAGTGACCTGCGTGACTCCGGCGCCCTGGAGCAGGACGCCGATTCGATCATCCTGTTGCACCGCGAGGACTACTACGAGCCCGAGTCTGAGCGGTCCGGGGAGACCGACCTGATCGTGGCCAAGCACCGCAACGGGCCCACGGCCACCGTCACCGTGGCCCACCAGTTCCACTACAGCCGCCTGCGCGACATGTCCGCCGACGAAGAACCCGCCCTCTAACCGCCCTGGACGCCGCTGTGCGGCGAGTTCAGCCCGGCGCCGGGCAACTACCCCGGCCCGGCCGTGAACGCCTTACAGCGGCCCGCACAGTCGATCATGAACGGAGAGCCCCGCACGGGCATCGGAGGCACCCATGCGGGGCCCTGCAGATGTCCATGCGCACCTGCCGCTCCTCTGCCCGGTTCGAGCTGTGGCACGACCTGCGCGAGACGCGCGAGACCTGGTTCCGGCTGGTCGACCCCGACGGCCAGGACCCCACCCCTGAAGGGAGTTGAGTGCCACCGTGGAGATCCATGACGCGATGGAACGCGCCGACCGGGAGTCGTTCACCCGTGAGCCGCCCAAGACGCTCAAGGGCCAGATCGGCTACCTGCTCAAGCAGTTGGGCAGTGCGAAGGCCGTCGCCCAGGAGATCGGTGTCACCGCCGACTCCGTGAACCGCTACCGTCGCGGCGCCCGCAAGCACGCCCGCGCCGACATCGCCGCGAAGATCGACGACGCAGTACGGCAGCGCTGGCAGCCGCAGGTGCGCAAGCGCCGGCAGCGACAGGCCGCGACCACGGGCGGGATCACGGTGGAGACGAGGGCCCGGTTCGGGTACACCGCGCCCATTGGTACGACCGACGACGGCCGTTTCCGCCGCCTCACCGTGCACCTCCCTCCGGAGTACGCCCGCCGCCTGTTCGACGCCCGCAACGCCGGGGCCAGCGACCAGCAGATGCGGCAGATTATCGCCCACGGATTCAAAGAGATCTATTTCCAGGACAGCGGAGCGCGTGCCATGGGACTGTCAGACGTCGTCCTCAACGAAATTGATTACCTGGACCTGGATTTCTGATCAGGAGACCGAAACGGCGAGCATCAATTACCCGTTCCCGAACCGGCCGGCCGCGGCAGCCAGAGCTACGTGCAGGTCGTACGCGAGCGCACGGCCCGCAATCCGTGCCCGGCCGTGCTGCTCTACACCTGTCCGGGCGCGGCGGGGCCGGCACCGAGCACGCGGCGCCCGGCCGGTGGGCGCGATTTCGGTTCGGCGGCCGGGGTGGTGGGGAGGCGTTCGGCGGCGAGCTGGGCGCGTGGCGTGGGTGGCAGCTCGGTGTCTCGCGTGCGGGAGACGTCGGCGCGGTCGGGTCCGGTGCCCAGCGGGCGGCGGTCGGTCATCGCCCGATTCTCGCGGTGCGGCAGGAACTTCTTCTTCACCGCCTCGCCCTGGCGCTGCGGGCCGCCTCAAGGTGCACCCAGCCGTTCATCGTTGCCCTGGCCGGTGCGGCGGTGCTGGTCGCCATGGTGGCTGCCGTTGCCAGTGCCGCCGCCCGGTGAGCCCGGGCGGCGGCCCCGCCGAGGCGGGCGAGGTGATCGGCTCCCCGGGCGAGCGCGTGCTGGACGCCCCTCGCCCGGGCGCAGGGCACCGGCCCGGAGGCCGCCGCCTGACGTCAGTCGGTGCCGGGCGCGGTGTCCGGCGGGGAGGCCTGGCTGGCGATGTCCTGCTCCAGGCGAGCCAGGTCGCTCTGCAACCGCCGGCACAGCTCCAGGGCCTGGCCGGGAACTGCGTCTCGGGCGGTGCCTGCCTGATCGCTGCCCATGGGCCCCGTCTGCCAACCTCGAGGCGGACAGGGCCTTCTTGCTTTCAGCTCATCCATTGGGTGAGGCCATCGGGGCCGGGTCGGCACGAGCAAGGGGTGTCGCGACGAGGGCCGACTCATCGGCCGATCAACTCATTGCTATTACCGTCCGGTTCGGTGTCCGGAGGGCCTGGCAGGGAAGGGGACGTGTCCATGCGGTCGCTGTTCGTGGCCGGGTTCATGGGCGTGGCGGCGGGCTCGGTGCGCTGTGCGGCGTCATCGGTTCCAGAGTCCTCGGGAAGGGCCCGATCATCGAGGACGATGGTGACGGTTTTCTCTTGTACCTGCCATAGCCCCTCTCGCATCGGCACAGGCAATACACCTTCCCGCCACTGAACGTCATATATCCAGTACCGAAACGGCCACCGGGCACTACGGACTGCCACAACCTCCCCCACGTTGCCTTCTTCTATTCGGTGGCTGACTTTGTCGCCCACTTTAAATTCCGGACTCTTCACTCGATCACCTAAAAGATTGACGAAAAACACAAAAGAAGAGATTTTATTGACTTTGCCGTGCGGGCGATAATCGGAACTGCATAGGGGTGGTGTTAGGATTTCCCGATGGGGATTCCAGGGTGCAGCCTTCATCAATGCCACCACCTGCATCATCGGCCGCCGCACTCGGCGCGGCACGTGCCGGCGGCGAGCTGGGACCGAATTACATGGCACGCTTCACTCTTTGGCGGTCGACTGCGAGCAGGCAGCGAGAGTTCGCCCGCATTTGACGGTATGCAGTGGATTTCCTCCTGGCCCTAAGAAGGGTTGCTCGACTACCTGTCAAGTACGTGCGCACCGTGCTGCCAAGGCCACAGCCTGGCCCACTCCCTCTGACTACCTGCTTCAACGGGGCTCCGTTGCTCGCATTCCCGCCCGATGCCCGAGCCACGTCAACTGGCTGGCCGCCAGCGCAGATACGTTAGGGCTTGCAGATCAATAACACGTCGATTTCTGTGCTGCGCCTGCGACGTGTGTCAAGTGGCTGACCTGCGGTGACATCGCACCAAGTAGGCGCCGAGGTCGGCACTACCGGGGCGTAGACCCGCGTGTTGTTCACTACCCGGCCTTGGGTCAAGCCCCGCTGCCCGTTGACCCGCCGGGCCGTCCCGCCCTGACTATCTGGCGATGCGTCAGTACAACGTCCCGCATACCGAGCGCGGCAGGGCGCCGTTTTTATCCGACCGCCAGGTAATGGAATTCTAGCCCCGCAGGCGGTGCGCGACCCCCGGCGAAACCTTCTTTCGCCGGGGGCCACCTGTCACCGCGTGCAATATGCTGCTATTTGACTATCGAGCCATTGCACAGGTTTTACGCTCAGGTCAATCCGCTATCTCGTTCTCCACGGTTTGCGTATCGCGATTGCGGTAGTCGTCCCAATGATAATTCCAGGGATGACCAGGAAGCCGATTGACAATGTCGGCATCGCGAGGTGAGCCACATACATGCTGCTCACGCTGGCAATGGAAGCGATGATGGACCCGATACTGTCGGGTTTACGATCCGGGGAGCGCATTTGTGCCGCCTCTTTTTTAGTTCCATCTGTAACCGGCCATTCCGGCTCCGCAGCCGAAGGCACCGGTGACCCCGGCCAAGCCCCAGTTGACTGGCCCAGCCCAGAAGCCGTACGCGATGACCGGCCCAGCTCCGCCAGCGCCCCATACCGTGCAGGCTCTGACGTAGTGATTGCGATACACGCGGCCACCCGCATGAACAGAAGCGTAATAGACTCGACGCACCGTAGGGTGGCGGTTCACCCAGCGATTGACCCGTCCGCTCGCACGATAGAAATGTCGGCGCAGTGAAGAGCGCAGTGACCACTTTCCATTGAGATCGAAGCAGTTGACGGGATCCGCATGGCAGTAGTCGTAGGCGTTGGCGTTGCCGCCGGGAATGGGGTCTACGGACAGGAAGCGTCCGGTGGACGGGTCGTAGAGGCGCACTCCCATGAGGGTTACGCCGTTGGGGGTTTCGGTGGAGCGTTGTTTGCCGCCGAGCCAGCCGTAGCGGGCGGGGTCGGTGCCGGGCAGGGGGGCACCGTATTCGTCGTAGGTGTTGATCACCGGGGTGGTGTTGTCCACCAGCGGGATCTGCGTGGCGATGTCGCCGTGTATGTTGGCGAGTTGCAGGACGATGTCGCTGCTCGCGCTGGTTGTGGCAATCAGGTTGCCGGCCAGGTCCTGGAGGCTGCGGCTGATGGTGCCGCTGTCCTCTGTGGCCCAGTCCGCGCTGTCGCCGTCGCTGCCGTAGTGGTTGGTCTCGGTGGTGGCTGCGCCCCAGGTGCCATCCTCTGTCTGCTCTTCAGTCTTCGAGGAGGCAAGGCGCCCGGCCGCGTCCAGAATCCAGGTCGTGCGCTTGGAGTTCGCGGTGATCTGGCGGACGAGGTCGTTGGTGTAGTAGGCGTTCTGGGCGCCGCCGGCTTGGGCGGTGGTGCGGCCGAAGGCGTCGTAAACGGTGCCGGGGGCGATCAGCCGGTCGGCGCTGTCGTAGGTCGAGTTGACGGTTGTGACGGTCGGCGTGCCTCCGTCGACATCGTCGAGTGTGGTGGTCAGGGAGGTGCGGTTGGCGTTGTTGTCGAAGGTGTAGGCGCGGTGGGTGGTGACGCCGGCCTGAGAGTCGTCGACTCGGGTCAGGCGGCCTGCGGCGTCGTAGGTGTACTCCTGGTAGGCGCCGCCTCCGGTGTAGGTGGTGCGGGAGACGACCTGGTCGTGGATGGACTTGCTGCTGGTCTCGCCCTGGATGGTCCAGCCGGACTCCCAGTGCCAGTAGCGGGAGGTCTCAGTGCCGGTGGGGTCGAGGTTGAACTCGACGTCCATGTTCCACGGCAGCTTCTCCTTGTAGAGGTGGCCGTCGGAGTCGTAGTAGCCGGTGACGTCGCCGATGGTGCCCATCACCGAGTCGTGGACCCGGGTGGGCAGACCGGCGGGGTTGTCGTAGTCGTAGGTGGCCGTCGACGGGGCCGAGTCGGCGACCCTGATCTTGCGGTCGCGGTTGTCGTACTCGGTGCGGGTGATGTTGCCCGCGCCGTCGTCGTAGGAGATTTCGCGGCCGAGTACGTCGCTGGTGCGGCGGATGGTGGTGGTTCCGTTGGAGACGGTGGCCACCTTGCCGCTGTCCGGGGCGTAGGTGGTGCTCTGGTCCGGGACCGCGGTTCCGACGCCGCCGGTGACCTGGGTTTGCTTCAGACGACCTGCCGCATCATAAGTGTTCGTCGTGGTGCGGGTGACGCCGTTGGCCGTTTCGGTGACCTTGGCTGCGTTGCCCCAGCGGTCGTACTCGGTGGTCTTCAGTGGCAGCTCGGCGGGGTTGGAGCTTCCGCCAGTGATCTTGCCAGCCGGGCCCGTGGAGCACTCCAGATCCGCCCACTCGGGACGGCCGGCGCAGGCACCAGTACCGGTGGCCGACCAGTACCGGGTCACAGTTGCTCCGGCATCGTCTCCAGTGGACTTGGGCAGCGTCGTCTTGATCACGCGCCCCTGGGTGTCGTAGCTGGTCGTCTTGGTCAGCTTGAGCCCGTCGGGGTCGGTGACTTCCTTGACGGGCAGGCCCTTCGCCCAATCATAGGCGGTTGCGGTGGTGCGTATGTCCCCATCGGTCGGGTAGCCGTCGATCGCGGCGCCCACCATGGCGGTGGTGATCTGGTCGCTCACCGCAGCGGTGCCGTCGGTGGGCCGCCCTTCGTCGTAGCGGTTGACGGTGTGCGAGCGCGCGGCGATCTGGGCGCCCGCCGGGAGGTCGGGGCTGTCCCCTGCGCCCTTGAGGGCGCGCGTGAGGGTGATCAGGTGCAGCGGCTCGGACTTTTCCAGCAGGCGCTTGCCGTCGGCGGAATACACCGAGGTGGTGCCGAGCTGGCGGGCGCGTTCGGCTGGGGAGGCACTGAGTATGCCCAGTTCGCTTTGGGTGTTGACCTGGTAGTCGGCATTTCCGAGAGCCAGTTCGCGGTTGGTGGCCGTGAGTTCGAAGACGGCGTTGCCGAACCGGTCGTACTGGGTGACGGTCAGGTGCCGGCCAGGCAGGCCGGTGTTGACGGAACGTCCTGAGGCGTTGGTGTAGGTGACGGTCGCCTTGTCGTAGTCGCCTGCACCCAGGTCGCTTCCGTTGTGGGAGAGCGGCACTTGGTCGGCGGGGAAGACGGCGGTGGCGTCCGTGGGGGCGTCGGTCTGTCCCCACTTGGCCGCCTCTTCGGGCGACACCTGGTTGGGGGCCTTGTTGCCGGACAGGGGCACGTTGTAGATGACGGAGGTGACGGCCTTGCCACCGTCCTGCTCGTTCGTGGTGCCCGCCTTCAGGGTCGGGCGGGAGGCTGCCAGCAGCATGCCGTCTCCGGCCACTGCGTTGTCACCGACCTTGCCATACTCAAACGTCCACGGCAGTTCGCCCGGCGGGGTCAGGCCGGTGACCCGACCGGCGCCGTCGTAGGCGTAGGCCGTCTTCAGCGCCGGGGAGATACGGGGATCCCATTGCTCACGCAGGCGGCCCTGGCTGTCGTACGCGTACTGGGCGATGACCGTGGCCGTGGCGGCGGAAGCGCCGGGATCGGTGGCCCACAGGCGGATCTGCTTGACCTGACCCGCAACGTCACCCAGCGTGTTGCTGCTGGCGGTGGTGGAGGCCGCGTACACGTACTCCAGCATCCGGCAGCCCTTGGTCGACGGCGTCGTTTCGCAGGTCGACTGAGATACGGCCGAGGTCGGCGCGATCACGTACTTGGGCCGGGCCAGCGGCTTGGTGTCCGGGCTGTTCGGGTCCTTCTCCGAGACCACCTTGGTAGTTGAGTTGTCGGTGGGCAGGTAAGTGGTCGACACCTGCCAGGTCGTGGCCGCCGTGCTCACCTTGGCGAACGTGGTGGTGGTGCCCCCCGAGTCCTTCAGCGTGAAGGATTCGGTCAGCTTGCCAGTCAGCGTCAGGTCTTCGGCACCAGTTTCCGGCTTCCAGCCGCCGTCCTTGGTCGCGGTGAACCCGATCTCGTCACCGTCCACGTTCACGACCGCCACCGAGGCGGCCGAGGTCTTGCGCAGGTAGGTCCAGTCGCTGTCGGAGATCTCAGCGGTGGTGCCGGCGGTCCACTGCGGCCCGAAGATCGCGGCTTGTCCCTCCTGCCCGCTGCCGTTGGCCGGGCGGCGGGAGGAGAAGGATCGCGTGACCGTCAGGTCGAAGGCTGAGGCGTCCGTGGCCGACAGGCCGAAGTCGCCGGTGAGCGTGTTCACGCTGCCGGGCCCGACCTCGGCGCTGGGGGCCTGGCCGGCGTTGCGGTCCACCGTGATGGTGCTGGCCGGGGAGGCATCGGTAGTGGTTCCGTCGGTGAACACCGCGCGGACATCCACCGGTCCGTCGACATCCGGGTCATCGGTGATGTTCCAGATCAACGACTCGGCGATGCCGCCCGTGACCTTCGCCGGCCACGCGGCCAGCGCGGAGCCGTCGGCCTTGCGACGGATGTACTTGACCGGGACATCGGTCCAGGTGTCCGTCTCACCGCGCCGGTACTGGTAGCGCACCCCGGTGTCGTTCGCCTTGCCCTCGCCCGCCAACTCGGCACGGCGGGACGGGCGTTCCCCGTCACCGGGAGAGAGCAGAGCGGCGCCGGAACCGGCAAGGAAGGTGTGGCTCGTCTCCGCCGACACGTTGCCTGCCGCGTCCCGAGTGCGGGCGGTCAGGGTGTGCTTGCCCGCGCGGAAGACGGGCTTGCGGCTGACGGCGGCTCCGGTGGTGGCCGCCGACTGCCAGGCGCCCGAGTCCACTTTCCACTGGACTTCCTTCACATCGGTGGCCGGCGGAGTGAAGGTGAACGTGCCGGTGAAGTCACCGTTGTCGTCGGGCGTGCCGGACCACTGACCGGCCGGGAAGTCAGTGGAAGAGATCTTCGTCGTGGACGGAGGCGTGGTGTCGACGGTAAGGGCACGGAAGGTGGACCAGGCGCTGTTCGCATTCCCGTCGTACGAGCGCGAACGCCACTTGTACGTGCCTTCCGGCAGCGCCAAAGGCTTCCAGGACGCCTGCGCGCCGGACGCGACGTAACCACTGGAGCCGGAGCGCAGCGCGGAGGTGCCGTTCTGCGCCCAGACCTCGAAGTCCAGCCGGACCTGTGAGCCGTCCCCGTCCAGGGCCTTCGCCGAAAGGATCGGGGTGGTGCTGTTCGTGGCGCCCTTGTCCGCCGGGGAAATCAGGGTTGGCACGTCGGGTATGGAGTTGTAGGTGACCGAGAGATAGGGCGTGTTGGTGGCGGCGTTGCCGGAGTTGAACCGCTTCCAGCCGTACGGGTCGGACTCGTCTGAAGCGCGCAGGCCCAGGTGATTGGAGCCGTTGCCGTTGGCGGCCCATGCCTTCACCAGCGAGGTCGCATCCGCGCTGACCCAGCCGTCGTTACAGGAGCTGGAGTACCCCTTGGTCTGGGTGCTGGTGGCGTACGTCTGCCCCCAGGTGGGCTGGCTGGTCCAACGGGTGCTGGTACTGGCCGCCCCCGTGCTCACCACCTCCCAGCCCTTGGCCGTGCACGACCAGGAGTGGAACTCGAACAGGTTCAGTTTCGCCGCATTGATCTGCTTCCCGGTGATGTTCTTCATCGGGAACGACAGGAACGAACGGGCCCTCTGCCCGGACCCGTTGTTGCCGATCTTCAGCTCGGTCGCGGTCGACTGGTCGGTGCTGTAGCCCTCCTGAACGAAGGTGTCGAAACTGGCACCGACGTTGATCGACGGGTCGATGGTAACCGGGAACTGCGTCGCCTCATCGGCCAGGAACTCAGCGTCCGGAGTCAGGGTGATGGTGACGATGTCGCCGTCCTGCGAGACCTTCACCCCGACCTTCGCCGTGTGGGTGCGCTCACCCGAGTGCTTGTCGGTGCGGGCGTCCCACATCACCGGGGTCGGCAAGATCCCAGTGATCTTGCCCTTGGCGTCGGTGAAGGTGATCGACCCATCGGCGCGCGCCTTCGCGGTCAGCCCCTCGGCCTTCAGACCGTAGGTGACCTCACCGTTCGCGTCCACGGCGGAATGGCTCTTCAGCTCCAGGAACTGCTCGTAGCCGGTCCGGGTGGCCTCGATGAGCAGGTCGGTGGCGGGCAGAGCGTCCTTGTAGCGGGCGACCGTGCTCTCGGCACCTTCGATGATGGGCTCGGGCAAGGCCCCGTACCAGCCGAGCTGCATCTGCCGACCGGCCTGGTCCTCCATCTCGACCAGCGGCACCGGCGCCCCCGCGCCCTTCCTGCCGGCGCGCTTCAGACCTTTCGGAGCGCTGCTCCTACCGGCGATCGCCAGTGCGTGGGGGTGCCGCTTAGCCCTGATCGATCCGTCGCTGGCCCGTGTCAGGGAGACGTCGATGTCCTGCCATACGCCGTGGTCGTCCTTGAACCGGATCGGACCGGAGTATGCCTGTTCCGTGACCGTGCCGTCAGGGTTCACATAGGTCGTGGACGTTTCCGTACGGGCGCCGGTGACCTCGATCCGCCGGTTCTGGATCTTCGCCTTCAGGCGGGCTGCGGCCTCCGTGGCAGCCGTGGCAGACCCCAGGTCCTTGGATGCCTTTCGAGATTTCTTGGAGTCCTTGCCCGGCAACTCATGTGATAGCGCGACTGCTTGGCCCGAGGACTCGACCGCGATGGCAGCCTCGGCTGCCATCAGCAAAGTCAGCGCCGCTGCCACAGCTCGCAGGCGCCGCACGGACGGCGGCGGCAGTAATGGTCTCTCAACGTTGGCCGCCCCAGGCCGTTCGTCTCTGCCAAAGACATGTGTCATGTAAGTCCCCTGTGTCAGTGCAGTTGTCGTGCCTGCATCAACACAGGAGGATCACAGGTTTCTCGCGGTAAGTCTTAAACCTATCTCGGCGATTTCTTTACCAAGCCCGCCTGAGCGTTGCCCATGGTCAGTAGGTTTGAGTGGATTGATCATGAAGGCCGTCTATGGCCAGGCGCAATAGTGCGAATATTGAACCAATTATTCCACGTCTCCAAATTTACTTTCTTTGTTAATCATTTACTCTGGCCGTGGAGTGTGTCACCGATTTCCAGCCAGTCGTGCCCCATCTGTGGCCAGAAATTTTCGGCAGGAGGCCGCGTCAAGTTCCTGTGCAACAGGGGCCTACTGCCCGGCGGCCCGGCCGTGCTGCGCCCGCGGCCACGCAAGCAACGCCTGGACCTGCCCGACGATGCGGAGATTGTGAGCCTCACACCCCATTTCCCCAGGTAGACGAGGTGAGCCGTGAGGCTGTGAGCCTGTGGGGCAGAGCTCGCGCCCGTGCTTCCGTGCGCCCTGGCCCGGTGCGATCTCTCGGTTTCGGGGCAGTGGGGTGAGTGACGGTGGGTCTGGGCGTGTTGTTGCTGGTGGGTGGCGGTTTAGGGGTGTAGGGCCGCTGTTTTGGATGTGAGAGATTCGTGGGGTATCGCTGTCCCGGGGGTGTTATCGCGTGCGGGGTGACGCTGTCTCAGTTTCGTGAGTTCTGATTCATTGGCTGGCGAGTGTTGGTCTGCTCGGGGGTGTGGATGAGGGAGAGTGGGATCCGGCCTTGGAGGGGGCGGGTGGGGTTTTGCCTGCTGTGTCTGTTCGGGCGTTGCGGGGGCCGGCGGTGCGTCGTCTGCTGGTCCTGCGGCGGGAGGGGAAGCTCACCACTGGGCATGTGAGGTCGGCGGGCTCAAGGGCACCCGTGCTGTGGCCGATGTCCTCGGCGTCTCGCAGCGCACGGTGGAGCGGTACGTGAAGGACCAGATCCGCCGGCCCCGCGCGGACCTTGCGCAGCGCCTGGAGGACGCCGTGCGCGCCCGCTGGCAGCCCCGCATCCGCGAGCGCGCCCGCCGCTAGGCCGCCACCAGCACCGGCCTGATCGTCGACACCCGCGCCCGCTTTGGATTCACCGCCGCGCCCGGCACCACCGACGACGCCCGTATCCGGCACCTCACCCTCGCCCTGCCTCCGCAGTACGCGGCACGCCTTTTCGACGCGCAGGAATCCGGGGCCAGCGAGCAGCAGCTACGGGATATTGCAGCGGAAGGGTTGGGTGACATCTATTTTTGTGACGGTGGCCGCCGCGCGCACGGCCTGGAAATTGAATTTACCGACATTGAACAACTCGAAATCGACCTGTGAGCCGCTCCCGATATGGAACCAGACCTCACCCTGCACTTCAGTTGGCCACTGGGCGCGATAGTTGGCCAGTTGAGCCGTTGGCTTTCCTCGCTGTCCGAACCGCCCAGCAGCGGTGCGGACAGCGAGCGGCGGTGTGCTCCGAGTCGAGCCGCGCACACCGCCGCTGGTCGCTACGCAATCTCCGAAGCCGGAGGCGGCGTCACCAGCCGCGTCGCGCTGGGGTCGACGTCCGGGGCATAGGTAAGGGCTGGGACATCATGGTCCGGCAGCCCGTTCATCTCGACCGCCGCCCGACCGAGCAGGTGCGCGCCCTGTACGGACTGCCCTTCGGCGATGGCGGCGTAGAACCGCGCGGCGTAGGTGATGGCGTCGACGTCGCCGATAGACTTGGCCATGCCGATGGCGAACGGGACGGTCTCGACGAGGCCCTCAGTCTGCGCGGCGGAGTGGCAGGAGTTGAGCACGACCAGCAGCGGCTTCTCATCCACGGCCGCGATGGCCCGGGCGAAGGCGCCGGCGCTGACGATGGCGCTCTCGTGGAAGTCGTCAACGTCCTGCTCGAACTCCAGCAGGTCCTCCCCGCTGTGTCCGGAGAAGTGCACGATGTGAGGACGGAAGCGGGGAAGGGCGTCTAGGAGAGTGTCCGCCGTCGCAGCTGAGTGGACGTCCAGGTCGACCAGGTCCCGGTGTGTCGCCCGCTGCACGATCGTACGGATCCGCTCCTGTTCCCGCCCGATGCGCAGGCTCCCGTCGGAAGCGGCCCCCAGCAGCAGCACCCGCAGCTTCTCCGGCTTCGGAGCCCGCAGTTCCCTCAACACCGTGCGCACCTGCCCTTCCGCCGTCGATAGACGGCTCTCGATCTTCCGCTGTTCGGCCGCGGCGCGGCGCTCCGTCTGCTGCCGCTCGCGCTGGCGGGCCTTCTCCGCAGCAGCTCTCTCGGTCGTCTCAGCCTTGGCCAGCTTCACCGACAGCTCCGAGATCTCCTTGCTGAGCTTGCCGACCTTGATGCTCCAGGTGCCCGCGTCACGACCTGCCTTGTTGGCCTCGTCCTCGTACCGCTGTGCGGCGCGCAGCTTGCTCGCCCTGGTGCTTGCCGTGCTCGCCTTCTCCGCAGCCAACCGCTCCTTGGTTGCCTTACCGCGTCGATCGGCCTCCTTCGTGCGGAATTCGCCGACCTTCTTCTCGGCGGCGGCCCGATCCTTGTTCTTCCGGTCCAGCTGACTCCTGTAGAAACTTACGTTCATGGGCTTCCCTCCCTGTGCTACCTGTCTCACCAGGCTACGAAGCCCCTCTGACATCGCCCGGCCAAGCGTCAAGCGGACACCGGAGTTTGCCCATATGCGATCCGCAGGCCTTTGAGTGATGAGCGATCAAGAGCAGCAGCCGACCCCGCACCACGGCAGGGTCCTGCACGCCCTCCAGGCAATTGGAGGAGGGGCGCTTCACGAAACCTGACCATGCGGCCTCCCGCGGCCCGGCGCTCAAATGGCCAACTGAAGCGCTCGACCACACATCCCAAGGGTGTGGTTCCATTCCAGTATTGGTCTAGAGCTGCAGTTTGAAGCACCGGAGGGGGTGGCCTGGTTCTGCCAAAGGTACATGCTGCATCAACTGATGCAGACTCACCGCCCGGGCCACGCCTCCCCGTTGCTGCTGCTCGGGCCGCAGGCCCGTTGGCCGTCCCGCGCAGCGGGGCCGGCCTGTGGGTGCGCAGCGCCCGCACGGTGGCTGGAGCGCAGCGGAGGCCACCCGCGGGGACGCAGTCCCCGCAGCTCCGGGAGCGCAGCGGACGGAGTGTCACCGGGCTTGCGCAGCAAGCCCGGTGGGCGGGATGCGCACGCGCGCCCGGGGGGGGGGGGGCGGGGGGCCCGGGGGGGGGGGCCCGGGCGGGGCCGGCCGCGGGCGCGGGGGGGGGGCGGCGCGGGCGGGGGCGCGGGG
>NZ_JBIAXS010000043.1:0-62434 GCF_042896885.1 Streptomyces sp. NPDC001231
ACCACAGCAACCTCGTCCGGAGTCACACACTCCCAACGCCACACCGGCCCAGAAGGACACGCACCACCACACCCGACCTGACCAAGCCCTACTAGGAACGGGAGGGCCCCGTACGTCACTCGTGCGGGGCCCAGTGGCTTGCCCAATTGGGCGAAGTTGATCTCGGTTAGGGGTTGGCGGCGGACCGCTCGTCGTCGGTGAGGGGCGGCTTCGACAGGAACGACCGCTTGGGTCCGAGCAGCATCGGGACGAGCATGTCCG
This sequence comes from Streptomyces sp. NPDC001231, assembly GCF_042896885.1. Classification (NCBI taxonomy): domain Bacteria; kingdom Bacillati; phylum Actinomycetota; class Actinomycetes; order Kitasatosporales; family Streptomycetaceae; genus Streptomyces; species Streptomyces sp. NPDC001231. Next base: position 262 of record NZ_JBIAXS010000043.1, read on the forward strand.
GGGAGAACAGGCGGGTTGCCGGTTTCTCCATGCTCATCACGTCCAGGAGGGCGCCGAGCGCGCGCGGGTTGCGGGCGCCGGTGGCCACTGCCCGGTCGACGAACGCGGCGAGGTAGCGCTCCACGGCGGTAGGCGGGGTGGCACTGGCGCCGGGGTAGAACGCGTCTTGGCCGACGGCCAGGTCCCAGGCGGCGGCGACGGGCCGGGCCGCGACGCGCTGGAGACGGCGCGCGAGCCCAGGAGCCGTGACCGGGGTGGTGCGCAGGACGTCGCGGACGGCAAGGGCGCCCTGAGCGGCGACGGTGAGGCCGTGGCCATAGACGGGGTTGTATCCGGCGATGGCGTCGCCGAGGACGGTGAACCCGTCGGGCCAGCGGGCGAGTTTCTCGTAGTACCGGCGGTGGTTGGCGGTGCTGCGTGTGGTGGCGACGTCGCCAAGCGGCTCGGCGGCCTTGAGCAGCTCCCCGATGACGGGGTCGCCCAGGCCGAGCGCGAAGTCGACGAACGCATCCGGGTCGCTGGTGGGTTCGCCACCGCGGGTGCCGGAGAGTGTGACAACCCAACGACCGCCCTCCACGGGGAGGATGATTCCGCCCTGGCCGGGGGCCTGCGCAGGGTTGGCCTGGACGTTGACGAGGGGGAAGTCAGCGTCGGCGGTGGTGCCCGGCGCGCGGTAGATGCGAGTGGCGTAGGCGACTCCGGCGTTGACTTCTCGTTCGGTGACGCGGGGCAGGCCGAGGTCTTCGAGCCACTGGGGGGCGCGGGACCCGCGGCCGGAGGCGTCGATGACGAGGTCGGCGGTGAGGACGGACGTGTCGTCGCCCGTGCGGACCCGGACGCCGGTGACGCGGTCGGCGTCGCCCACGAGGGCGAGAGCGGTGGTGTCCTGACGGAGGGTGATCCGCTCGTCGGCGAGGACGTGCCGACGCAGCACGGCGTCGAGGAGGTCGCGGGAGCTGACGAGGTTGCGGTGGTGCGTCGACGTGAAGCGGCGGAACCACACCTCGTTGGGGGCTCGGGAGACCATGTCGCCCATGATGTGGACCAGACGGCCGCCCTCGGCGACGACGCCGTCCACGATTCCGGGCACCAGGTCGTTGAAAGCGCGTACGCCGCCGCTCCACACCAGGTGAGCATGCCGGGCTTGGGGAACGCCGCGGCGGGGCTCGGGGCCGTCGGGCAGGGTGTCCCGCTCGAGGAGGGTGACGTCGGCGTGTTCGGTGAGTGCGGCGGCGGCGAAAAGACCCGCGGCACTGGCGCCGATGACGATGGCGGTAGGTCTGCCGGTAGCTATGTCAGGCATGTGCGGTCACGCTCTCTGTGCTGGTCACCCGCTGGCGGATGCTGCCGATGAGGCGGGGGCGGTACAGGGCCCGGGAGACGGCGTCGATGTGGTCGGCGATGCCGGTCGCGGCCTGCTGGGTCTGGCCGCTGCTGGTGGGGGTCTCGTTGCGGTACGCGTCGGTCGCGGCCTGGATGGCGACGGCCCCGGCGATCCCATGGGCCTCGTCGGCGCCGTGGGCGGCCGCGGCCGCCTCGTACGCCTGCCGGTAGAGGCCCTGGTCGAGGTAGGGGGCGAGCAGGCGCAGCGCGTCATGGATGCGCTGCCGGCGCTGCATCAGCCGCAGATCGAGCGGGGCCCAGAAGCGGAGCCGGGCGGCGACCGCGGCGGGTTTGACGACGCGGACCACGCGCCACAGGGACCGCAGCCGCCAGTAGTCACGCTGGTCCCGGCTCCACCGTTGCAGGACAGGCCCGGCCTGCGGGGCGATGAACCCGAGGGCGACCAGGATGGCCTCGACCAGCGCGAAGGGCGGCGCGGCCTTGGTGCTGAGAAGGTCGAGGTCGACGCCGAACCAGCGGGCGCCCACCGCGATCAGCTTGGTGACGTCGAAGAGCAGCCCGGAGGCGAACCCGAGCTGTAGGAAGATCACGCCGGCCTTCAGCCACCGGTTGGTGACTTCGGGCAGCCACCGCCACAGCATGTAGGTGGCGACCAGGGACGACACCATGTGCGCGAGCAGGTACAGCAGGATGTGCTCGCGCATCCATGGCGTGCCGGCGTAGTAGGTGTCGAGGTCGTAGATGCGGGGTTCGGGGGCGTGGGCGAGGAGGAACGTCACCCAGAGGCCGACGCCGACGGCCGCGTAGATCCAGTAGATGCGGATCATCCGCCGCCGCCGGCCTTCGGAGGGTGCTTCGCGCCACCGAATGATCATGGTCAGGCCGGTCGCGTTGAACGCGGTGAGGAACGAGTACGCCCACGGCGCCGCGATGTTCGGGACGCCGGTCAGCACGTTGAGCCGGTGAATGTTGATCGGGGTGATCACGATGAGCACGACCGTGGCCCAGGTCAGCAGCAGGGTGGTTGCCCTGACGTCGGGGTCGCGCCAGGCCCGGAAGAAGGTCGGCGCCTTGAAGGCGAGGGCGATGGCGAGCAGAACGGTGGGGAGGAGGTACGGGACGTGGAAGTGAGGGCTCATCGGAGAAGGCGCCCACCTCGGTTCAGCAGCGACAGGTTCAGGCGGCCCTCCACGGTGGTCGCGCTGACCGGGCTCTCCGCGTACCGGCCGGTCACCCACGTGCGGACCTCACGGCCGAAGAGCAGGCCGAAGGTCTCGGCGTCCACTTCGTGACTGTCGACCGAGTCGGATCGGGCTGCGACGGTCAGGAGGGCATCCCGCGGGACTTCCTCCGTGGTGAGGATCTGCTCGACCGCTCGCTGCACGGCTTCGGGCGCCTCGCTGGTGGTGGCGCGGGCCGCTGCGTTCATGCCGGCGACGTGGTGACCGCAGTCGCCGTTCTCCTCGTGCCACAGCTCGTGCCCGAGGATGACGAGCTGGGCCTCGGGGTGCATGCTCTGCTCGACCACGATGACGGAGCGCTCGCCGAAGTCGATCCTCATGCCGGAGACCGGGACGGGCAGGTCTGCGGGGAACGCGCGGAAGGCCAGTTGGATGGGGCGGCCCGTGCGCGCGCTCATGGCCTGGCAGAACGCTTTCATGACGGCCCTCGGTTCGTCCGGCCGCTGGATGGCCTTGGATGCTTCCCTGCCGAGGGCGGTGAGCAGAGACTTCATGGCGCGGGTACTCATCGGCCGTTGTCCTCCTGTGGGGGCATGACGGACTTGATGACGCCGGCGAGGAGCGTCTCGAGCTGCTCGGCGCTCAGGCTTCCGTGGTGGCGCATGTCTGTGGCGACGACGCCGTACTTCTTCAGCAGGGCCTGGACGGGGTCCTGTTCGGGGTTCTCGTACTTGTCCAGGGTCGACAGCAGTACCCGGTTGAGGGCGTCGGGGGCCTCGTCGGTGAAGAACGCCTCTTTCGCGTCCCTGAGGTCGAAGAACTTCACCAGGCCGTGGAGGAGTTCGACGGAGGGAACCTTCTTGCCGTCGATGATCTGTCGGGCCCAGACCTCGGAGATGCCGCACTGCCGGTGCACGGCGGCGACCAGCTCGCGCTTTCGTCTCCCGGTCCGGGCCAGGTAGGCGTCGGCGAGAGTTCTCACACGTGCGCAGACCCGTTCGCCCACCTCCTCTTGGGGTGGTGTTCCGCCGGCGAGGAGCGTGCGGACGGTGCTTTCCGGCAGAGCTGTCTTCTCTGCCAGCCGACGCGGATCGACGAGTTCCGCACGGTTCAGCTGCTGATCTTCGATGAGCGCGTCTAATCGCTGAAGCGTCTCGGGGAGGGATGACATGGGCTTCACCGATGCTCTCCCGGTTCTCATCAGTTGTGGTGTGGCGTGCAGCCTATGCGGACGACGCCCGTCGTACAAAGGATCGTTTCAGCGCGGATAACGATCGTTGGCTGCTGACGCGGGAGCCTCGTAACAGGCTATTGATCCAGTCGGCCGCGATCGTGACGAGGCCCGCTCCGGTCGCGGTCGCCGCGCTGCCTGCCGCCTGCTGCCTGCTGGCTGCTGCCTGCTGCCTGCTGCCTGCTGCCTGGCAGAGCAATACCTTCAACCGGCGTCGCGACCGTCCGGAGGGACCTTGCCCGGCACGAGGCCCTGTGCCGCTTCCGACGCCCGATCCTCAGCCGGTTTTCTTGGCCATGACGACCAGCCCCGGCCCGGTTTGCTCATCTGCGGGGAGCCGAAGTTCGGCGACCGGGCGCAGGCCGGCCTGCTCGATCAGGTCCACGAGTTGTTCCGGCTGCCATTTGTGTGTCGTCCAACGCACGGATACCCCTCCGTAGGCCTCGGTGCGCACCAGGTCTTCGTCGCCGACGTGCGTTGCTGTGATGAAGTGTCCGCCTGGCTTCAGGGCGCGCGCGAACAGGGCGAGAACCTGAGGAAGGACGTCGCGGGGGAGGTTGAACAGTGACCACCAACCGAGCACGCCGCCAAGGGACGCTTCTCCAAGGTCGAGGTCGGTGGCAGAGGCGACGCTGAAGCGGCATTCCGGATGAAGACGGCGCGCGTTCTCGATCATGCGAGGAGAGAGATCGACCCCGGACACGTCCAGTCCGCGTTCGGCAAGGTAGGCGGTCACCGTTCCGGGTCCGCAGCCGACGTCGAGGACAGGCCCAAGTTCGCTCACGGTGTCAGCGAAGGCGTCGATTGATGCCTTGAGCCATGGATGGCTGCGGATGTCGCCGATTCCCGTGGTCAGCACCATGTGGGCGTAGTTGTCGGCCACTCGGTCATAGGACTCACGAACCACGTCGAGATCGGCTGGGCGGTCAATATGGTGTGCGCGCATCAGCCAACGATACGTCGGTGCACCGTCGTTGGGGCTGGTACAGCGGTTGACGCCAAGCCGTTGATCACGGCCCGCCTACTCGCGAGGACGTTGACGCGATTCTCGTACTCGCGGCGGGCCTTGCGCTGTACCGGGATCGACGGGACGCCCATGGTGCGTGGAGAGGCTGACAGCGGGCGGCGAGGAACCGGCGGTGGCTGGGTACGGCTCTCGTTCTCCGCTGCCCGGCCCGGCCGGGTCTCGCACTGGGCTGCTGTTGTGGCACGCAGTGGGTGGGTGCGACGATGCAGGCTGGCGAGCGAAGGGACACCGACGTGAGGCACGAAGACCAACGGCCGCCTGCCGCCGTGCTGTTCGACGCGCTGGGCCCCGCCTACGAGAAGGCGTTCGCGCAGGCACCCGCTCACCTGTCCGCGCTGGAGTGGCTGATCGAGCGGCTGCCGCCCGCCGCACGGACACTGGACGTGGGCAGCGGCACCGGGCGGCCCACCGCGGCCGCGCTCATCGCGGCAGGGCACTCGGTGCTGGGCATCGACGTCTCCCCCGTCATGGTCGAACTCGCCGCCCGTCAGGTCCCCGAGGCCGAGTTCCGCTGCGGCGACATCCGTGATCTCCCGATCGAGGCGGACTCGTTCGACGGCGTGTGCGTGTTCTTCTCGCTGCTGCAGATGACCCGCGCCGAGCAGTCGGCTCTGACCCGGCGGCTGGCCCTGGCCATGAGGCCCGGCGGGCATCTGGTGCTGGCCACCGTGCCCGCGGACGTGGAGGACGTCGAAGTGGTCTTCATGGGTCGGCCGGTCCGCGCGACGAGCTTCGCGGAGGAGGACGTCGTCGGCATGGTGGAGGCGGCGGGGCTGACGGTGCTGTCCCGGCACAGCACCGCCTTCACCCCGGACCACCCCGGCGCCGGGCCCGAGCCCCACCTCTACCTGTACTGCCGCCGCGACGAGACCGGGCGATGACGCTCAGGGGTTTCCACGAGAAGGTCACCGCCCTCGACCTCATCGTCTCCGAAAATGAAGTCATCCATCGCGGCTCGCCTACGTGAGCAGTATGCCGACCGTTACGGCGCGATGCTTGAGGACCTCGTTCGCGACCACCGGGGCATCTCGCTGCTACTACCTGGACGCGCCGCTCCAGGAAACGATCGTTCGGCATGCGACGAAGCCGGACCCGGCATACCTGGTCCAGGTCGCCGACCCGCGCCTCCGAGTTTGGTACCGCGAGCGGGACCTGCTGCCCAGCGGGACCGAGACCCTCATCGACTCCAGCAGCACCCTCAGCGAGACCGTGGAGCGGATCACGCACGAATCCGGCCTGGACCGGGTGCCTCATGTGCCAGGGGCGCCGCGCGTCGTGCCGTCACGACGTGCAACTCCCGGGCATGGAGGACGAGTTCTCGATCGAGTCGACGAGCATGCGCACGGGCCGTGGGAGCTGCGCGTGCACCGGGTGCGGGCACCTGAGGGCGTGACGGTGCGCGAGGGCGGGTACGCGGTCGCCGACGTGGTGCGCCCGCACTCGGAGCAGGTGCCCGGCTGGGCGCTGACCCGTACGGAGTCGGGGCTGACCAGCGCCGTGGCCGCGCTGTACGGATGGGACGAGGAGACGGGCGTCGCGCGCGAGGTCGAGGCGAACGCCTACGGCCCGCACTCGGCGACCCCGTACCTGCGAGCCGTGCGCCATCCGGGCGGGGAGAGTGTCCACGTCACCTTGGTGGTGCTCACCCGCGACGTCGTCCACCCCTGGGCCCTGCGCGAGTCGATCACGTGCACGCGCGAGGACGACGGGCGGGTGACGGTCGCGTTCCCGGACGGCGAGGCGGTAGCGGTTTGACAGGGTCAGGTCGGCTCAGGCGTTGGGACGCTTGCCGTGATTGGCCTTCTTCTTCTTACGACCGCGTCGCTTGTTCCCTCGTTTGGCCACGGTGCACATCTCCCTAATCCAGGACTTTCCATGCGTCGCTCAGTCTAGATTCGGCCCGGAGTGTCCGCATCAGCGGTGCGGCGGGCGCAGCGCTCATTGCCCGCTCGGTGAACTTCCCCATCGCCCACGCACCCGTCACCCGCGCCCAGGAAGAACTGAGCGGCGTTCCGGCGGTACCGAGCCCACAGCAATCTGCGGAGCGGTCCTACGCGCCGAGGTCCTTGCGGAAAACTGTGGAGCTGTGCCGAACTGTCATGCCGACCCGTAGATAGAGGTCCAGTGCACCGGTGTCCGAGTGGGTCCACAAGGTGCAGGAGCAATGGCCCGCGCGGTGGAAGGCGCGGAAGGTATGGCGCAGCAGGAGTCGGGCTATGCCGCGGCCGCGGTGGTCACGGCGTACGGCGACCTGTTCGAGGTAGCCCTCGTTCGTGCCCGGCACGTCGAGCGCCAGGGCGGCGCCCACCAGATGATCACCGGCGAAGGCCAGGGCCGACCGCTGAGGGGCGAACGTGGGCCGCTCCACGGTGTGGGCGGCCCACTCCTCGTACGACTGCCGCCGCTCCTGCCACTCGTCGAACGCGTCCTGGACGAGGACGTGCGTGGCGGGCCCGTCGCCGGTGTGGAAGGGCCGCACCGTGATGCCCGCCGGGGGCTCGGGCACCGCGGGCTCGCCTGGCATGGCGAACTCCAGCAGCCAGGCCGTCACCAGCGGCACGTACCCGTGCGCGCGCAGTAGCGTCACGGCGCCCGTGTCCGCGTCCGGCACGGTCTGCACGACGCGCTCGGCGCCGGCCTGCCGTGCCCGCGCCAGCGTCCAGCCGAGAAGTGCGGCGCCCAGGCCCCGGCCTCGGTGCTCCGGATGCACGTCCACCTCGGAGCGCCGGTCTACCCAGGCGCGGGCGGCGAGGCGTCCAGCCGGGTCGAGGACGAGGACGGTGTCCGAATCCGGCACCAGGCCCGGCCGCGCGAGATCGGCGGCTATGGCCCCGGCGTCGCTCTGCCCCCGCCCGTACACCTCCCGCTCGCAGGCCGTGACCAGCGCGTGAATCGCCGGGACGTCGTCGGTGGTCGAGGGCCGCGAACGATAGCCGGGCGGCAGGGACGGGACTAGGGAAGGCACCGGCGGAGGGTAGCGGTGCGCCGGATTCGCACACAAGAGGGCGAACGCTGCCCGATATGGCACCAGGTCACTTCGCGCGAGCGCGGAGTCGTGTTCAGGCGGGTGATCAGCTCACGGTTGGCGGCGCGAGCCGCGTCGAGTTCTTGCTGCCGTTCTTCGAGCTGGTGCGTGAGGTCCACGGCATCTGTCGAACGCAGCTGCTCCCTGGAAAATGCCGGTGAGCCTTTGCCTGTGCCCAGTTATCCTGCCTTGTCCTGAACAGGCCAGGGAGGTCCCCCACCATGAGCAGCGCCACTTCGTCGTTTCCCGAGCGGATCGAGCTCTCGGGGGAGGGTCTCGTCCTCCGCGACTGGACGGAGGCGGACCTGGCCGCGATGCCGGAGCTGTTCGACCACCCCGACATCGCGTACTGGACGCCGATCGTCTCCCCCTTCGACGAAGCGGCCGCCCGCGCACGGCTGGACCGGGACCGGCAGCTGCGGGCGGAAGGCTCGGCCATCTTGCTCGCCATCACCGTCGACGGCGGCGCACCGCTCGGCGAGGTGATGCTGCGGCGTGCGCCCGAGGGCACGGAGCTCGGCTACGCGGTCGGCCCGGCGCACCGCGGCCAGGGGCTGGCGGCGCGTGCGGTGCGGGTCATGGCCGCGTACGCCTTCGAGCAGCTGAGCGCGGGGCGGGTGATCCTGGAGCTGGAGGCCGAGAACGCCGCGAGCGTCGCCGTGGCCACCAAGGCGGGTTTCAGACTGCTCGACGTGCCGCTGATCAGGGGTGAGGAGAAGGGGCGGCCCTACGCCCTGCAGACGTGGGGTCTGAACCGCCCCTGACCCTCAGCCTCCACCACGAGCACCCGATCGCACGCATGTCGAGATCGCTGGTCCAGACGCCTTGGTGTGGAACATGGATCTCTCCCAGGAGGCGGGTCCGAAGGTTGACAACGGAGAGAACTCAGGCCGTGCTTGGTCAGCGGGACTCGGGCGGGATGCTCCGGTCGTACTGGAAGACGTTGTGCGGGTGGTACTTCGCCTTGATCTTTCGCAGTCGGCCGAAGTCGGATCCCCAGTAGGCGGTCTTCCGGTCCTGCATGGCAACGTTCGGCACGTTGACGTAGGCGCCGTCCACGCAGGGGCGCAACGCCTGGCTGAATTCGGCGATCCAAGCCTGGGCCCGCGGGGTGAGCGGGTCGCAGATGCCCCGCGTGCGATTGCGGGACTAGCCTGGGAAGTACTCGGACGGCCGTTCGAACCAAGGAGCTTTCCTGGTGTCGATCTTGTGGCCGGGCGGGCGCGCGGCACGCGTCCCCCCGTTTCCCCTCATGAGGTCGAGACGCCACTCGAGGTCGACGCCCTCACCAGGTCTTTCGCTCTGTCGGCTGAACCCCACTTCGCATCGCCGGCGGGCGCGCGACCCAGCCCCAGGCAGGAGTACAGAGATGGCTTGGAATCTGAACGGTACGTACCTTGAGAGCTGCAACTGCGACACCGTGTGTCCGTGCACCACCTCAGGTATGACCGCGCCCGCCGACAACGACCGCTGCCAGGTGACTCTCGCGTTCCACGTCGCACGGGGTGAGATCGACGGCGTGGACGTGTCGGACCACAGCGTCGTCGTCTTCGCCGACGCGCCCCGTGTGATGGCCGACGGCGGCTGGCAGGTCGCGCTGTATGTCGACGCTTCGGCCGACGACAGCCAGGCGGACGCGCTGGGCAAGGTCTTCTCCGGGCAGGTGGGCGGACCGATGGCGGCGCTCGTCCCCCTCATCGGCGAGGTCCTTGGCGTCGAACGCGTTTCCATCGACTTCCACGACGACGGTCGCCGCCACACGGTGCAGGTGGCGGACGCCATCGACATCGAGATCGAGGACCAGGTGGCCCCACAGTTCGGCGAGGACGGTCCCGTGATGGGGCTGACCGGCATGTTCCACCCGGCGAACAGCACGTTGACGATCGCCCGATCGACGCGGGCCATCGGCAATGGCGTACACGGCCGTTCATGGGACTTCACCGGCCGCAACGCACACTCGGCGCCCTTCTCATGGTCGGCGTGATCAGGACAACGATCACAGTCCGGCACAGCGCGCGCTACTCCGGGCTGGTGTTGCTCACGGCGGCCGCGGCCTGGGCATGGGCGGCACTGCGCTGGGGGGACATGGGCTTCCGGACCATGGCAGGGAATCTGCCCGCCTTCATGGGCATGTGGACGGTCATGATGACCGCGATGATGCTGCCGGCCACGGCACCTGTCGCCTCGATGTACGCGCGGACCGTCCCCATTCACCGGGCGCCGCGCATGATCGCGTTCACCGCCGGCTACGTACTGGTCTGGGCCGCCGCCGGGCTGCCGGCATACGCCTTAGCCGTCGTCGCGACACACGTCGCAACCACACATCCCACGACAGGGACGTCGGCAGCCGCCGCCGTTTTCGCCGTCAACGGTGTCTATCAGCTCACCGCCCTCAAGGATTTCTGCCTCAGCAAGTGCCGCTCGCCGATAGGCCTGTTGCTGCGCTACGCGTCGTACCGCGGCCCCTCACGCCATCTACGTGCCGGAGCGCATCACGGCGCGTTCTGCCTGGGATGCTGCTGGTCCTTGATGCTGCTGCTCACGGCGTTCGGTGTGATGAATCTTTGGGCCATGGTGGCCCTGGCCGCCATCGTCACCGCAGAGAAACGCTTCCCGCGGGGTCGTCTTGTCGCCCGGGTCGTCGGCCTCGCTTCGCTCGCGCTCGCGATCGCCGTCTTCTGGGTGCCCCTACTGGCCCCCAACCTCACAGGCAGCGGCATGTCCGAGATGGGCCTCCGTCACCTGTGACACTCGCCCTGCCGCCGCAAGAGGTGCCGGACCCGTGCCAGATCGTGAAGGGAACCACGGGGCCCCCGGGGAACCAAGTCCGCAGCCATCGGCACCGGCACCGATCCCACGCAGGTCAACAAGATTCCTGCACTGGAAGCACCCGTCTTCCAGTGAGTGGCCCTGACGCGGGCTCTGTCAGGCACGCGTGGAAGACTGCGACGCGTGTCTCTCGCCGACCTCACCTTTGATCAGTGGCGGTCATTCGACCTGTCGACCGCCCGCCGAGTCGCACAGCAGGCAGCTGACCTGGCGGGTGGCCACGTGGTCGCCGTTGAGGCCGTCGAGCACCTCGGTGCCCGGATGCACTGCGTCCGGATCGAGCGAAGTACACAGGAATTTGCTCTGGTACCGGGTGGCACGGTCACGCTCGGATTCGACCTCGACACCTGGCAGCCCACGCCGGAGCAGACCGCCGACTACCAGGAGAGCCTGGAGCAGGGCTTCGGGTACGGCCCCGACCTGCGGGCCCACCTTGCGCGGGTGCTCAGTCCACGCCGGCGCGTCACCCTGGCGACGGTACTCATGGCAGTGGAGGACGAGAACCTGACCGAGCCTCCCGCCGACACGCCGGCCGTGCTCGCGGCCCGCGGCCTGCGGATGCCGAGCTCCGACGAGTGGGAGCACGCCTGCGGCGCCGGTGCGAACACCCTGTTCCGCTGGGGCGACGACTGCCCCCTCGACCGGATCCCCTACGACGACCACACCGGGCCGCAGCACGGACCGAACGCCCTGGGCCTGCACATCGCCTACGACACGTACCGGACAGAGCTGACGAGCGATGTCACCGCGGTGCACGGCGGCGACAGCGGCGAGTCGGCCTGCGGCGGCTACGGCCACCTGCTGGGATGGCTGCCCCTGGCCACTGCCAACCGCAATCCCTTCCTCGCCACCGAGTTCGTATACGGACCGGAGGGCGAAGACATGTATGAGGACTTCTCCACTCGACCTGTACTCGCGCTCTGATTTTCCGGGACTCAGCGGCCTCGGCCGCACTCATCCAGGCCATCTCGCGGCAGTCGATCGAAGGCCGCTCGGCGGGCACGGCTGAGCATGTTCCACTGAACCTGGACCAGGCCTGCGCGATCAAACCGTCTCGACCGGGCTGATCATCAACGGCCTCGCAATTACACGTCTGGCTCAGTCGACCGGTCAGGAAGGCGCACCCGCCAGGACTTCTACCTTCCCGGTGTCGAGGGAGTAGTACGCGCCGACCACGGCAAGACTGCCCCTTGTTACGAGTGGGGCCAGGTCCTGGTTGGAGCGCAGGTCGGCTGCGGTCAGCTTGGCCTGCGCGCGGGCCATGGTCTCGACCGGGTCGGCATCGCCTTCCTTGACCGCCTGTTCGTACGCCGGACGCAGAGCCTTGGCGATCGCATCGAGGTTGCCCGGCAGCGGCTTGCCGCCATGGAGGGACTTGTACGCCGCCTCGATGGCTCCGCACCGCTGATGCCCGAGGACCACGATGAGCGGAGTGCCACTCGTCATGGGCCCGTACTCCACGGAACCCGTGACCACCGGCTCGACCGCCTCTCCTCCGGTACGCATCACGTACAGGTCACCCAGCCCGGTGTCGAAGAGAAGTTCAGGCGGCACCCGGGAGTCGATGCAGGCGAGGATCGCCCCGAACGGCTTCTGCCCCCGGGCGACGAACTGGCGCCGGTTCGGATCCCGGTCGGGGTGTTGAAGGTCTCCGCTCACCCACCGCTTGTTGCCATCCATCAGCCTCGCGAATGCTGCGGCGGGCGTTGTCGGGCCCACTTCCGGCGAAGCACTGGTCGCCAGTGGGGTGGCACTCGTCGACGAGCACCCCGCAAGCGCCACCGTGGAGACCGCGAGTCCACCAGCGAGCAGAGCCCTGCGATTCGGGTGTTCCGCTGCGACCATCGGTCGTTCCCCTCAATCCGCCGGGACGCGTGAATAAGCCACGACCAGGCGATTGTTCAGCGCGGTGAGGAAGCCGGACCGCAGGCACAAGCAGGCGAGGACCGCTTTCCCGCAGACGGCCCACAGAGTCCGTGCCGGCGGCCGGCCCCTCGGGGCCGAGGCTTCATCGCCGAGTGACCAGGGACGGCCCGTGGAGGCGGACATCGTGGTGCCCGCCGCGCACTGCGAGATCGTCCATGAGATCCAGGCCACGCGCCCAGGACCGAGGGTCGGCCTCAGTCGAGATCGGCCCACGGTCCACTGGTTTCGTCCTTCGAGATCCACAGAAGAGGCCGGCTCGCGCGGCAGTACTCTTCGACCTGGTCGTCCCAGGGAAAGCGGCCTTTCTTGTCCGGCCAGAACAACTGCATGACCGGAAGCGGAGGGGCCTGGTAGAAGTCGATCCCGGCACCGAAGAAGTCCCGGTACCAGCTTGGGTGGACGGGCCGGACCGTCACCTGGTAGCCGTTCAGGATGTCGTCACGCACCTGGCCGGCTTCCAGTGGGTGACCGTTCCGGATCTCTCCGCCCGCAACGTTGAGGATGGGCATCATCGTCTCGACCCGCAGGCCGAAGACGCAGACCTCAGGGCTGCGCAGGGTGTGCCACAAGCCGATCGAGTAGGCCCAGTCCGCCGGCGCATCGCCCCCGGCACCGACACCCATCACGTGCCAGCCGAACTCGGAGACGCTTGCGGCTATGCGGCCATCACGTTCCTCCCAGGCCGGGCCATCCGAAGGAGGGGCGCACAGGAGGCAGAAGCAAGAGGCGTCGTCCACCCGATCAGGTTACGGCCCCTGCCAGCACGGCTGACGCCGGGCCAGCCACCCTCGCGCCTTGGTGGGGCGGCCTCCTGCTGTGGTGGCAGCGCGGTGATGACGACCCCCACCAGTGCCTTGCCCACTCCGCCTCCGAACCGTCGCTGACCTGCACAAACACGCCCCACCGAACCAGACGGGGCGTCACTTTTTCCCAGGACTCCCGACAACAAACACAATGTGATTCAGATCACATCATCCCGCCTTTTTTGCACATGCCCGCGCTTGATACAAATTGCCTCGCGTTCCTGTCCGTCGACGGTCGCCCCTACCCCCTTCTTTCTCCACCCTCCCCCTGTCGCTTTCGCATGCCCTGGGAACGCCCGTGTCCTCCCCCGCGCCCGCGCTCTCGCGCGGTTCCTCCTGGCCCCTCGTCGCCCTTTTCATGGCGGGCTACCTCGCGCCCTATTTGCTGCCCACCGTCGTCGGCCGCCTCGGTGACCGGCTGGGCCTCGGGCCCGCGCAAGCGGGGCTCGTCGGCAGTGCGCTGCTGCTGAGTTCGGCCACGGCGGGCTTCACGCTCGCGGCACGCGTCGAGCGGTTCGGGCCACGGCGCCTGGCCCGCTCCGGGCTGCTGCTCGCGGCGTTCGGCTACGGCTGCGCGGCGCTGTCGGACAGTGTGCCGGTGGTGGTCGCCGGGGCGATTGCGGGCGGCTTCGGCTCGGGCACGGCGACGACGGTCGCCGCGTCGGGCATCGCGGCCCAGCGCGACCCGCACCGCACCTCGACCTTCGGGCTGCTGAGCGTCTCCGCGCTCGCCGGCGTCGCGTATCTGACGATACCTCACCTCGGTTCCGGACACGGGCTGCCGTTCGCTGCGATCGCGCTGACCGCGCTGCTGGTGTGGCTCGCGACGGGCCGACTCGCCGGTGCCGTGGCGCCCGGTCACACGGCGGCGCCGCGCGGCCCGCTCCCCTACCGCCGCGCGGGGCTCGTCCTCGCGGGCTCGATGCTGTTCTGGTCCATGGCGCAGAACTCGCTGTGGGGTGTGAGCGGCCGCATCGGCCTGGACCAGGCAGGACTGAGCGAGGTCACCGTCGGCGCGGTCTTCGCCACGGCCTTGGGCACCGGGCTGCTCGGCGTCATCGGCGCGAGCGCGCTCGGCGCGCGGCTCGGGCGGGCACTGCCGATCGGAGCGGGCACCGCACTGATCGCCTGTTGCATCGCGGTCAGCGCCTCGGCGGACGACCTGCCGTCGTTCGCGACCGGCGAGATCGCCTGGAACACCGTCTACCCGATCGTCCTCTCCTACCTCATCGGACTGGCGGCCTCACTCGACCCGCGCGGCCGCTGGGCGGTGCTGGCCGGATCCGCGTCCTCCCTGGGCACCGCGTGCGGCCCGCTCGTCGGAAGCCTGCTGTCCGCGAGCGCCGGCTACCCGGCGATGGGCCTGGTGCTGGGCACCGGACTGCTCCTGCTTGCGCTGCCGTTGACAGCGGTCGCCCTGCACACCGGCGGCCGGCCCATCGTCCCCGGTGCGGTCCGGCGCCGGGGCGGCGCCCCGGCCGCGGTGGTCGCGGCCACGACGGGCACCGCGGCCGGCACGGTGCCCCAGGTGGGTGCCTCGGAACAGCCGGTCGTCGAGATCGAGGTGCCGGTCGCCGGACCGGCCCCGGACCAGCAGGCGTTCGGCACCGCGGGCCCTCGCGGACTCGCCTCCGTGGAAGCGGGCCCGGGCACCCGCTGAGGAGCCGGAGCCCTACTCCGCCCCGGCCGTCTCGAAGTCGTACGCCTCGACCTCGGCGGGACAACGCGCACGACGCGTCTCGTCGTCGTCCAGGAAGGGCGCCTCGAAGGAGTTGCGGGCCAGGTCACGCAGACTAGCCGCTGTATGACCCAAGTCGCCGCGGCATTCCGGGGCGAGTGCTGCGGAGTCGTTGGAGAGCGGGCTCCCTCCGAAGCGTTCGCCCCAGGACTGGGCCGCCGGCCGGCCGAGTCGACAGGCTGCCCGGCACCCGCACAGACGAGTGCCGGGCAGCGGCCGGGTCATCCGTTCTTTGAGATGCTCAGCGGGAAGGTGGGGGTGCCGACGTTGTTCAGCGTGGTGGTGTTCGCCCTCACGTACGTGTCCAGGTACGGCGAGCGGTCCCCCTGGGTCGGCGAGTCGAACCGCGGATCCTGAACCTCCAGGGCGAGCCGCGCGTCGGAGACCGTGATCGTCTCACCCGAGGGAACGCTCCGCCAGCCGTTCGAGGTGATGGTTCCGATCTGGACCCCCAGCTGGTGCCCTTGCTCGAAGGTCCAGTCCGTCGCCTTCAGGGCGAAGGAGGTTGATCCGCTGCTTTCCAGCAGTGCGACGTTCTCGTTGAACATCGTCGCCCTGCCGTCCGGAGCGACGTCCCACAGCCGGGCCCAGACGTTGCCCTGGCCCCTGGTCTTCAACGTGATCTGCGGGCTGCCCGTGATCCGCACCTGCTCAGCGGCGGGCGTGGACCAGGTCCAGTAACTGTTGGCGGGTGCGTCGGCGCTGAGCGCACTCGTCCCGTCGGTCGTCAGCGAGCCGGCCTCCGGCGCGTCCTCGATGTCCCAGCCCTGAGACTCCGGCGCCGTCATCGGCAGGGCGGCCTTCTGCGCCTTGCCGCCGTCGTCGACGTACCGCCCGGGCGCCAGCCGCACCTTGTACGAGTCGTCGGTCACCGGCCAGGTCGGCTGGGCGCGCCAGTGGCCGAGGCTGTCCTCGAGGGAGAACGCCGGGTCGGTCACCGACGGTTCGATGCCGCGGAGGTACTGGTCGTAGAACCGCATCACCTCGTCGAACCAGCCCGCCCGTCCCATCTTGAGCTGGCCCTTGGCATTGGTCTCGTTACCGCGCACGTGTTCCCACTGGCCGATCCAACCGCGTTGCGGGCCCTGGTGGTTGGCCAGGTACTTCTGCATCTCCTCGGGCTTGGTGTTGTCCTCGATGAAGCCCGACGTGACGAACAGCGGCGTCTGGGATCCGGCGGCGCGGGAGGCGAAATCGCGGGCACGCCAGAACGGGGACTTCGGGTCGGGGTTCTGCGTGTTGGTGAGGTTGTCACTCTCGCACTCGGGGTGGTTCTTCTCGTACCCCGCGTTCGCCTTGTAGTGGTCGCTGTCGTCGGCCAGCGGCGCCATCGTCGCGATCGAGTAGTAACCCCGCGGAGTGCTGGTCACGTTGGACCGCGGCACCCCGTTGCTGTACAGGTAGTTGTACCTGTTCCACGTCGGTTCCTGGGAGACGATCGCCCGCAGAGGCTTGAGCTTGAGGGTATTGGCCGCCAGCCCGGTGTTGGCGTCGTACGACTTGCCGTACATGCCGACCTTGCCAGTCGACCACGGTTGGCTCGCTGCCCACTCGACGGCCGCCTTGATGTCGGCCTGCTCCCCCGGGCCGAGGAAGTCCAGGCACCCGGTGCTGCCACCGAAGCCGCGCAGGTCCACCATCACGAAGGTGTATCCACGCTCCATGAGCCGCGCGCCGTCGATGAAATCCTGAAAGCGCGCCGATGGCCCGACCCGGTCCCACCCCGCGGGAGCGCTCTCCCCCGCGTGGGAGAAGTACGGGCCCACCGACAGGATCACCGGCGTCTTCGCATCTGCCGGCAGGTCCGCCGGGCGCAGCACGTCGGCGTGCAGTTCGACCCCGCTGCCGTCCGAGGAAGGGAAGTAGTGCTGCGTCCAGAGTGAGCCCTCCGGGACGCGGTCGTTCTCCTCGTGCGTGACGGGGTCGGTCGCGGTGGCCACCTCCGACCGGGCCTGCCCCGCGGTGGCGGACCCGGATGTGGTGTCGGGTGCCGCGGTGGCGGGTCCGGCGAGTGTGCCGGTCAATGCGAGGGTGGTGATGGCGGCTGAGGCGGCCCAGGCGGCCGCACGACGTCTTCTCACTTGCTCCTCCCGGAGTTGTCGGTACAGGGCGGTGCAGGTGGTGCTGTCGAGCAGCGACCCCGGACCCGTCGTCGACGGGTCGACGAGGGGAGGCCGCGCGCAGACGGACGGAATCCGGATTCCGGGTGCGCGCCGGAGCCGACGGCGAGGGAGCCTATGATCATCATTGACACGCGTCAACAGTGCGGTATGAGGGACGTGTTGCTGGTGTGGCCGTAGATGCCCCGACCGGGGCTGGTCACGGCGGCTCACGGGAGCGCGCGAAGCGACGGAGCCTGGCGTGCCGGAGGGCAGGGTCGTCGCATGTGGTCGGTGTCCCAGCGGCGTTGGGCCGTCCGGCGCGCCCTCCTCCCGCAGCACGGCCGGCGTTTGCCCGGCATGGCACTCGTGGCAGCGGACGCGGGACCGGCCTGTGCCGCCGCGGGCAAACCGCCCGCGGCGGCCGGCTATCCGCCGAACCGGGCGGCGAAGGCGGCCCGGTTCGGCGACCGCGGCGTGCGGTCCCACACCGCGAACACGACCTTCGCGAACACGTCCCGGTACGCGCCCGTGTCGGCCGCCAGGTGCGCGTGGAAGGCGTCGGCGACCTGTTCCGGGTCGTTGCGGAACACGCCGCAGCCCCAGGCCCCCAGCACCAACTCGCTCACCCGGTGGTGGGCGGCGACCGCGAGTACCAGCCCGGCGCGCTCGCTCAGCACCCGGGCGATCCTCTCGCCCGCACCGGGGTCGCGCCGCAGTGCCTGCCCGGCGTTGGGCGCCGGGCAGGTCAAGAACGACACGGGGCAGGGCTCGGCCAGCAACTCACCGCGGTCGCCCCGGTGCACGGGGACCGCTGGCGACCAGATCACGCGGTGGCTGTAGAGCAGGTCCGTGGACGCCCGGTGTGCCTCGTAGTGGTCGGGAGCCTCAAGCAGGCACGGATACAGCAGAGAGGTGCGGCACAGATCCTCCTCCTGCGCGCGGGCGCCACCGAGGTAACCGCCGCCGGGGTTGCGGGCGGAGGCGAAGTTGAGTACCGCGATGTGTCCGGACCCGGCCAGACGCAGTCGGCGCGCCGCCTGGAGGCTGCTCTCCGCCGTGACCGTGAAGGCGGTGCGGTGCGTCAGCGGAAACCGCTCGGCGGCGAGCTGCCGCAAGGTGGTGGGGGCGTAGCTGACGGTCCCCGAGCGGGCCGCGGCGAGCGTCTCACGCACCTCGACCCTGCGACCGTCCTCCAGCCGGTAGGAACCTTCTTCGGCGATGCGGGCGTTGCGCGCCGCGACCTCACGGAGTCTGCTGCTCACAGCCACGGACGGTAGTGGACATGCGAGGCGTCCGTCGACCGCGTTTCCACGCGCGGCCATCCGGGACGCGAACCCACTCCTGCCGGCCTCGACGACCTGCTCCGGATGTCCAGCGCGCCCGTCGCGCATGCCGTCCGGAGGGGCGAAGGACTGCGGGTCGTCACCTCGCCGTGCCCGGATCGCGCGGAGACGTGCCGCGCACGCGGACTCGGCCCCGGTCGCGGGACTGGACCGAAACCGGGGTCTGGCCGTGCGTGCGCGAGACCCCACTCGCCGAACTACTCGGGGCGGGCCTGCTGGAGATGGACGACTGCGCGAATGACGGCTCCCACGTCCGGGCGGCCGTCGCCTGCCGCAGCGAAGTCCACTTCGGACGCGGGTAGTACACGGATGCTCCGCCCGGGAAAGTCGATGTGCCGGTAGATCTCGTTGTGGTGCGCGATCGACTGCTTCGGTGAGACGTACTCGCCCGCGCCGGTCCGGTCGGACGTGGTGTGCCCGTCGGCGACCAGTACCAGGTCGTACCCGTGACTCAGCGCCTGCCGCGCCGTGGTGTCCACGCAGATCTCGGTCGCGAACCCGGTGACGACGACCTCGGTCACACCCAGCGCTTTCAGAGTCCTGTCGAGATCGGTGTCCAGGAAGCCGTCCGCACTGGTCTTGTGGACGACCGCCTCGTCGGCGGCGGGGGCGAGTTCGGGCACGATGCGCCAGCCCTCGCTCCCGGCCTCCATCTCGGGACCTTGGTGCTGGACCGTCACGATCGGTACGCCCGCGGCTCTGGCGCGTTCGCGGAGCCGGGCGATGGCGGCGACGGTCTCGGCGGCCCGGTACCCGATGGACACCAGGGCGTTCTGCATGTCGATGACGAGGAGCGCGGAGGCGTGGGGCATGGGCCCACGGTAGCGGTCCCCCTCTGGGCGTGACCCCGGATAAATGGCTCGGCGTCGGTCAGCCGCTCCACGGCGCGGGTTCGGTCTGTCGGCGGTGACGGTGAACCAGTCGCGCACCACTGCCGCCGTACAAGTCAGCGATTCAGTGCCAGGACAGTGACCTCCACTCCGGGCCGGGCCAGTAGCAGGGCTAGGCCCATTCCGGCGGGGCCGCCCACCACACAGCACGTGGTCCACCCCATCAGGCCCTTTCAGCGCGAATCACAGAGTCGCCATACTGGGACATAAGCACTGAAGGTCTGCTGAATCCTCCGCGCAGTCCGTGGCGAGCCCAGACGTTCTGCAAAGCAGCACTTCGACGTACTTCGGGAGACGACGATGAGCGATCAGCCGCTCTTGCTTCCCTATGCCGATCCGGCCTTCGCGGCAGACCCGTTCCCGTTCTACCGACAGCTGTGCGAAGAGGGCCCGGTGCGGCGCGCGGTCATCGTCGGCGGCCTGGAGGCCTGGCTGGTCACGCGCTATGAGGACGGCCTCGCCGCGCTGCGCGACCCGCGCCTGAGCAGCGACGTACGCGACGCTTCTGACCCCCGGCTCCTCCGCCGGCTGCCCGCGACGGAGCGTGAGTCCATGCTGAGCACCATGCTCCGGGCGGACCCGCCCGACCACGCCCGCCTGCGTCGCCTGGTCTCGAAGGCGTTCACCGCGCGCCGGGTGGCCGAGCTGCGGCCCCGTGTCCAGGCCATCACAGACGGGCTGCTCGACGCGATCGTGCGGACCGGCCGCGCGGATCTCGTCGCCGACCTCGCGCTGCCGCTACCGGTCGCCGTGATCAGTGAGCTGCTCGGGGTACCCACGATGGACCGGTACGAATTCCAGCGGTGGACCGACGACATGATCCTCCGAGGTCCCGAGCCGCCGGACCCGGCCGTGGTCGACGGTGCGTGGCAGCACATGCGCGCGTACCTGGTCAAGCTCCTGGAAGCCAAGCGAGCCAACGCCGGTGACGACCTGCTCAGCGCTTTGATCATCGCTCGGGACGAGGAGAAGCGGCTGGACGAGGACGAGCTGATCGCCATGGCGTTCCTGCTGCTGGTGGCCGGATACATCACCACGGTCAACCTGATCAGCGGCGGCATCGCCGCGTTGCTCGCCCATCCCGACCAGCTTCAGCTGCTGCGGGACGATCCGGCGCTGCTGCCGGACGCGATCGAGGAGTTCCTGCGCTATGACGGACCGGTAAACCCCGGCATCGCCCGCTTCGCGCGGGAGGACGTCGAGATCGCGGGCGTGAGGATCCCGTGCGGCGCCACCGTGCTGGTGGCCTCCGCCATCGCCGACCGGGATCCGGCGCGGTTCCCGGAACCCGATCGTCTGGACATCACCCGCCGGGACAACGCCCACCTCGCGTTCGGGCACGGAATCCACTACTGCCTGGGCGCCCCGCTGGCCCGGCTGGAGGGTCAGGTCGCCATCGGGAGTGCCCTGCGCCGCCTCCCCGATCTCGCCTTGGCGGTGCCGCCGGGCGAGCTGCGATGGAGTTCAGGCGGTCTGCGCGGCCCCGAACGTCTGCCCGTCACGTTCACGCACGGTTTCACGCCCGACGGCACGGGCCCGGCCGCTCCGGCGTAATCCGGACCAGGCTTGCCTGCCCGGCCGAGCATGCCCTTCCGTCCGCGGCCAAGGACCCGGCAGCCACGGCGGCCACCAGGCACCCCGCTTTGCCTCCATAGTCCCTGACCTGGACCTATTTGCGCGCCAGAGCCTGATTTCAAAGAAGGTGGCCCTGCGGGCCCACACAGTCCACGGACACCCCGCGGGCGGCCTGACCTGTGCCTGCACGCTCTTGGCGGATCGGGTGACCTGAGCCGCGCAGGTCTCGACGCGGTTGAGCCCGCGGAGGTCGGCGACGATCCCACCCTGCAATGTCGCGCCGGCCGACGGGTACTACGCAGTGGGTCGCCGAGGAAGATCCAACGGCCGGGCAGCTGTGGCACGTCAGGCGCTGTGACCTTGCCGAACCCGGACTTTCGGGGTCCTGATTGAAACCGTTCAATCACCTCGCGCCCACTTCACGTGCCGGCCTCGCTCGGAGTGGCAGCGGAACACGGGACGCTTGCGAAAGTACCTGCACACTGATTGACCTTCACCTCGCCCACCCTTACGTTACCCACACTCAACGGCACTGAATCGATTCATCCAATCCTGGACGAGGAGTCGTAGTGATCAGTAGGAGGAGTGTTCTGGCGGGAGCGGCCGCCACAGTCGCGGCGGCGACCTTGGACTCGGTACCAGCGGCGGCCGTGCCAGTGTCCGAACCTGTCCAGGCGCAGGCGCACGCAGGGCACGACGGCCTGCGCGTCACGGCGCCGACCACGGAGTACGCCCAGCACCCCCTCGGCCTCGATGCGCAACGCCCCAGGCTGAGCTGGCCGTTGGCTTCCGACAAGCCGGGTATGCGGCAGAGCGCCTATCAGATCCGCGTCGCCACCACCGCTACGGGCCTGTCCCGTCCGGACGTCTGGGACAGCGGGAAGGTCGTGTCCGGCGAGTCCGTGCTCGTACCCTACGGGGGTCCTGGACTTCAGCCCCGGACACGCTACTTCTGGTCCGTACGCGTGTGGGACGCCGACGGCCGGGCCTCCGACTGGAGCGAGCCCTCGTGGTGGGAGACCGGCCTCATGGAAGCCGGGCAGTGGAGGGCCGACTGGATCTCGGCTCCGGCCAGCCTCACGGACGTGCCGTCCCTGGAGGGCAGTTCCTGGATCTGGTTCCCCGAGGGTGATCCGGCGAGCAGTGTTCCGGCGGTCACCCGTTGGTTCCGCGGTGTCGCGGAGCTGCCCGAGGGGATCACCGCGGCGACGCTCGTCATCAGCGCGGACAACGTGTACACCGTCTCCGTGAACGGGGTCGAGGTGGCCCGCACCGACCTGGAGACCGACAACGAAGGCTGGCGCCGCCCGGCCGTGATCGACGTACTGGACCGGGTGCGCACCGGCGACAACGTCATCGCCGTCTCCGCCACCAACGCGTCCCCGGGCCCGGCGGGAGTCATCGCCGTTCTCACGGTCCGTAACGCTTCCGGCGAGCAGAGGACGGTCACCGACGCGTCCTGGAAGGCCATGGACCAGGAACCTCCGGCCGACTGGCGCGGGCTCGGTTTCGACGACGGCGACTGGCCGACGGCGAGGGTGGCGGCCCCGTGGGGCGGCGGGCCCTGGGGAAGGGTCGTCCCGGTTTCGTACGCCGTCACCCAGGTGCGCCACGAGTTCCGGCTCCGGAGCCGGAAGGTGTCCCGCGCGCGGCTGTACGCCACGGCGCTCGGTCTCTACGAGGCCCACCTCAACGGCAGCCGCGTGGGCCGCGACCACCTCGCTCCCGGCTGGACCGACTACCGCACCCGCGTCCAGTACCAGACGTACGACGTCACCACGCTCCTGCGGCCCGGCGCCAACGCCATCGGGGTGTATCTCGCACCCGGCTGGTACGCGGGCGACGTCGGCATGTTCGGTCCTCACCAGTACGGCGAACATCCGTCGCTGCTGGCGCAGTTGGAGGTGGAGTACGCGGACGGGACGAGCGAGCGCATTACTTCGGGCCCCGACTGGCGGGCCGCCCACGGGGCGATCGTCGCCGCCGACCTCCACGGTGGCGAGACGTACGACGCGCGCAAGGAGACCCCCGGCTGGACCTCACCCGGCTTCGACGACGGGAGCTGGCTCGGCGTGCGCGGCGCCGGCGACATCGGCCCCGGCCTGATCGTCGCGCAGGAGGCCGGTCCGGTACACCTGGCCGAGGAGCTGACACCGAAGAAGGTGACGGAACCCAAGCCCGGTGTCTTCGTGTTCGACCTGGGCCAGAACATGGTCGGCTCGGTACGCCTGCGGGTGTCGGGCGCCGCGGGAACGACCGTCCGGCTCAGACACGCCGAGGTGCTCAACCCCGACGGCACCGTCTACACGGCCAATCTGCGGAGCGCGTCGGCGACCGACACGTACACCCTCAAGGGCCACGGGGAGGAGAGCTACGAGCCCCGCTTCACCGTCCACGGTTTCCGCTATGTCGAGGTGACCGGATTCCCCGGCACGCCCTCGGCGAAAACCGTCACCGGGCGTGTCATGCATACGTCAGCACCGTTCACGCTCGACTTCGAGACCGACGTACCGATGCTCAACCAGTTGCACCGCAACATCACATGGGGGCTGCGCGGCAACTTCCTCTCCGTTCCGACGGACACGCCCGCGCGCGACGAGCGCCTGGGATGGACAGGAGACATCAACGTCTTCGCGCCCACGGCCGCCTACACGATGGAGTCGGCCCGCTTCCTCTCCAAGTGGCTCGTCGACCTCCGGGACGCACAGACAGCGGAGGGCGCGTTCACGAACGTGGCACCGGACGTCGGCGGACTCGGCGGCGGCACCGCCGGCTGGGGCGACGCGGGTGTCACCGTCCCCTGGTCCCTGTACCAGGCCTACGGCGACCGCCAGGTCCTGGCCGACGCCTGGCCGTCCGTCCAGGCCTGGCTGAGGTACCTGGAGAAGCACAGCGACCGACTGCTGCGCCCGGCCGAGGGATACGGCGACTGGCTGAACGTCGATGACGAGACCCCCAAGGACGTCATCGCCACGGCGTACTTCGCGCACAGCGCCGACCTCGCGGCTCGGATGGCCACGGAGCTCGGCAAGGACCCTGCCTCCTACCGCGATCTCTTCGAACGAGTACGAGAGGCGTTCCGGAACGCTTACGTCACCTCCGACGGCAGGGTCAAGGGTGATACCCAGACGGCTTATGTCCTCGCGCTGTCGATGGACCTGATGCCGGACGGGTTGCGGAAGGCCGCGGCCGAACGGCTCGTCGCCCTGATCGAGGCCAGGGACTGGCACCTCTCGACAGGTTTCCTCGGCACGCCCCGGCTGCTGCCCGTCCTGACCGACACGGGGCACACCGACGTCGCCCATCGCCTGTTGCAGCAGCGCTCGTTCCCCAGTTGGGGCTACCAGATCGACAGGGGCTCCACGACGATGTGGGAACGCTGGGACTCCATACGGCCCGACGGCAGTTTTCAAGACCCGGGCATGAATTCCTTCAACCACTACGCCTACGGCTCGGTGGGAGAGTGGATGTACGCGAACATCGCCGGCATCTCGGCGGGCCGGCCCGGTTACCGGGAGATCGTCATCCGCCCCCGTCCGGGCGGAGCCGTCACCTCCTCCCGCGCCACGTTCACCTCGGTCTACGGGCCCGTCTCCACACGCTGGCGGCAGCAGGCCGGCCGCTTCACGCTGACCTGCACGGTGCCGCCCAACACGGCTGCCGAGGTGTGGATCCCCGCATCCGCTCCGGAGGCGGTCACCCGCACTCACGGGACGTACCTGCGCCAGGAGGACGGCTGCGCGGTCTATCAGGTCGGCTCCGGCACGCACCACTTCACCGTGTGACCGTCCCGCGGACCCACGGGCAAACACGCGTGCCAGACATCGAGACCGCCCTCACCGAATGAACAAACTCCCAGCAGATTCCCTCGTGTACTGTGATCAACTCCGAGACCGGCTTCGGCTCGACGTGCCAGAAGGGGCCCCAGTGGTGGCAACGCTTCCAGAGATCCGAGCCCTGTTGGGTGAACCACGGTTCAACTGGTCGGATCCGGCGCCTTGGACCGAACTGGAGCAGGAATTCGGTATCGAATTTCCTGCGGACTTCCGTGAGATCGTGAACGCCTACGGTTCGATCGAGATCAACGGGCAGTTGTATCTGAAGCATCCCGCCGGTCATCTTCTGCACAGTCTGGGAGAAATGATCAGGGGGGATCTCGAACTCTGGCGCGAGGAGGACATGGCGGAGTTCCTGCCCAGTCCGGCAGGGGCGAACCCCGGGGAATTGATGCCGGTGGCAACGGCCACGACAGGGGAAGCGGTATTCCTTCGCGTTCCCGATGAGCCCTCGTCGCCCTGGCGCGTCGTGGTCCAGGAGTTCGACAGTCCGGCCTGGACTCTCTACGAGATGACGTTCGGTGAGTGGTTGCTGGATTATCTCAGGGGTAAGGACGTGACGTTGTGTTCTCGCAACTTCGCGCCTGACCGCCCGTTCTGGGAATTCCTTCCCTGAAATGATCAAGCCTTCGCTTCAACCGACGGCCGGGCGCCTTGCGACGCCCGGCCGTCGGGGTCGTGGCCAGAAGACGAAGGGGACTACAGCGGCGTGACGTAGGCGCCCGAGATCCCGCCGTCGACCAGGAAGTCGGTGGCGTTGACGAAGGACGAGTCGTCGCTCGCGAGGAACGCGACCGCGGCCGCGATCTCGTCGGCCTCCGCGAACCGCCCGACCGGGATGTGCACGAGGCGTCGTGCCGCCCGCTCCGGGTCCTTCGCGAACAGCTCTTGGAGAAGTGGGGTGTTGACGGGCCCCGGGCAGAGCGCGTTCACGCGGATCCCCTCGCGGGCGAACTGCACGCCCAGCTCGCGCGACATGGCGAGCACGCCGCCCTTGGACGCGGTGTAGGAGATCTGCGAGGTGGCGGCGCCCATGATGGCCACGAACGACGCGGTGTTGATGATGGAACCGCGGCCCTGACGCTGCATATAGGGGATGGCGGCCTTGCAGCACAGGTACACCGAGGTCAGGTTGACCTCTTGGACCCGCCTCCACGCGTCCAGGCCGGTCTCCAGGATCGAGTCGTCGTCCGGCGGCGAGATGCCCGCGTTGTTGAAGGCGATGTCGACGGAGCCGTAGGTGTCGAACGCGGTCTTGAACAGCGCCTCGACCTGCTCGGCGTCGGTCACGTCCACCTTCACGAAGGTGCCCCCGACCTCCTCGGCGGCTGCCTTGCCCGCGGTGTCGTCGATGTCGCCGCAGACGACGTTCGCGCCCTCGGCGGCGAGGCGGCGCGCGGTGGCGAGGCCGATGCCGCTGCCCGCACCGGTGATGACGGCGGTACGGCCGACGAGGCGGCGGCAGACGTTGCTGGTGTCGGTCATGAGTGCTCAGCCCTCCGAGCTGTTCGTGCTGGTGGAAACGTTGCTGATGAAGACGTTCTTGGTCTCGGTGAAAGCGGCGAGCGCGTCCGGGCCGAGTTCGCGGCCGAGCCCCGACTGCTTGTAGCCGCCGAACGGGGTCCAGTAGCGAACGCTGGAGTGGGAGTTGACGGAGAGGTTCCCGGCCGCGACGGCGCCGGACACGCGCAACGCACGGCCCACGTCCCGTGTCCAGATCGATCCGGACAGGCCGTACTCGGTCGCGTTCGCGAGCCGTACCGCGTCGGCCTCGTCCTCGAAGGGCAGGACGACGGCGACCGGGCCGAAGACCTCTTCGGCGGCGATGGGCGCGGCCGGATCGACGTCGGTGACGAGGGTCGGCGGGAACCAGAAGCCGGGCCCTTCGGGCGCGCTGCCGCGGATCGCCTTCAGGTCGTCGGTGACATACGACCGTACGCGCTCCAGCTGGACCTTCGAGATCAGCGGACCCATCTGGGTGCGCTCGTCGTTCGGGTCGCCCACAACGACGGACTCGATGGCGGGCGTGAGCAGGTCCAGGAAGCGGTCGTAGACCGAGCGCTGGACGAGGATGCGGGTGCGGGCGCAGCAGTCCTGCCCCGCGTTGTCGAGGAACGACATGGGCGCGGCGGCGGCCGCGGCCTCGATGTCGGCGTCGGCGAAGACGATGTTGGGGCTCTTGCCGCCGAGTTCGAGAGTCACACGCTTCACGCGAGCGGCGCACTTGGCCATGATCACCTTGCCCACGCGGGTGGATCCGGTGAACACGATCTTGGCGACCCCGGGGTGCTCGACGAGTGCGTTGCCCGCCACGTCGCCCGCGCCGGGCAGCACCTGGAAGAGGTGTTCCGGAAGGCCTGACTCCAGGGCGAGTTCGGCGAGCCGGAGGGCCGTCAGCGGGGTCGTCTCCGCGGGTTTGAGGAGGACGGCGTTGCCGGCCGCGAGTGCGGGTGCGGTCCCCCACGCGGCGATCGGCATCGGGAAGTTCCACGGCGCGACGACACCGACGACCCCGAGGGGTTCGAGGATCGTGATGTCGAGTCCGCCGGGGACGGGGATCTGGCGCCCGGACAGGCGTTCCACTCCCCCGGCGGCGAAGTCGAGCAGATCGCGGGCGTTGCCCGCCTCCCAGCGCGCGTTGCCGATGACGTGCCCGGCCTCGCGCACCTCCAACTGCGCGAGTTCTTCGAGGTGTTCGTCGACGGTGGCGGCGAAGCGGCGCAGCAGCCTGGCCCGGTCGGCGGGCGCGAGGGAGGCCCAGCGGGTCTGGGCCGCAGCCGCGCGGGCGACGGCCGCGTCGACGTCCTCGGGAGTGGCGGCGGGGACGGTCGCGACGACTTCTTCCGTCGCCGGGTTCAGTACCTGGTGCTCGTGCACGTACGTGTCCCTGTCCTCGTGGTTCTCGTGCTCGTACGACAAGAAGGGCCTCACATGCGTTCGAAGGAGCGGCGGAGTTCCCAGTCGGTGACCGCGGCGTCGAAGGCGTCGAGTTCCACGCGGGCCATGTTGCGGTAGTGCGCGACCACTTCGTCACCGAAGGCGGCCTTGGCGATCGGGCTGTTCTCCCAGAGCTCGGCGGCCTCGCGCAGGGTGCTGGGGACGTGTTCGTAGCGGGCGGTGTAAGCGTTGCCCGGACATTCGTCGGGCAACTCCAGCCGCTGCTCGATACCGTGGAGACCGGCGGCGATCAGGCCGGCGACCGCGAGATGCGGGTTGACGTCGCCGCCAGGCAGCCGGTTCTCGAAGCGCAGCGACCGGCCATGGCCGACGACGCGCAGCGCGCAGGTGCGGTTGTCGTAGCCCCAGGCGACGGCGGTCGGCGCGAAGGAGCCGGGCTGGAAGCGCTTGTAGGAGTTGATGTTGGGGGCGTAGAGGAGGGAGAAGTCCCGCAGCGCGGCCAGTTGCCCGGCGAGGAAGTGCCGCATCACCGGTGACATGCCGCCGGGTCCGTCCCCGGCCATGAGGCTGTTGCCGTCCGCGTCGGCGAGGGAAAGGTGGATGTGGCAGGAGTTTCCCTCGCGCTCGTTGTACTTCGCCATGAAGGTGAGGGCGTAGCCCTCCTGTGCGGCGATCTCCTTGGCGCCGGTCTTGTAGACGGCGTGCTGGTCGCAGGTGACCAGGGCTTCGTCGTAGCGGAACACGATCTCGTGCTGGCCGGGATTGCACTCGCCCTTCGCGGATTCGACGGTCAGGCCCGCCGCGCTCATCTCGTTGCAGATGCGGCGCAGCAGCGGCTCGATGCGACCGGTGCCGAGGACCGAGTAGTCGACGTTGTACTGATTGACCGGGGTGAGGCCCTGGTAACCGGCGTCCCAGGCCTGTTCGTAGGAGTCCTTGAAGACGATGAACTCGAGTTCCGTGCCGACGTTGGCCGTGTAGCCGAGTTCGGCGAGCCGTTCGAGCTGGCGGCGCAGGATCTGGCGGGGCGCGGCCACGACCGGTGATCCGTCCTCCCAGGCGAGGTCGGCCATCAGCATCGCGGTGGCTCGGTTCCAGGGCACCCGGCGCAGGGTGGCGAGGTCGGGGAGCATGGCGAAGTCGCCGTAGCCACGGTCCCAGGAGGACATCTCGTAGCCTTCGACGGTGTTCATCTCCGCGTCGACGGCGAGGAGGTAGTTGCAGCACTCCGTGCCGTGCCGGAGGACTTCGTCGAGGAAGAAGCGTGCGGCGAACCGCTTGCCCTGGAGCCGCCCTTGCATATCGGGGAAGGCGAGGACAACAGTGTCAATCTCGCCGCTCGCGACGAGGGCGCGAAGCTCCTCGACGCTGAGCGGGGGCGTGCGGTCTGCCACGGGAAAGCCTCCTTCGGTCAGCCGAGACCTATAAGGTATTGCCGAGAACCATTGCCTGGGAAGGGGGTGCGGCCAGATGTCGCAGACGGACGCGGGTGAGGGCGCCTTCACGGACGACCCGCTGACCCCGGTGCTGCGGCCGGTGCGGGCGGGGAACGGTTTCGAGGAGGCTCTTGAACAGATACTCCAGGTCGTCCGGCTGGGCCTGGTGCCCGGCGGCGAGCGGCTGCCGTCGGAGCGGGAGCTGGCGGACCGGCTCGGCATCAGCCGGGTGACGCTGCGCGAGGTGCTGAAGGTCCTCCAGGACCAGGGTCTGGTGGAGTCGCGGCGCGGCCGCTACGGCGGAACGTTCGTCCTGCCGAAGGCGGCCGCCCCCGGCGAGGACGAGCTGCGCCGCCGCATCGAGGAGGTCGACGTCGAGGACGTCCTGCGGTTCCGGGAGGTGCTGGAAGTGGGCGCGGCCGGGCTGTGCGCGGCACACGGGCTCACCGACGAGCAGGCGGAGCGGCTGCGGGACGCGCTCGCCCGCACGCACGACGCGCCGCTCACCGAGTACCGCCGGCTCGACACGCTGCTGCACCTCACACTCGCCGAGCTGTCCGGATCGCCGACGCTCACCGCGCAGTACGCGGCCGTGCGCGCGACCGTGAACGACCTGCTGGACTGCATACCGCTGCTGGTGCGGAACCTGGAGCACTCGCAGCGCCAGCACATCGCCCTGGTCGAGGCCGTGCTGGACGGAGACGTCGACGGCGCCCGGGAGATGATGCGCGAGCACTGCGCGGGCACGGCCGCATTGCTGCGCGGCTTCCTGACGTGAGCGGACGGTTCACGGCGACGTCACGCACGGGACTTGATTTCCCGCCACCGTCGACACAAAGGTATGAATCCGTTCCATGGAGCGTTCTGCGCTCGCGACTGACGAAGCCGAGTGGGAACGCGGCTGAGGACCATGAAGGAGCACTCAGTGGGCAAGCCGCTCATCGGCGTCAGCACCTATCTGGAGTCCCGGGCGTCCTGGGGGGTCTGGGAGCTGCCCGCGGCGCTGCTGCCCGCCGTCTACCCGCGGCTGGTGCAGGCCGCGGGCGGGCTCGCGGCCATGCTGCCGCCGGACGATCCGTCCCACGCGGCGTCGGTGGTCGCCCGCCTCGACGGGCTGGTCGTCGCGGGCGGCCCGGACGTCGAGCCGGAGCGCTACGGCGCCGAGCGCGAGCCGCGCACCGGGCCGCCCGCGCGGGAGCGTGACGCCTGGGAACTCTCCCTGATCCGGGCAGCGTTGGACTCGGGCACGCCTCTGCTCGGCATCTGCCGCGGCATGCAGCTGCTGAACGTCGCGCTCGGCGGCACCCTCGTCCAGCACATCGACGGCCACACCGAGGACGTCGGCGTCTTCGGCTCCCACCCGGTGACCCCGGTGGCGGGCACGCGGTACGCGGCCGTGGTGCCGGAGGAGACGTGCGTCCCGACGTACCACCACCAGGCGGTGGCCCGCCTGGGCGAGGGCCTGCGCACCTCGGCCCATGCGGCGGACGGCACGGTGGAGGCGGTGGAACTGCCGGGCGCGCGTTTCGTGCTGGGCGTGCAGTGGCACCCGGAGATGGGCGAGGACGTACGGGTGATGGCCGCGCTGGTGCGCGCGGCGTCAGGGGGCTGAGTCCGGGCGCCGGGCCCCCGCGCGTCAGCGCGAGCAGGTCGCGCTCCGGGGCCCGTGGTAGCCGATGTCCCGTCGGCCACACGGCCCGCGGCGCGTACCGCAGGCCCTCCGCCGGCACCTCCACGAGGCGGCGCACCGCCGCCGGCTCCTCCCCCACGGCCGGTTCGCTCGGCACCGAGGGCCGGCCCCGCTGACGGCCGCGGCCTTCACCTCCGTCGTCGACGGCACCTCGATGAACGTTGTACGCAACCTCGCCCTCGCACCGAGACGAGTGGCGGGAACGCCCCGCACCGAGGCAGAGGTGCGGGCCCCGCACGCTCCTCGCCGGCATCGGCCTCACCGACAAGGCCGGCCGCATGCCCGATCAACTCTCCGGCGAAGCCGCCCGCGGCTTCCTCTGTCTCGAGGCATGAGCCTCGACGCATGGCTTCGGCCAACGTGCTTACCAGGCTGCCGTACAGATCCGAAAGGACCGGGTTGTGTGTTGTCACGGCCACTTTCAGATGAAAGGCGACATCAGCGGCGACGAATGCCTCGACATCGCGCGTGACGAAGGCTTCCACGCGCGCCTGGAGATCGGCCGTCATGCCGCGCACGATCCGCTCGGGCCGAAGCCCGCAGCGGGGCCCGGAAGTTGGCCGCAAGCCAGGCGGCCGATGCGGTTGGCGGCGAAGTTCAGCCGCGTTCACGGTAGTTCATGAACCAGTGGGTGTCGAAATAGCGGGCCATCGTGAACGGGTGGTGCGGGTCGATGAGGATGCGGCAGACGAACTCCGCGGTCTGGCAGTCGAAGGGGACGTCCTCGCCGTCGAAGGAACGGACCACGACGGGCCAGCGGTCGGGATCGTCGCCGTCGGTCCTCCAGCAGTACAGGTCCTCGTGCTCAGTGCCCGCCCAGATGAGCAGCCCGTCCTCCCTGAGAGACGTCCACGGCTCGTGGTTCAGGCCCAGATATCCGTCGAAGGCGCCCTCGCCGAACGTCTCGGCCATGCGCTTGTAGTCGCTCGGCAGCGCGGTGCCCAGGCGTGACTCCACCTCCGCCCAGTCCAGGTCCGGCCGCCGGGCGGGCTGGTTCCACCCGGTGATCCGTATGAGCCGCTCCATCCAGTCGACGTCCTCGTCCGGAGCGACCGCCGAGGGCTCGGGCACCTCCCTGTGAGCGACCACCAGCACCGGCCGCTCGATCCCCTCGGCGTCCCGCGCCGTACCCGTGCCGACCCACTGATCCCCGTACGCCCACGCCCGTATCGTGACGGCCCGGTCCTCGAAGGGCACGAGGAGAGCCGCGCCCCTGGACTCGTCGACCGTCGGATCGGTGAAGCCGTCGAGGACGAGGGTGTGCGGGGCGCCGTACCTGCCGTCGAGCAGGTCGGTCAGGTCCTGATCTCCACCGACACGTCCCCCGGGTCGCGCATGTACTGCTCGCGGCCCGGGGCGCCTCATCGTGCGAAAGTGACGATCAGCATGTTCATCCGACAGCCCGGGCGGTCCGGCATCGAGGTCGGCACCTACTGCCGGGGCACGATGGTGTCCGGCCCCCGCGGAAACCCGGACCACGACGTATGCGTCCGCACGACCCGCGCCGCGAGCTGCCGATCCGGTCGGTACCGCAAGGCCGACCATCAACCGGGCCACCCTCGCCCGGCAGCACCTGCTCGAACGCAGCGCCGCGACGGTCACCGACGCTGTGGCTCACCTGTGCGGGCTGCGGGCACAAGAACCACAAGAACCCTTCATCGGACTGTGGTCACGGATGCAGGACTTCCCCCCCGACCAGCTCGACCACACACTGACTCGGCGGCACGTCGTGCGCACACACCCGATGCGCCGCACGATCCACCTGGTCTCCGGCATTCGGTCGATCAGCCCGCCGGTCCGCTTCACGGTCCAGGCGTCCAGCGCCTGGTGTTCGGCCATGGGGTCCCCCCTGAGCACCCCGTGGGCGTCGGCCGCCAGGCCCGCCTCTCACGCCTCCCGCAGTTCCAGTGTGCGCTTCGTCCACAGTCCCAGGGCGGTGTGCAGTCCCCGCATGGCGCCCACTGAGCATTTACAGCTTCGCCACGCCAGGGTGAGGACGGCCTTGGCGACTGACGTGATGCGGTAGGGGCTGATGCGGGCTCCGGCCAGCTGGTCCGGGGCCCAAGAGCAATTCGGCAAGGAAGCGCAGGAGCGGGGCGGTTCGGTCTGTGTACTCGACGTCCTCGCCAGGCGGCCGGTGTAGTTCCTCTGCAGGGCGCCACGGCGGACGTCGTCCTCGCTGGTGCCATGGAGGTTCCTCGGCTGGGCTCGCCGGGCACAGCGGCCTTGTTGTGAGGAGTTGACGGGTGGTCACCTCGCTGAGCGGTCAGTCCTGCACTTCGGTCCTAAAGGTGCCTAAAGGTGGTCGTGGGATGGGGGCAGGAAGCCTGCCCGGAGTACCATCCCTGCGAGGTTCTCCGGTCGGCGCTCCGATCCCCAGTGGCGCTGTCGTATGGGGGCATCCGTGTTGAGAGGGTAGAGGGGAATGGGTGTGGCGGAGAGCTGGTCCCGCGTGATGAATCTTCTTCGGCAGCACGCCCCGGCCGATCACGCGGATCTGCCTGGGCCCGCTACGGAACAGATGCTCGCGGCCGCCGAGGAACGGATGGGTATCCCCCTCCCTCAGGATCTGCGGGCGTGGCTGCTGCAGAACAACCTGGATCTTCCTGAGGAAGATGTCGACGACGATGTGGCATGTTGCGGCTTCGCCGGGTTCCCGGATGAAGGAAGCTTCTTTCTGGGCATCCGGGCGATGGAGAAGCTCTACGCGAACCGCTCCATGCCCGGTGGATTCGATCCTCCGGACCGGCCGGACAATCCGTTCTGGCGTAATGAGTGGATCCCCTTCCTGTCGGATCAGGACGGCTGGATGGGAAAGTTCATCGACGTGCGGGACGGGCGTGTCGGCAGGTGGTTCGTGGGTGAGATCACGATCACGGGCGAGTACGAATCGCTGGCTCACTATTTCGACTCGGTGGCGGAGATGCTGACGAAGATCGCCGATGGAAACTATCCGATCTGTGAGGTCGCCGAAGGGCGACTCGTCTGGTCGTGAAACAAAAGAAGCCGTGTCAGTCCCAGTTGGGTGGCCGTCATCACCAAAGCCGTCCTCACCCTGGAGAGGCAACGGAGCGCTCTCAGCGTTGACGCTCCAGGGTGAGCACGGCAGCGGCGATGACCGTCATGCGGTTGGGACTGCAGCGGGCTCTGCGGAAGACGCGCCAGGACTTCAGTCTCGCGACGCTTCGTTCGACTGGCGCCCGCGCGGCTGGCAGGGCCCGATTGATCGTCCGCTGGGTCGCGGTGAGGTCCTGGTGTGGAAGACGTCTGATCGGCGTGGTTACCCAGGAGCCGGCCCCGATGTAGGCGCGGTCGGCGAGGATGGGCACGCCCTGACGTTCGCAGATCCGGATGATGCGGTGGGTGCGGGCCGCGGTCAGGTCGTGGGTGCGGCCGGGCAGTGCGGGCGAGATCCACAGCAGTTTGCCCGCGGGGTCGGCCACGACCTGCACGTTCACGCCGTGGCGGCGGTGCTTCTGGGAGAAGTCGGCCCGGCTGTCGCCAACCCGGTCGCACTCGACGAGCGTTCCGTCGAGCAGGACGTGATCGGGATCCGTCTCCCGCAGGACCCGCAGCAGCCCGGGCGCCCGCCGGGAGAGGTGGCCGACGACGGCGGCGGCGGTGACGTAGGCGTGGGCGGTGCCGACGGATGTACCGAAACCAGCGGCGATCTGTGCGAGCGTATCGTGCCGGCGCAGGTAGACCAGGGCGACGAGAGTACGCTGGTGAGGCGGGAGCTAGCAGCGGCGGTCACCCTCACGGGTGACGATGAGCATGGTTACCCACTCGACCAGGGCGTAAGGCAGGTCGAGTACGGCAGGATCTGGAACCAACGAGGCTCCTGCGCTGATGAGTTGAGACGTCGAACACCTCTCTCAACGGCACAGGGGCCTCGTGCGTTGCGGGACGCCGACCCGTCACCCGATCGGTCGCCACTCTGAAAACGCTCACTGCGCCAAGCAACTCGCGTGCGGCGACCGCCGCCTGCCCGGCGGGCATTCCGCTCCCCAATCGTCAGCGCACTCAAAGTGCGCCTTGAGGAATCTGTGTGCGCCAGCCGTCTACTCCGCCGCCACGATACGTTCGACCGCGGCCGTCACCAGTTGTTCACGCTCTGCTTCCGTGAAGACGTCCGGCAGGGTGAGCTGCTCGACGATCAGCCAGTTCAGAGCCAGCATGAGCAGCTTGACGGCCATGGCGTCGCCAGGGAGGCCGGAGGCCTCGTGGTAGGCCACGTTGGCGTCGACGTCGGCCCGGACTCGCTCGGTGAGGACCTTGCGCAATTCGGGGCGACGAGTGGCCTCAAGGCGGAGTTCGAGCAGCGCGAGGTATCCGGTGCGGAAACGCGCGATGCGGCCGACGAGTTCACGCATCAGCTCCGCGTAGGTTTCCCGGTCACGGCCGGCCGCCTGCTGGCGGGCGATCGTGGCGTCGTCGGGCTGGAGCCGCTCGTACACACGGGCGCCGGCCTGGGTGAGCAGGTCGTCGCGGCTGGCGAAGTAGTTGGACGCGGTGCCGGCCGGTACGGCGGCCTCGGTATCCACCGCCCGGAACGTCAGACCACGTGCGCCTTCCCTGGCCAGCACCTCGATCGCGGCGTCGACGAGGGCGGCGCGCCGCTGGTCGTTTCGCCTCACCATTGACATCACTCCATCTGTAGTACTACGTTCTGACCACTTCAACTAGAGTACTACGTATGGAGCCATCAGAGATGCGAAAGCTCGTGTACTACGTCGGTGTCACGCTCGATGGCCGCATCGCCGGCCCCGGCGGCGAGTACGACTTCTTCCCCGCCGGCGACGAACAGCAGACCGCCGCCTACTTCTCCTGGACCAACACGCTGTACCCCGAGACCGTCCCGACCGCCCACCGCGCCGCCCTGGGCCTCACCGACGCGCCCAACCGGCACTTCGACACCGTCGTCATGGGCCTCGGCACCTACCGCCCCGCTTTCGACGCGGGGATCACCAGCCCGTACGCGCACCTGCGCCAATACGTGGTATCCAGCACCCTCAAGCCCGACACCGACCCCGCCGTCACCGTCGTCCCGGGCGACCCACTCGCCCTCGTCCGTGAACTCAAGCGGCAGGAGGGCTCCGGCCTGGACATCTGGCTCTGCGGAGGCGGCAAGCTCGCAGGCGCCCTCCTGCCCGAGATCGACGAACTGGTGGTCAAGAACTACCCGGTGGTCGCCGGCGCCGGAATCCCGGCTTTCGACGGCGCCTTCAACCCCACCGTCTTCCATGTCGCCGAGCGCACCGCCTTCCCCAACGGCGTCACCCTCACCCACCTCATCCGCCGGTAACCGTCTTGGCCATCCCAGAGAAACGAGTATCGGCAGACGTTCGTTCGCCGGCACTGAGCGTCAAAGGCGAGGTGCCGGTCAAGCCCTCGGCCCGGGATGAGCGCATCCCGCTGACCCGGGTCGGGCCGTCGTGTTTCGGCCAGCCAGGCAGTGACGGGTCGGTCCCGCCGGCGGGCTCCGGCGAGACCGGCCCGCGGCGTGCCCGGCGTCAGGTGAGCGTCAGTTCCGGCTTGTACAGGTCCAGCCACAGTGCCAGGTTCACGGTGCGTTCGAGACCGCGCCGCGACGCCAGCGTGACCTGCGGGGCGTCCCGGTGGGCGGCCTGGTGCACCCGGTCCCGGTCCAGCAGGTCGAAGACCGGGTGGGACGGGCGGGCGAGGATGTCCCTGACGTGTTCCTGGATGGCGACGGCGTACTTCGGGTCCTGGGTCGACGGGTAGGGGCTCTTGGTCCTGTCGTACACGGACCGCGGAATCAGGTCGGCCGTCGCCTCCCTGAGCAGGCTCTTCTCCCGCCCGTCGAACGACTTCAGCGACCACGGAGCGTTGTACACGTACTCGACGAGCCGGTGGTCGCAGAACGGCACCCGTACCTCCAGCCCGACCGCCATGCTCAGGCGGTCCTTGCGGTCCAGCAGGACCCGTACGAACCGGGTCAGATGCAGATGGCAGATCTTCCGCATCCGGTACTCGAAGTCGCTCTCCCCGTCGAGGCGGCGGATGTCCGATACGGCGGCGCAGTAGCTGTCGGCGACGTACGTCTTCAGGTCCAGGGCTTTGGTGAGAGCGGGGCTCAGGACGCCGGAATCGCTGCCGAAGCGCTGGGCCTGGGCCATCCATGGGAAGGTGTCGGCGCGCCGGGCCTCCTCGTCGAAGAACTGGAGGTAGCCCCCGAAGACCTCGTCGGCCGACTCGCCGGACAGCGCGACCGTGGAGTGCTCGCGGATCGCCCGGAGGAGCAGGTAGAGCGAGGAGTCCAAATCGCCGATGCCCACGGGCAGGTCGCGTGCCCGGATCGTCTCCGCCCGTACGTCGAGGTCGGCGAGGGCCTGCGCGTCGAGAAGGATGTCCTGGTGCTCGGTGCCGGAGGCGTGGGCGACGTCGTGCACGTACGGGCTGTCGGGTGTGGCGCGCAGCTCGTCGGCGATGAAGTCGTCGGCGTGCCCCACGAAGTCCACGGCGAAGCTGCGCACCTTCTCGCCGTGCTCGGCCAGTTGGCGGGCTGCCAGGGCGGTCAGCGCGGAGGAGTCCAAGCCTCCCGAGAGCAGCATGCAGCGAGGGACGTCGGCGACGAGCTGGCGGCGGACGATGTCGTCGAGCAGTGAGCGTACGGTGGCGATGGTGGTGGCGCGGTCGTCGGTGTGCGGACGGGTCTGAAGTTGCCAGTAGACGCGTCGGCGCATCCCCTGCCGGTCGACGGTGACGACGGTGCCGGGCTCCAGTTCGCGCATGCCGTCCCACACGGCGTGTCCGGGCGTCTTGACCATCGCGAACACTTCCCGCAGTCCGTCGAGGCGGACCCGGGCGGGGGCCAGCGGATTGGCGAGGATGGCCTTGGGCTCGGAGCCGAACAGCACGCCGTCGGAGGTCGGGTAGTAGTAGAACGGCTTGATCCCCATGCGGTCGCGGACCATCACGAGCCGGTTGTGGCGGCCGTCCCACACCGCGAAGGCGAACATGCCGTTGAGCCGCCTGGCGAGCCCCTCCTCCCATTCGAGGTAGGCGTGCAGGACCACCTCGGTATCCGAGTCGGTCGTGAAGCGGTGGCCCAGACCGGTCAGCTCGCGGCGCAGTTCGGTGAAGTTGTAGGTCTCCCCCGAGTAGACGAGCACCACGGTGCCCTCGGGTGTCCGGACGCTCATCGGCTGCCGCCCGCCGGGGAGGTCGATGATCGCGAGCCTGCGGTGGCCGAGGGCCACGGGCCCGTCGGCCCAGGTGCCGCAGTCGTCCGGGCCCCGGCAGGACATGGTCTCGGTCATCGCGTCCAAGGTCGCGCTCTCGGACCTCAGATCACGGTCGAAGGACACCCAGCCGGTGATCCCGCACATGTGTTACCTCCCGCGTCCGGCCTCCGGGTCGAGCCCGCTCACCTGCGGCTTCTCGCAGCCAATCCCGGCGAACCAGTTTGTGTTCAGCTATGGGACGAGCGTGTGTCACGTGCGGAATACGGTCAGCCCGTCCGCATCCTGGTCGGCGCCGCCCGCCCCGTCGGTTCGGACCGGCTTTGCCTTCCGTGTACACGCCTACGAGCCTCGCCCTGACCGCGACCGCCGGGTTCCGGGCCGCGACCGTCGGCTCTCGGCCCGCTGTAAAGAACTACCCAAGATCGCGCGCCGCCGGTCCGGCCCAGCGGCTTTCGCCTCCTTTCGGGTGGGGGGACTGTCCAGCGAATGGCTCTGTCCCGAAATCCGTGGTCGCGCTGCGTGGCGGTCACCGCAGGAGGATGCGAAGGCGGAGGAGGGCGAGGCCCGCGCGGCCGAACAGCTGCCCCGTGATCCGTTCGGTGCGGGTGTCGGCCGGCCTCGACCGCGGGCCCCTCCGGCCGCGCAGGCGGTCCGGGTACGGGCACGAGCCGTCGGACCACGGGTCAAGGGGTTCTGCGACATCACGACGGTGTGGATCGGGGCCTGACCCCCTCGCGGGCGCGGGTCGCCAGGCGCGCTCCCGCGCACAGGCCGTGCAGCAGGTCGCACCCCGAACTGTGGCCGACGGTGAGCAGGGCGGTGACCGGGCCGGACGGGTCGCCGCCCGTCGCGGCGGCCCGCAGCAGCACCGCGACCTGAGGGATGCACAGGCCTTCGGCGGCATGCCGGAGAAGGGCCTCGGAGACCGGCGGCGTGAGACTGTCCGCCTCTGCCGCGATATGTGCGAGTGCCGCGAGCCAGTCCGGCGGGCGCGGCTGCAC
This sequence comes from Streptomyces sp. NPDC001231, assembly GCF_042896885.1. Taxonomy (NCBI): domain Bacteria; kingdom Bacillati; phylum Actinomycetota; class Actinomycetes; order Kitasatosporales; family Streptomycetaceae; genus Streptomyces; species Streptomyces sp. NPDC001231. The sequence continues at coordinate 39,345 of NZ_JBIAXS010000043.1, forward strand.
CTGGGCGGCGAGCAGCAGGCCGCACAGGAAGTCGTCCCCGGAGGGTGTCGCGCCGGGGCCGAGGCCGAGCAGGGCGCGGGCCGCGCGCCGCCGGGCCGCGGTGCCGCCGTGGCGAGCATGCGCACGAGAGCGCGGGCGGCGGGGCGGACCTCGGGCGGCAGTGGCCGGGACGGGCGGAGCGTGGCGAGCCGGTCGAGGACCGGGCCGGGTGGGGTGTCCTGGGCGCGGGGGCGGCACCCAGAACTCCCCCGCGGTCAGGCACAGGGACCCGATCGCGATCCGGCCGGCCCCGACGCGTCCCGTGGACCGGGGGTCAGCCCGTGGAAGGGCCGTTCCCCCGCGGCACGCGGCAGGACGACGGCGGCCGGCACCCGCACGGCGCCGGGCACCACCAGGGCGAGCGGTTCCCGCTGTCCGTGCGGGAGCAGATACAGCGCCTGCCGAGCGACGGCGATGACGCGAGCATGGCGGGCGGGGCCCGCCAGGACGTCGCGGGCCAGCTCGCTGACCAGGCCCGGCAGGGCAGTCGGGCTCATGGCGTCCGGGTGTCCTCCTGTTCCTCGTCCCGCGGTACGGGGAAGGCGGCGAGCGCCTTGACGAAGCACTCCATCGGGGCGTGCACGAGTCCGCTCCGATCTGACCGATGCCCGGTTCGCGGTGGGCGATGCCGGTGGTGACGACGGGTTCGATGCCGGTGTCGACGACGGCACGCAGATCGATCGCCACGGGCGAGCCGAGGCCGCCGAGCGCGGGCAGCCGGTACGCCTCGTGCCGGGTGAGGGTGATGCGGGCCATGTCGCGGCTGGTGCGCAGCGCCTGGTCGACGGTGCCGCCGACGAACCCGGTGATGGCGGGGGCGGCGGCGAGCGAGAAGCCGCCGAGGCCGTTGGTCTCGGTGATGGCGCTGTCACCGATGTCGGGGTTGGCGTCCTCGGGCCCGTATCCGGCGAAGTAGAGCCCCTCGACGCGGGCGGCGGGCGCGGTGAACCAGGTGTCGCCGAGGCCGCTGACGCGGATGCCGACCTCGACGCCGTTGCGGCGGCCGGGGCCGCGTTCACCGTGGGCCTGCCCCGCCCGGCGGCCGCCGCATTCGGTGCCGCAACCGCGCAAGAGGCCTCCGCAGGCGACGAGTTCGCGGCGCACGGCACGCACATGAGGGAATCACTCGCATCCAAGATCACGAGTGTTCGTGGAGGAGATCCCCTTATGAACAGCCCTCGACAGACGGTGCCGTCCCTTCCGACCGTCATCTGGCCAACCCTCTGCGGGTGTGGCGGCGTACGTCGGCGAGAGGTCTGTTGACCCGTGCCGTGCTGTCCGGGCGCCGATGGTCGGAGCCGAGCCGGATTTCCCCTCCCTGCCAGCGCTGTCGCAGCCAGCGGTCGTGGCTGGCCAGCACGATCGCGCCGGGGCCGGTGCCCAGCGCCGCCTCCAATTCGTCGCACAGGCGCGGCGACAGGTGGTTGGTGGGTTCGTCCAGCAGCAGCAACTGCGGCGGTCGCGCCACCAGCAGCGCCAGCGCGAGCCGCCTGCGCTGTCCGACCGAGAGCCGGCCGACCGGCTTGTCCAGGTCCGCTTCGTGCATCAGACCGAGCGAGCCCAGCGGTACCGCCTCGGCCCGCTCGGCTCCCAGCGCCAGCTCATAGGTGTCCCGGACGGACCGGCCCGGCCGGTCGAAGACGGTGTCCTGGGCGAGCAGGCCCACGGTCAGTCCGCGCCGCCGCCGCACCTCGCCCTCGGGTGCGAGCCGCCCGGCGAGCACGGCCAGCAGAGTCGACTTCCCGGCCCCGTTCCCACCGGTGACCAGCAGACGGTCGGTCGCCGACACCTGCGCACTCACTGGTGCGAGCCGGCCCGGTACCCGTACATCGTCCAGGGACACCAGCGGACCGTCGCCCTCCGCCCCCGGTGCCGCGAGCGCCGTGCTCTCGAACCGCAGCGGCTTCGGTGGCTCACCGACCTGGGAGCGCTCCAGCTCCTCCAGGCGGCGGATGGCGTTGCGCACCCGCCGGGAGATCTGGCTCTGGACCCGGCCCGCACGGTGGCCGTAGCCCATCTTCTCGTTGTCGCGCGGTCCCCGGTCCGGTGCGACGCGGTGCGCGGTGAGCTGAGCAGAGACCCGCAGCGCGGCCAGCTCCTCCTGTTCCTCGGCCCAGCGTCGCTCCCAGCGGTCCCGCTCGGCACGCTTCTCGGCCAGGTAGGCGCTGTAGTTGCCGCCGTAGCGGACCGGGCCGTCCATCGCGGGGTCGAGGTCGATCAGGTCCGTGCACACGGCGTCCAGAAAGGCCCGGTCATGGCTGGCCACCACGACGACCCCGGGCAGGGCGCGCACCTGGTCCTCGACGAAGGCGGCGGCACCGTCGTCGAGATGGTTGGTCGGTTCGTCCAGCAGCAGCGCGGAGGGCCGCCGGACCAGCAGCGCGGCCAGCGCGAGCCGGCCGCGCTGCCCGCCGGACAGCGACCCGAGCGTCCGGTCGTGTCCGAAGGCGCCGAGGCCGAGGCCGTCGAGCACGAGCGCGGCACGCCGGTCGGCGTCCCAGGCCTCCCGTTCCTGGGCCTGTTCGAGCCGGACGCCGTACGCGTCGAGCAGGCCGGCGTACTCGGGCGCGTCCTGCGCGGTCAGCGCGAGCTGCTCGCTGAGCCGTTCCAGCTCGGCGAGGTCCTCCCTGGCTTCGCGCAGGGCGTCGTCGAGTACGTCGGCGATCGTCGCGTCGGCGTCGTACGGCATCTCCTGCTGAAGAAAGCCCAGGTCGGGCGGGCGCGTGACGCTGCCGACGTCGGGCTCGTCCGTCCCGGCCAGCAGGCGCAGCAGGGTCGACTTGCCGACGCCGTTCTCCCCGATCAGCCCGATGCGGTGCCCAGGCGAGGCGGTCAGGGAGACACCGTCGAGCAGCCGTCGGTCGCCGAGGGTGTGGACGAGGTCGTGGGCGAGCAGAGCGGTCTGAGGCATGGGGTCCGTCCAACGTGATCGGTGCTCGGCCCGCGGGGCGGCATGCCTCGGACGCGGGCCAGGTCGACACGCCGGCGGCTCACACCTCAGGGGCCCCCGTCTCCTTCAGCTCGCCGTCGGCCAGCCGCAGCCACCGGTTCACGCCGATCTCGCGCAGGAACCGCTCGTCGTGGCTGACCACCACGAAGGCCCCCTGGTAGGAGTTCAGGGCGCCCTCCAACTGGCCCGCGCTGACCAGGTCGAGGTTGTTCGTCGGCTCGTCCAGGAGCAGCAGGTGCGGGGCCGGTTCCGCGCACAGCACGCAGGCCAGGGTGGCGCGCAGCCGCTCGCCTCCGGAGAGCACCCCGACGGGCAGATGGGCGCGAGGCCCCCGGAACAGGAAGCGCGCGAGCAGGTTCATCCGCTCGGCGTCCGGCCGCTCCGGAGCGTAGTCGGCGAAGTTCTCGGCGACCGTACGGTCCAGGTCCAGCAGGTCGAGGCGCTGCGAGAGGTAGGCGATACGGCCGTCGGCCCGCTTGATCTCGCCGCTGTGCGGTGTCAGGTCGCCGTTGAGCAGACGCAGCAGCGTGCTCTTGCCGGCACCGTTGGGACCGGTCAGCGCGATGCGCTCCGGGCCCCGTACGGTCAGGTCGACGCCCTGGCCGTCGAACACGTCCTTGTCGCCGAGGCGGACGCGGAGCTGCCGGCCGAGGAACAGGTTGCGTCCGGCGGGCACGTTGGTGTCCGGCAAGTCGAGCGTGATGCGCTGCTCCTCGCGCAGCGCGCGCCCGGCCTCGTCCAGCCGGGCCTTCGCCTCGCTGACCCGGCCGGCGTGCATCTGGCCCGCCCGGCCCGCGGACTCCTGCGCGCCCCGCTTCATGTTGCCGGCGAAGATACGGGGCAGGCCGGCGCTCTTCAGGTTGCGGGCGGCGTTGCTCTGCCGGCGTTCGGCGCGCTCGCGGGCCTGCTGCATCTCCCGCTTCTCCCGCTTCAGCTCCTGCTCGGCGTTGCGGACGTTCTTCTCGGCGACTTCCTGCTCGGCCCGCACGGCCTCTTCGTACTCGGTGAAGTTGCCGCCGTAGAAGCGCAGTTCGCCGCGATCGAGTTCGGCGACGCGTTCCATGCGGTCGAGCAGGGCGCGGTCGTGGCTGACCAGGAGCAGGCAGCCGTTGAAGTCCTCCAGCACGTCGTAGAGCTTGTGCCGGGCGTCGAGGTCGAGGTTGTTGGTGGGCTCGTCGAGCAGCAGCACGTCGGGCCGCTTCAGCAACTGGGCGGCGAGACCGAGAGAGACGACCTGGCCGCCGCTGAGGGTGCTCAGGCTGCGATCCAGGGTGAGGTCGGCCAGACCGAGGCGGTCGAGTTGAGCGCGGGTGCGTTCCTCGATGTCCCAGTCGTCGCCGATGGTGGTGAAGTGCTTTTCGTCGACGTCCCCGGACTCCACGGCGTCGATGGCCTGGATGATCGCGGCGACATCCAGCACCTCGGCGACCGTGAGGTCGCCGGTCAGGGGGAGGCTCTGGGGGAGGTAGCCGAGGGTGCCGGCCACGGAGACCGACCCGGTGCCGGGCCGCAGTTCACCGGCGATGAGCTTGAGCAGCGTGCTCTTGCCGGCACCGTTGGGCGCGACGAGGCCGGTGCGGCCGGAGCCGACGGTGAAGGACAGGTCCTGGAGGACGAGAGTGTCGTCGGGCCAGGTGAAGGACAGGTTCGAGCAGACGACGGAAGCGTCGGGCATGGAGGTGACCTCGTGGGGAGGGGGCAGGGAAGACACTTCTGCCCCGGCAGCAGACAGGGGGAAGGAGGGGACGACAGCGAGGCCACGTCGGCGGCGCTTCCACGCACCAGCCCGGTGGCCTGTCGGGTCCGGGTATCACCCGGAGATGTCGTCGTCCACCACCATGTCTGGGCTCCTCAACAAACGATCAACGTCCCTACCAGTCTAACAACAGGTTGCGTTGGACCGGAGACGCGAAGGGTCACCCGGTCCGGTCCTCGGCCGGGCGCCGCGCCCAGGGCTTGGTGGGCGGCGGTCAGAAGTACGGCTCGACGCACTGCGGAGGCGGCCGCCCGGACGAAGGCGGCGACGGCGGTGGAGCGGGAGTGCTGCGGCCAGGCCACGGACAGCATGGCCGGCTCCGGGCCCTCGACCCGACGATGGGCGATCCCGGGTCGCGGATACCGCTGCGTCCCTGACAGGCATGGTTCGGCGGGCCCGGTCCCGTAGCGCAGTTGCTGATTGATCACGACGCTCGAGCCTGTCCGCCGTTCTCTCCCCCGTCGCCCGGGGGGTTGGGAAGCACTGGCGGACCACCGGTGTCCGGTGCGGCTCTCGCCACCATCTCGGAGAGCCGTCTGCAGGCCTCTTCGATCTTTTCCTGGGTCTGGTTCCGCTCGGTGATGGCCGCGGAGAGCAGCAGCGCGGTCAGCGCGGCGGTGCCGTTGAATGCCTGCAGCGAAATCATGTCGGTGAGCAGCGTGTGCCCGGCGAACGGGCCTGCCCTGCGGGTGACGGCGAGGATGGCGAACGTGGATACGGCCAGCGCGCAGGGTGTGGCTCCGGCGCGCTGGAAGCGGAAGGCTGCCCAGGTCAGCAGCGGGAAGCCCAGGAAGAGCAGCGGTGCGGGGAAGGTTTCGAGGAGACCGACGCCGATGGTGGCCGCGACAAGCAGCGATGCCTCCGCCCATCGGGATGGTGGCGTGTCCTTCGGCCAGTGCGCCGAGCGGAGGACGAGCAGCAGCGGCGTGACCAGCAGGACGCCCATGGCGTCACCGGTCCACCAGACCCACCAGGTGAGCCAGAACCCGCCAGGGGGCAGCGCGTGAGCGAGGCTCAGGGCGCTGCTGCCCACGGTCGCGCTGATGAGCATGCCGGTGAGCGCGCCGAGGAAGACCAGTGCCAGCGCGTCCTGGAGGCGGTTCGTCTGGGCGCGGAAACCGCTGCGGCGAAGGAGTGCGTAGGAGCAGAGCGGCGCGAGTGTGTTGCCTGCCGTGATGGCGAGCACGGCGGGGGTCGTTGGTCCCAGTGGGATGTCGATCAGAAGGGCGCCGAGCGCGATCCCGGGCCAGACCCGCAGTCCGAACAGGAGCAGGCCGGCCAGGGCGATGCCGGTCGGAGGCCACAACGGCGTGACCTGGCCACGCATGAACTGCTGGAGGAGCCCCAACTTGCCGGAGGTGTAGTACAGCGCGGCGACGGCGCCGATCTGCAGGGCCGTCATGCCGACGCGCCGGAGCCTGTCGCGGCTCGCAACAGTCATCGGGAGGTTTTCCCCTCGGCTCTGCTCCCTCGTCCACCGTTCGCTGACCCTCCCGGATCCACGACACCGCCGCTCATCTGTATGACCTTTCGCAATGTGCTCCGCCGGGATTGCTTCGGGTGACCACTAGGAGCGATGTGTGACCCGAGGGATCTGCCTCTCAGCCGCAGGGGCACCGTGCGGCTTCAGCGCGGGGTGCGCAGGGCGAGGATGGCCATGTCGTCGTGCGCGTCGCTGGGATGGTGGTCGGCCAGGGCCTGCACGAAGTCCTGCAGGGGCAGGGCCGCGTGTGCGGTGGCGAGTTCGGCGAGCTCGTTCAGGCTCTCGTCGAGGGGGTGGTCGGGGTGCTCGATGAGGCCGTCGGTGAAGAAGACCACGGTGGTGTCCGGGGCCAGGGGGTGGGTGTGGTCGGGGCGGGGCTGCCCGACGTCGACGTTCAGTGGTAGTCCGGGTTCCATGAACAGGTACTCCGCCCGGCCGCCCGGAGCGATCAGCAATGGGGGGATGTGGCCTGCGGAGCTCCAGTGCAACCTCCAGGCAGCCCCCGTGGGTTCGATGCGCGCCAGGCTGGTGGTGGTGACGGGGTTGTCGGTGATGGCCTCCAGGGTGCGATCGAGCTGGGCGAGGACCGCGCTGGGCGGAGTCCGCAGGGTGAACAGCAGAGCGCGCAGCATGTTGCGGGTGGAGGCCATGGCGGCAGCGGCATGCAGATCGTGACCGACCACGTCACCGATGACGACCGCCACCGCGCCGTCCGGAAGGAGGATGGCGTCGTACCAGTCGCCGCCCAAATGGTGGGGTTTGGCGGCGGGCCGGTAGATGGCTGCGGCTTCGAAGGGGCGCATGTCGGGCAGCGCCGGCAGCAAGCGCCGCTGGAACTGTTCCGATCCGGTACGAACCTGTTCGAAGAGCCGGACGTTGTCAATCGCGATACCGGCGGCGCGGGCGAGGGCAATGACGATGGTCTCGTCGTGCACGTCGAAGGGCTGTCCGTCGCGCCGCTCGGAGAGGTAGAGGTCGCCGAAGATGTCGCCGCGGACGCTGACGGCGATGCCCAGGAGGGTGCGCATGGGCGGGTGACCAGGCGGGAAGCCGACCGACGACGGATGCGAGGAGATGTCGTCCACCCGCAAGGGTTCGGGGTGGCGGATCAGGTGTCCGAGCACGCCCCGACCTCGAGGAAACCCCACCTCGGCCAAGGACGACCGTTCCTCCTCGGACAGGCCGACGACGATGAACTGCTCCAGGGACTCGCCGGACGCGTCGAGAACTCCCAGTGCCCCGTAGCGGGCGCCGACCAGGTCCATGGCGGTGGTCACGATGCGGTGCAGTACCGCGGGCAGCTCCACCTCCCGGGTGATGGCCACCACCGCCTCCAACAGACCCTGAACGCGGTGCTTGGCGCCGGCCAGAGCGCGCAGTTGTTCATCGATCCGGCCCAGTTCGCTGTCCAGACGCGCCAGCAGGTCGGGGTGGGGCGGCCGCTCCGCCCTGTCCCCCTTCTTGCCCCCCACCATCACGATCGCCTGCTGGACCGGTACTCGCCCTCGGCGGACTTCAACGGCTTGCCCCACGCGCTGCACGGGGCGGCCGAAGCCATCGCCGTGGCCTTGCGCTCCTCCCGCTCGGTGAGGATCTGGAACAGCAGCTTGGAGCCCCCTGCTTCGGCGATCGCGGTGCCCACCCCGATCAGCGGGGTTTCCGTCTCCGGCAGCGGCAGCCGCCGCGGCGGCACCTGATACTCAAGGCCGGCCTCGGCGTCCTTGTCGGTGGGGGCGGCCTTAGCGGGGCTCATGCGCTCGTGCCCTTCTTCGAGGTGGTGCGGGGTGTGGTGCGGGGTGACCGGCTTCAGCAGCCGGTGGTACGTGGTCATGTCCGGAAGCGGACGCGGACCGGGTGACAGTCGCCGGGTGTGCCGCGAGGTGGTCTTCGCCCCCTCAGCCGGACTGTCGCCCATCTCCTCACAGGTGGCATTGCACCGGCGAGCCGCGATGGCCACCAGGTCGATGCTGAGCGAGTCGAAGCCGAGAACAGCCTGCATGTCGCCGACGACTGCCGCGGCCGGCAACTGCCGGTGCGACAGCAGCACCTCGATCAGTACCCGGGTGCCCTCATGTCCACCGGCCTTGGTCTTCGCCGCCGAACAGAACGCCTCATGAGTGGCAGTGAAGCCGCCCTCGGCCCGGGCCTGCGCCAAAGCGGCGGCCCGGCGAACGCGACGGGTTTGACCAGGAGGATCTCCAGGCTGTAGCGGCGACTCAGCCTGAAGTGCCGGGCGACGAACTGCAGCCCGGCCAAGACCAGGACCTCGTTCGCTCGTCGCACACTGATCCGGCCATTGCGGTGCACCGCCGACACCGGGTCCTGCCCGCAGTCGTAAACCCGTAGCGAAACCGTGGGATCCGCCGGGCCGCCACGACGGATCCGTTCGTACAGCCACTCACGCGAGCGGTACACCCCGGCCTCCTGGCACGACCGTGATCAAACAAGACCACAGCCTGACACGACCCAACAGCCCGACCAGCTCATTGCTCCAAAAGCAGCATGCCGCACCCGGGACGAAGGAGCCGGGAGGTCATTGCCGTGGACTGCGTGGGGCGGACGGTCGGTATCGACGCCGATGTCGTACAGCGGTGGCAGCCGCGCGCATCGTCCAGGGCCCGGCAGAACTACGCGGCCGGGTCCTGTCCCGGCATACACGGCGTCTACGCCGGGCGGCTGCGCAACGCCCACCAGGTGGAGTCCCTGGTCGCCAGCCTCATCTCGGTCAACCGCCGCCACAAGGCCCACACCGGCCTGCGCGTCACCGACGCCTGAGCCCCTGCGAGCCCTTTGGGGCCCTGCGACGGGGAGCCTGCCAAAGGCACCAACGCATCGGCCCCGGACCGATCACGGTCCGGGGCCAGGTCGCCGCTCCTCCCCTCTGCACTGCTCGTGCCCCCTCCTCGAAGCCGCTATCGACGAGTGGCAAGCGCCGGAAGAAGTCGATGCGCGTTGTCGCGGTTGATGCAGCGGCGCTGTTGTTCGTCGAGGGCGGGGTCGTTGTCGAGCGCGGGTGCGGTGACACCCGTGACCAGATGAGCCGGGGTGGGGGGCCAGTCACTGCCGTAGAGGATCCGGGAGGGATCCACGGTGGACAGCAGACTCGGCGTGGCCGAGGGGGACATGGGGCCGGCCGTGTCGTAATAGAAGCGGTGCAGGTAGTCACGGACCCGGGCGCGTTCCACCTTGGGCGTCAGATAGTCGCCGAACACCTCCACGCGGCCGGCGATGTAAGGCAGGAAACCGCCTCCGTGCGGCAGGATGAAGCTGAGGTTCGGGTAGCGGTCCAAGGTCCCGTTGATGATGAGACTGATCGCCGCGCGCGTCGTGTCCATCAGGAAGTCGCACAGGAACGGCGGCACACCCTCCAGCTCCGCACCGCCTCCGGGTACGTCCATCGGGTGCGTACTGACCACGGCCGAGCGTTCGTTGAGCTCCGCCAGGATTCTGTCCTGGTCGGGGTGGCCCAGATAGACCCCCTTGGCGCTGGTCCGCACACTGACGCCGATCGCCCCGAGGTCGTCCAGTCCATGAGTGAGCGACCACATCGACAGGTCCGGGCTGTCCAGGAACAGTGGTGTGTAGAAGGCGAAGCGATCGGGATGACTCTGGACAAGGTCGCTGGCGGCTTCCAGGGCGACAAGGGCGCTTTCCTTGCGCACCTTCGGATCCTGGAGGCGGCCCAGCATCGCGACGGTGAAAACACTGGTCCGGATGCCCGCCTCGTCCATCATGCGGAGAGCTGTGCCGAGGTCCCACCGGGTCCACGGCGGCAGCCTCCGACGATGGACGATCTCTTGTTTCTCCGCCCAGTCGAGCCATTCCGGCGCGGTGTAGTGGTGGTGTACGTCCACACGCTCCCGGCGTGCGTCGCCCTCCCCCGCCGCCGTCGGCCCGCTGTCGCCTATACCGGCCAGTGGGGCCGAGCCCGCCGCCGTCTCTAGTGATGTCATGGACAGGCTCCCATTTCTGTGGTGACGCCGGAGAAGTCGCCCTTGTGCGGCTCTGCTTGTCGAGCCGCGGTGACGTTCAGCGCCCGAGGATCTGAAGAAGAACGCCGGTCAGTTCCTTTTCCATGTCCGCCGTCTCGGCCTCGGCCCGCCAGGCCACGAAGCCGTCCGGCCGCACCAGCACCGCGCCTTCCGGTGCAACGCCATGCACCGAGGACCAGTCCGCAGCGCCGCCGGTGTCCAGGTCGTACTCCGCTCCGTCACCGATGGAGTAGACGTCGAGCGGTACGTTGAGCCGCGCACCCACGGTGCGGGCCGCGGTGCGCCAGCCGGACCCCCCGCAGAGCAGGACGAAAGACCGCTCGTACAGGTCAACGGTGGAAACCTTCGCCCCGTCGTGCGTGACCCAGAGATGCGGTGCGCGGCTTCCGGGCTCGCCGTTCAGGCACAGGACGTCGGGGATGACAGGGTCCTCCGCGTTCGCGCCGACCACCGCCCGCGAGGCGTACCGGTAGCCCAGCGCCACGGTCATCAGGTCAGCGGTGTCGTTCGACGCCGTCCTGGCGGAGTAGCCGGGGTGCTGTTCACGAGCGGCCTGAAGGGTCGCTCGCGCGCTGGTGGTCTGAGCCACCGGCCGACGCTCGGCCTCATAGCTGTCCAGCAACGTCGAGCCCGCCCAGCCACGGAGGACCGCGGCGATCTTCCACGCGAGATTGTGCGCGTCCTGGATACCGGTGTTGGATCCGAACGCCCCGGTCGGTGGCATCTCGTGGGCGGAGTCACCGATGAGGAACACACGTCCGTCCCGATAACTGTTCGCCACGCGGTCCGCCGCATGCCACGGCGCTCTCCCGGTGATCTCCACGTCCAGATCGCGCACCCCGGCCGCCGCCCGGATGTGGTCGGTGATCCGGGCATCGGTGAAGTGCTCCAGCGTCTGCCCGCGCTCCGGGAACCAGGGCACGTGGAAAACCCACTGCTCCTCGTTGTCCACGGGCAGCAGCACGCCTTCGCCGGTGGGGTCGGTGACGTAGCAGACGACGAACTTCTGCTCCCCCGCGACCTCGCGCAGCAGCTTGCTGCGGAAGGTGACGCTGACGTTGTGGAACAGATCTCCCGATCCCGAGTGCTCGATCCCGAGCCGCTGGCGGACGGGACTGCGCGGACCGTCGGCGGCGAGCAGGTAGTCCGATCTCACCGTGTACGTCTCACCGGTGTCCCTGGTCTGCAGAACGGCCCGCACCCCGTCGTCGTCCTGGCTGAAGGACAGCAGTTCCGTGCCGAAGCGCACGTCCCCGCCCAGGTCGCGGGCGCCTTGCAGCAGGACCGGTTCCAGATCGTTCTGGCTGCACGCGCAGCGGATCGTCGAGCACAGGTCCGCCTCCGGCGGCCTGCCCGTGATCCGCGCCGAGAGCCAGCGCCGGTTCTCACCGCGCAGGGTGTCGACCTGAAGGATTCCGTGGTTCTTCGACAGCGTGGTCGCGGCCTTCCGGATGCGCGGCTCAAGGCCGGCGGTCCGGAACAGTTCCATCGTCCGCATGTTGTTGCCGCGGCCGCGCGGATGTGCCGACGTGGCGGCATGGCGCTCGACGACACAGTGCTCGACGCCAAGGCGCCCGAGGAACACGGATGCGGACAGGCCCACGAGTGAGCCCCCCACGACCAGGACGGGCACATACTCGTTGCCGCGATCGTTCATCGCGTTTCTCCTCTGGGATCAGCATCTCCGCAGCGCGGTGGCCGATGGTTCCATGACTCGCTCTCAGTTCTTTTGCCATGCGCGGCGAGCCGATAAGCAGCGATCACCCGATCAGCGGAAAATCCGCCTTGCCGCAGCCTGTGGACACGGGCCCCAACGACCGCGCGAGAGCCGGTAGGTGCGATCGGGCGAATTGCGTTTACGTACGGGATCCTTCAGGGGACCGGTGGATCGTAAGTCGTACATCTGCTGTCCCGTGGCCGGGGCGGAAGCTGCTTTGAGAAAGGCCGGGATGATGACTCAGCTCGACGAACGGGACACGACGGACTCGACAGCGGACGCGATCGCGGCGGCCTCGCGCGGTTCAGCGGCGTATCGCGCCAACCCCTATCCGGTGTACGCGTGCCTGCGCGAGTCGGCCCCGGTGTGCCGCCTGTCTCCCCCGCACGGGGTGGAGACCTACCTGATCACCCGGTACGACGACGCCAAGGCCGCCTTGACGGATCCGCGCATCAGCAAGGACATGTACGCGGCCATGGACGCGTACCACACCATTTTCGGCGACTCGTCCATCGCGCTCGACGACAACATGCTCTTCTCTGACCCGCCCAAGCACACCCGGCTGCGCCGCATCGTCAACCGCGCGTTCAGTCCGCGCCGAATCGAGTCCTTGGGTCCTCGTATTCAGCAGATCACCGACGAGCTGCTGGACCGCTGTGACACCGACGCACCCATCGACCTGCTGTCGTCCTTCGCCTTCCCGCTGCCCCTCATCGTGATCTGCGAGCTCATCGGAATTCCCGAGGAAGAGCGCGCGGAAGCCCAGAAATGGTGCACCACCGTCGCGCGCACCGGATTCAGCAAGAAGGACAAGGAAAAACTGGCACAGGCCGAGGGAGCTCTGCGGGACTACTTCGCCGATCTCATCCTGCGCAAGCGCAAGAACGCGTCCGACGACCTTCTCAGTGACCTGATCCGGACGCAGGACGAGCAAGGTGCCATGACTGACGGCGAGCTTCTGTCGACCCTGTGGGTGCTGCTCTTCGCCGGCCACAAGACGACCGCGTACCTCATCGGCAACGCCGTCTTCGACCTGTTGACCCACCGCGATCAACTGCAGGAGATCCTGGAGGATCCGGAACTTCTGCCGAACGCCATCGAGGAAGTCATCCGCTTCGAGGGATCGGTCGAGAACGCGACGTTCCGGCATGCGCTGGAGGACATCGACATCAGGGGCACGCTCATCCCCAAGGGTTCCCTCGTGCAGATCGCGGTCGCCTCCGCGAACCGGGATCCGGAGAAGTTCGCCTGCCCCGACACCTTCGACGTGAAGCGGGAGGGTCTGCAGAGCGCGCACCTCGGCTTCGGCAGCGGCGCGCACTACTGCCTCGGTGCGCCGTTGGCCAGAATGGAAATGCGAACGGCGTTGACCACGCTCTTCCAGAGGTTCCCGAAGATCGAGCTCGATTTCCCGGCATCCGAGGCCGAATGGCTCAAGGTCCCGTTCCCCGCCTTCCGGGGACTGGAGAGGCTCCCTGTCGCACTGGTTCCGTGACAGGCCATCAGATCCTCACGGCCGGGCTCGAGCAGTTCGGTGAGGTGACCAGGGTTCGGGGGATTCCGGCTCCATGAGGTGAACGCACTTCGAGCGGGCCATACGACCACACAGCGACGGGCCTTCGGCGCGCACCATGCCGAAGGCCCGTCGCTTCACCATGTGCGGAGAGCCGCCGGCGTGGCGCACAGGTCGGTCGCGTGCGTCCGGTGGTGGGTCAGCCGGACAAGCAGCGCGGACGTCGGACACCGCGTGTCCCCCTCACGGAGGCCGTCGTCGGCGTGCCGCTCGCGACGGACCGGACCTGCGCAGCGCCGCAGGCGTGCCGTCCAGCCGCCGACGCCGATCCGCCGGGCCGTCCGGCATCCACGCTCACCTCACCCGGTACGCACTCTGGTCACAGGCGTTCCCTGTGCGCTATACCTTCTCCGCGTGATTGGTTGTGCTTGATTCAGCGGCGTATCAAGCAAGTTCAAGCAACCGCCCCACGCCGATCGACGTGTGCGAAGGGATCGACATGAGCGCTCCATCCCGCAGACGCAAGGCTTTCCGTTCCAGAGGGGCGGTCCTGGCCGCCACGGCTCTGTTCGCCGTCCTGGCGGCCGAGATCGGACCGGCCGCACCGGCCGGAGCGGCGGCGGCCACCGCGTCCGGGACCCCGACCGTCATCGGGGCGGTCACCGGGTTCTCCCGGTCCGGCGCCGCCTACACCTTCACGGCGGGCACGGCGAAGGCCCGGGTCAGTTTCGTCTCGGCCGACACCTTCCGCATCGAGGTGGCCCCGGACGGCACGTTCACCGACCCCGTCGGCGGCGACATCGTACTACCGCAGGGCGATCCACCTGCCACCCGCTGGACCGACCGCGGTGACCGCTACGAACTGTCCACGGACAAGGTGACCCTGCGGGTGTACAAGGCGCCGCTGCGGTTCGCCCTGTACCGCGCCGACGGCACCCGGCTGTGGGAGGAGACCCGCGGCATCAGCTGGGACGGCACCACCACCACCCAGACGCTCACGCGCGGCGCCGACGAGCAGTTCTACGGCACGGGCGAGCAGAACGGCAGCGGCAACACCTCGCACCGCGGCAAGACGCTCAAGGTGGGCGTCGACTACAACTGGAACGAGGGCGGACACCCCAACTCGGTGCCGCTCTACCTCTCCTCGGCGGGCTACGGCGTCTACCGCAACACCTACGCGCCCGGCACCTACGCCTTCGCCGACCCGGTCACCACCACCGAGCAGGAGAACCGGTTCGACGCCTACTACTTCGCCGGCGGTTCCACCAAGGACGTCATCGGCCAGTACACCAAGCTCACCGGGCGCCCCATGCTTCCCCCGATCTACGGCCTGGAGGTCGGCGACTCCGACTGCTATCTGCACAACGCCAACCGCGGCGAGCGGCGCACCCTGGACGCCCTCAAGGTCGCCGACGACTACGTCAAGAACGACATGCCGCTGGGCTGGATGCTCGTCAACGACGGCTACGGCTGCGGCTACGAGGACCTCGCCGAGACCGCCAAGGGCCTCAACGACCGCAAGATGCAGATGGGCCTGTGGACCCAGGACGGTCTGGACAAGCTGGCCGACCAGGTCAAGGCAGGCCAGCGGGTGGCCAAGCTGGACGTCGCCTGGGTGGGCTCCGGCTACAAGTTCGCCCTGGACGGGTGCAAGGACGCCTACCGCGGCATCGAGGACAACAGCGACGCGCGCGGCTTCACCTGGGCCCCGGAGAGCTGGGCCGGCGCCCAGCGCTGCGGTGTGCAGTGGAGCGGTGACCAGTCCGGCAGCTGGGACTACATCCGCTGGCAGATACCCACCTACGCCGGCGCCACCATGTCGGGTCTCGCGTACACCAGCGGCGACATCGACGGCATCTTCGGTGGCAGCGCCAAGACCTACACCCGCGACCTGCAGTGGAAGTCGTTCCTGCCGGCCGTGATGACGATGGACGGCTGGGCCGCCAAGGACAAGCAGCCCTACCAGTACGGGGAGCCGTACACCAGCATCAACCGCAAGTACCTGAAGCTGAAGGAATCCCTGCTGCCGTACATGTACACCTACGCGGCGCAGGCCAACCGCACCGGTGTGGGCGCCGTACGGCCGCTGACGCTGGAGTACCCCGACGACCCGAAGGCGGCGAGTGACGCCGCCAAGTACGAGTTCCTCACCGGTGAGGACTTCCTGGTCGCGCCCGTCTACAGCGACACCACCGTCCGAGACGGCATCTACCTGCCCAAGGGCGACTGGATCGACTACTGGTCCGGCCGCACCTACCACGGTCCGACCACGGTCGACGGCTACCAGGCTCCCCTGGACACCCTGCCGCTGTTCGTCAAGGCGGGGGCGTCGATCCCGATGTGGCCCGGCATCAACTCCTACCAGGACCGCACCGCGGACTCCCCGCTCGCCTGGGACGTCTACCCGCAGGGCCGCA
This sequence comes from Streptomyces sp. NPDC001231, assembly GCF_042896885.1. Lineage (NCBI taxonomy): Bacteria > Bacillati > Actinomycetota > Actinomycetes > Kitasatosporales > Streptomycetaceae > Streptomyces > Streptomyces sp. NPDC001231. Next base: position 55,212 of record NZ_JBIAXS010000043.1, read on the forward strand.
CCTCCTTCACGCTGTACGAGGACGACGGTGTCACCCGGCAGCACCGGCAGGGCAAGTACGCCGAGCAGCGGGTGACGGTGACCGCCCCGGACAGCGGAGCGGGAGCGGTGCGCATCGCGGTCGGCGCCGACGCCGGTGACTACGCCGGCAAGCAGAAGAGCCGCCCGTACCGGTTCACGGTGCACACCGGCTCCGCCCCGCACCACGTCGGCCTGGACGGCGGTGCGCTGCCCCAATTCACCTCCAAGGCCGCCTTCGACGCCGCCGACCGGGGCTGGTGGTATGACGCCTCCGACCGGGGCGGTGTCGTACAGATCAAGACCCGCAGCATCAGCACCGACCGGGCCTTCGGGGTCGACGTGGACGGCGCGAGCGCGGTGGGTGGCAAGGTTCCCGGGGCGACGGGCACGGTCTCGGTCGCGCCGCCCGCCGAGATCGGCGTCGGCGTGTCCGAGAAGGTCACGGTCGGGTTCACCGCGGGCAGCACGGGCGCCGGGGCGACCGAGTTGTCCGTGAGCGCACCCGACGGCTGGACCGTCTCGCCGGCGCGGACGGTCGGCCGTCTGGAGCCGGGGGAACGGGCGAGCGCGGAGTTCACCGTGACCGCGCCGGCCGACGCCGGTGTGGGCGAGGCCGTGCTCAGCGGCACCGCCCGCTACCGGGCGGCGGGGCAGGACGCGGTCGCCACGCAACGGACGGCCGTGCGCACCATGCCGGCCCCGCCCAAGGGGGAGGCGTGGGCCAGTGATCTGCCCTGGCTGAACGCCACCAACGGCTGGGGACCACCCGAACGCGACCGCAGCAACGGGGAGTCGGCGGCCGGCGACGGCCATACGCTCACCCTGAACGGCACCACCTACGCCAAGGGCATCGGCGCGCACGCCGACTCCGACATCGAGTTCTGGCTCGGCGGCCAGTGCTCCTCGTTCACCGCCACCGTCGGCATCGACGACGAGATCAACGGCTACGGCGGCGTGTCCTTCTCCGTCGTAGCCGACGGAAAGACGCTGTGGTCCTCCCCCACCGTCAGCGGCAAGTCCGACCCCGTGCCGGTGAACGTACCGCTGGACGGTGGCCGTCACGTCCATCTCGTCGTCACCGACACCGACGGCACGAAGTCCGGCGACCACGGCGACTGGGCGGACGCGAGGTTCCACTGCGCCTGACGCCGCCGCGGCGGCACCCCGACCAGTCGGACCCCCGACGCTGCCCGGCCCTCCGGGACGCTGTCGGCTGATCCGGGGCCCCGCGTGACGTGACGTCGGCCGTCAAGACCGAGTGGTGGTCTTGACGGCCGACGTTGTCGTAGGGGGTGGGACGAACGCAGGGCGTACGGCGGTGGCCTGGCGACGAAGGCACGCCGCAGGGGTGGGATTCGGAGGTCCCAATGCTCCAGCAGGACTGGGGCGCGGCCCTCGGGTACGAGGCCGCCGCCCTGTGGGGCGCCTGGGCCGCCGACCTGAGCCACTCGATGGTCTCCTGCGGCCACTTCATGGCCGAAGAGGCCCCCGACGCGATCGCGCAGTCGCTGCGCGACTGCTGGCGCGCTGAGCCCTCGACCGGCCCGAGAGCGCGGTGGCCCGGCGTCAGCGGTGGCTCAGAACGTCCGGTCCGTCACCGCACGCACTTCCGCGACACGGCCTGGTCCCCGGTCTTGATGAGCGGCACATCTCGTGTGAACTCCCGGAACCCGACGCTGTAGTACAGCCCGCGCGCCTGGGGATGCCCCGGCGCACCCAGACAGGCGACCGTCATGTGATGGGCCCCGGCCTCCCGTGCCAGATGCATCCCGTGCAGCAGCATCGCCCTGCCCAGTCCGAGCCGCCAGTAGTCCGGATGCGTTCCGACCGGCTCGAATTCGGCGGTCCTGTTCGCCTCGTCGAGCCACATGATCGTCGATGCGGCCATCGTTCCGTCCGGCGCCTCCACCAGGACGTGCAGGTCGCCGCGATACGGCGGTGTCCGCCGGACGCCCTCGTAGCCCTCGGCTGTATAGGGTGACGGAGCCCAGGCGTCCACATGGGCCTGGACCGCGGCCTGCGGCCCGGCCTCGTCGGCGGTGCGGAAGCGGAATCCGTCCGGCAGCACCGGCTGTTCCACGTCGTCGAGGTCCCGCACATTGAGTTGCGTCCAGGAGCCGGTGTCGCCGAGCGAGGCCGGATCGGTCTCATAGCCGTGCGCCGCCCATCGCTTCAGGGCGAACTCATCGGCGGCCTGCGGCATCACCGTGCGCTCGATGCCGACCGTCACACCGTCGTACCAGTCGATCACCTCGTCCACCAGCTCGCTGTGGTCGGGATGGACTTCGCGGTGCCCTGCCACCGTGGCGCACCATCGTGGGGCTGGGCCCGTCTGGTGCGCGAGTTGCTGCTGGAGTCCCTCCCGGACGGGACGATCCGCTGGGGCATGAAGGTGAGCGGCGCCCGCCCGCTGGACGACGGACGCCACGAGGTGACGTTCGCCGACGGATCCACCATCACCACCGACCTCCTGATCGGGGCCGACGGCGCCTGGTCGCGCATCCGGCCGCTGCTCTCCCCGGCCAAGCCCGCCTACACCGGCATTTCCTTCGTCGAGAGCGACCTGCTCGACGCCGACATCCGACACCCGGGCAGCGCCGCCCTCCTCGGCGACGGATTCTTCATCTGCCTCGGTGATCAGCGGGGCTTCCTCGCGCACCGGGAGACCGACGGCAGCCTCCACGTCTACACCGCTCTCAGGGCTGCCGAGGACTGGATCGACACGATCGACTTCGGCGACAGCGCCGCCGCCAGGGCCGCGGTTCTGTCCCACTTCGACGGCTGGGACGAGAGCCTGCGTGCCCTCATCGCGGACGCCGACGGGGCGCTCGTCCCCCGCCGCATACACGCCCTGCCGGTCGGGCACCGCTGGGACCATGCCCCGGGCGTGACCCTGCTCGGCGACGCCGCGCATCTGATGTCGCCCTTCGCCGGGGAGGGCGCCAACCTGGCCATGCTCGACGGAGCCGAACTCGGCCAGGCGATCGCCGGCCACCCCGGCGGCACAGAGGCGGCCCTGGCCGCGTACGAGGAAGCACTCTTCCCGCGCAGCGAAGCATCCGCCGCCGAGTCCGCCGCCGGTCTGGAGACCATGTTCGGCGATCGGGGCCTGGAGCGAATGATCGAGTCCTTCGCCTCCCACCAGAAAGCCGAGTGACTCCTCAGGACTTGCCACTGTGGCGGCGGCAGGTGGTCGGCATGGCCGCGGAACTGCTGGACGAACGTCCGGTCCTGGCTCCGACGACGCCGGCCAACCCGCAGTAGCTTGCTGAGATCGAACTCGTAGGAGCGGTTACCGCTTCAACGGGCGTACTTTCCTTGCCCACTCTTCCCATGAGGAGCCCGCGTCAGCAGTCCCACTCGCTCGCCCAGCTGAGTCCGTGGCATCAGGATGAGGCCGCATGACCGTCAGCGGACGGGGGCGGGGAGGCCAGCGTCGCCAGGAAGTCGTCAAGGAGGCGCGCCCATCGCCAGTGACCGCGAACCCCGGCGCGCACACCTCCGCGGTGGCCACTGGTCACCGCCGTGGGCGCTCTGCTACCGCCCCTCCACCAGTGCCTGCAGGGCTACCTCTATGAGGGACATCGTGCCCAGCGGCGGGCGGAGCGATCTGACACACCACGAGTGGACTCGGCTGGAGTCGCTGCTGCCCTGCAGCGGCCGGCCGGTGGCCTGGGAGACCCCCGTAGCCGACCAGGCTGTGCACGCACCCGCGTTCGCGGAACCAGCGCAGCACCGCAGTACGACGGACACGATCCCGCCGACCGCCGACCGCCGACCGCCGACCGCCGACCGCCGAAGTGACTGTCCGCCCGCGACCACAGGCCCACGTGCTACGCAACGCCCGCGCGGCTCGCACCTTCTGTGTCGTGGGCCACGTCCGGGCCCTTGGCCAAGGCGGCTGCGGGACAAGTCCGGACCTAGAGCTAAAATCCCAGGTCACTCAGCCCCGGGTGGTTGTCGGGACGACGGCCAAGAGGCCAGTGGTACTTGCGTTCCTCTTCCTTGATCGGAAGATCGTTGATGCATGCAAGGCGGACCCGCATCAGGCCCTGCTCGTCGAATTCCCAGTTCTCGTTCCCGTACGAGCGGAACCAGTTGCCCGAGTCGTCATGGCACTCGTAGGCGAAGCGTACGGCGATGCGGTTCCCCTCGAAGGCCCACAACTCCTTGATGAGCCGGTACTTCAGCTCCCTGGTCCACTTCCTGGTGAGGAAGGCGACGATCTCCTCGCGCCCGTTGACGAATTCAGCACGGTTACGCCAGCGACTGTCGACCGTGTAGGCGAGGGCCACACGCTCAGGGTCCCGGGTGTTCCATGCGTCCTCCGCGAGGCGAACCTTCTCGATCGCACTCTCCCGGGTGAACGGGGGAACAGGCGGCTTCGAGGCCATGAATTCTCCCAGAGCGTCACGGTTTTGAAGATCCGGAGCCCGCCTCCGGCTGTGCACCGGCCAGGCCGGCCATGCAGTCGGGGGCAAGCAGGCGTTCGGCGATTCATTCCATACCGATCACCCGCGTGATCGCAACAGCGGCCCCTGAGGCGGCCGGGCCACGCATTCAGCTCATCGAACGGGGGTGTCGCCCGTCCGGTCACAGCCGTGATGGGCCATGGGCTTCTCGGAGACGGACTCGACGCCCGCCGCGAGGAACCGCGCACCACGCTGCCGATCGGCCGCGCTGTCGTACCGGCCGACGCCGCGGCACTCGCCGTTCACATCATGACCAACAGGGCACTCACCGGCGCGAGCTACGACATCGACGACGGCCGGCAACTCGTCGGCTGAGCGCACAAGAACAGCTCACGGAGTCCGGAACAGGGGGGTGGAGGGCCAGGCGCCACGAGAGTGCGGCGTAACGCCCTCACCGCCATGCCGCCCACTCCTTCACCGCGAAACGGTCGCGGACGCGTCGCACTTCGGCTGCGCCCGGCCCGGGGAAATGCGCGGGGAACAGCAGGGCGCCCCGGTCCGCGGCCTCCCCCAGGACCCGGCGTCGGCTGTTCCGTGCCCCGGCTTCGTCCTCGTCGAAGCTGGGGCAGTCGTCCGGCTCCGCGATCTGCAATGGGCTGTGCAACAGGTCCCCGGCGAACACCGCTCGTTCAGCGCCCGACCGCAGCCATACGACGGAGGAGCCGGGCGTATGACCGGGGGCGGCCTCGATACGGAGCTGGGTGTCGATGTCGTAGTGGCCGCCCTCCCACAGCACGGTCTGTCCCGCCTGGTGCACGGGGGCGACGCTGTCCTCGAAGACGTTGGCCATCTGGACGCCGGAACGGGTCCGGTGTCCGTTGGCCGGGTTCCAGTAGTCGAAGTCGGCGCGCGAGATGACGTGCTGGGCGTTGGGGAAGGTCGGCCGCCACTCTCCGTCGTCGGTCAGGCAGGTGTTCCAGCCGACGTGGTCGCTGTGGACATGGGTGCAGATCACCGTGTCCACGTCCTGCGGGCGGACGCCCGCCGCGGCCATCTCTCCGAGGTAGTGGGTGTGCAGATGGTGGAAGGACGGCATGGCCGGGCGCTCCCGGTCGTTGCCGACGCCGGTGTCGATCAGGATCGTCCGGCCCTCGCTGCGGATCAGCCAGGTCTGGATCATCATGTGGACCTCGTCGGCGGCCGGGTCCAGGAAGGTGGGGGCGAGCCACTTCTCGTGCGCCCGCCAGTGCTCCACGGGCACGTCGGGGAAGACGTAGTCGCAGGCGCGGCCTTTGGCGGGCAGCTCCACCACGCGGGTGATCTCCACGTGTCCGAGCGCGATGGTGTCCATGTCCCCAGCCTGCGTGCCGGATGACGCGGGCGCCATCGGTCACGTGACAACGCCTCGGAGGCCCCTGGTCACAGCCTCTCTCACTCAGTCGGGCTCACGAGTACTCACGGGATGTCCGGCTGCGGACGGCAATCCGTGGCGTACCTTCCACGACGGTTCGGAAAGTGCAGGACGGTGGCCGAGCGGCAGCGCCGGTCGTCGCCGGACAGCACATGAGAGAAGGGCCTGCGGTATGTCCCGGCAGACGCCGACGCTCAAGGCATGGTCGACTGGAGCACGGCGCTCAAGGGCCCACGGTGGCGTGGGCATGGGCGATCCACTGGCGAGCGGATCGGGTGCCCCGGTCCGGAAGGCAGGAGGCGATTGCCGTGCACGTCCAACCCATCCTTGTCACGGGCGTTGGCGGCGGCGTCGGCGGAGTCGGGCGAACGGTCCTCGACCGGTTGCATGCGAAGGGCGTGCCGGTCCGGGCTCTCGTGCACCACGACGACGAACGGACCTCGGACCTGCGGGCCCTGGACGGCGTGGACGTGGTGGTCGGCGACCTCACCCGTGGCGCCGACGTGGTCGAGGCGCTGGCGGGCTGCCGCCGGGCTTATTTCGGGATGAGTGTGTCGCCCTCCTACCTGGAGGCCGCGACGACGGTCGCCGCGGCCGCTCAGGAGGACGACAGCCTGGATCTGCTGGTGAGCATCTCGCAGATGACGGTCTCGCAGATGGACCTCACCAGCGATACCGAGTCCCACCAGCAGCGGCTGCACTGGCTGGGCGAGCACGTCCTCAACTGGTCGGGCGTGCCGGTCGTCCACGTCCGGCCCACGGTGTTCATGGAGAATCCGCTCTTCGCCCGGGTCGCCGTCGCCTCGATCCTGCGGGACGGCACGATCCGCCTCCCGTTCGGCTCCGCCCGGACCTCCCCGGTCGCCGCAGCCGATGTGGCGGAGGTCATCGCACGCCTATTGCTCGACCCGGCTCCGTCGTCCGGGCGGGTCTACGAGCTGACCGGGGCGCGCTCCCGTGACATGGCCGCGATCGCGGCCGAGTTCTCCACTGCCCTGGGCCGTACCGTGACCTATGTCGACGTGCCGTACGAGGAGTGGCTGGAACACGACCTCAAGAAGCTGGACCTGCCACCCCACGTCTTCGAGCACATCGCCACGATGGCGCGGCTGCACGCCGAGGGCCGGTACGACCGGGCCACGAACGACGTCGCCGAGCTCCTCGGACGCCCCCCGCTGGGGTTCAACAGCCTCATCAGGAACATCCCCGCACTGCAGTCGTAGCCAGACTCCTCCTGGAAGGCCTGGTCAGGCCGATGGTGCTGCCGTCCCCGCTGCACGCGGTTCCGCGTTCTAGTAGGGCTTGGTCAGGTCCGTATTGGTGCTGGTATGTCGCGGTGGCAGGTCGGACAGGTGCCGGTCCAGACCGCGAGTAGTGTCT
>NZ_JBIAXS010000044.1:0-60339 GCF_042896885.1 Streptomyces sp. NPDC001231
AGCTACAGACACTACTCGCGGTCTGGACCGGCACCTGTCCGACCTGCCACCGCGACATACCAGCACCAATACGGACCTGACCAAGCCCTACTAGCCAAGGCTTGGTGACGTCAGAGAGCACGCCCTCCACTCTCGTGTCCAGGGCGAAGAGCCTCGCACGTACTCCGGCGGATGCCGGCGCCCGGACAACCGGAGAGAACCCCAGGTGGGGACACAGGAGGATCCAGGGCGAGCCGGCCCGGCTCGGCCACCCCGTCGCCGCCTGGACGGTCTGCGCCGTAGCATCCGGCGTGAGGCCCTCGAGTACGTCCTCATCATGGGCGAGGCTCACGCCCGACAGGTCCTGGCCACCTACAAGAGCACAGCAGCGCGCATCGGCCTCATCGGGCCCGCGTCAGCTGCCACCCGACTCGGTCCAACAGCCCGCCACCGTGCACGACTTCGATACGCCCACACTTCTGCGCACCCGCGTCCTCGGCGGCCTCATCAACGAGTACCGCTACGCGACCTGCCCCACAGGCGTGCGGGCTGTCTTGGTGGTGTCCGTCATGACGCCTGCTCGAAAGCAAGGTCGCTGGCCAGCACCGCGGCGCCGGTCACACCGGCTCGCGGCCCCAGGTCGGACAGCACAACGGGCAGGTTCCTGGTCGCAAGCGGCAGCGACCGGTGGTACACGACGCTGCGGATCTCGGCGAGCAGGATGTGGCCGAGCTGGGCGAGCCCGCCACCGATCACGATCATCGAGGGGTTGGCGAAGCTGACCAAGCCGGCGAGCACGCCGCCGACCTGGCGCCCGCCGTCGCGGATGAGTCGGATGCACGTCACGTCGCCCTCGGACGCGCCCTCGGCCACATCCTTCGCGCCGACCGCGCCGGAGGCGGCAAGCCGCTCGGCCAGTGCCGGGGACCTGTTCGAGCGCGCCGCCGCGGTCGCCTCGCGGGCGAGTACGGCGCCGCTGAACAGCGCCTCGAGGCAGCCGACGTTGCCGCAGGAACAGACCGGCCCGTGCGCGTCGACCTGGATGTGCCCGATGTCGCCGGCGCAGCCGTCAGTCCCTCGGTAGACGTGCCCGTCCTGATAGATGCCGCACCCGACCCCGGTTCCGATCTTGACGAACAGGAAGTCGTTGACCGAGTGCGCAGCGCCGCCATGGCGCTCGCCTATCGCCATGATGTTCACGTCGTTGTCGACGATCGCGGGGCAGCTGTGCTCACGGGTGAGGTACTCGCGCACAGGGAACCGATCCCAGCCCGGCATGATCGGCGGCGACACCGGCACACCGTCGCGGAAGCTCACCGGGCCAGGCAGCCCGATGCCGATCGCGGTCAGCCGCTCGTATGCCCCCTCCGCGCGGGCCTTTGCGAGCATCTCGTCGACCCGGTGGAGGATCGCTTTCGGCCCCGACCGGAGGTCGGCGGACTCCTGGTACGTCGCGACCTGCTCCAGGCGACCATTGGTCACCTCGACGTCGATCGAGGTGGCGTCCAGGTCGATGGCGGCGAAGCGCAGATCCGGGTTCAGCTCGACGAGCGTCGACCGGCGGCCGCCTCGGGACGTGGCAGGCCCGGCCTCGACGACGTAGCCCGCCGCGATCAGACGCTCCAGCTCGGCGAGCAGCCTCCGCCGGGGTACCTCAAGGCGGTCGGCCAGCTCAGCGCGCGACAACGCGCCTTCATCGCGCAGCAGCCGCAGCAGCTCAACATGCAGCGGTTCTGGGCTTCGCACCGGGTTCACCTCTGACGGGTTCATATCAGCGCAACATGCTGCGCTCCATCACAATAGTGACTTTTGACAGGAGCGTTCTATATCTTCGAGCCTCACCTCCAGGACTTTTGTTCTTCTACGCAAAAGTCTCAGACAGGATTCGCCGGCACGCACCCCGCTCGCACCGCGGTCGCCACCGTGTCGCGTGGCCGCCGCGGCGCAAGCGGGACGGAGAGCTGCCGGATGTCAGCCGCGCAGTGCCGCCATGTTGGTCGCACTGATCCTGGCGAACCGCAGGGACTGCCCCGGATCCGAGCTGCCGCCCGGGGCGTTGTCCTGCTCGTAGTTCGAGTTGTAGTGCCCCTTGGCGCCGACGGACTTGTAGAAGGTCTTGTAGTCGATGTCGCTGCGGGGGTCGCCGAACGGGATGAAGTTGTAGCCGTTGCCGACACCGGGTGCCTCGCCGGTGGCGTCGCCGTCCTTGGCGTGGAACAGCTGGTACCGCTGTGGCTGCTTCGCGACCTGGGCGGCCGGGTCGAAGATGTCCTCGACGCGGTTGCCCTCCCAGTCGTAGCGCCACCGCCACTGGTGCTGGGCGACGTGCGCCCAGTACACGTCCAGCTCGATGACGCACAGGGCCGGGTCGGTGACGTCGAGATAGTGCTGCATGAGGCGCTTGCCCGACTCTCCCCGCACCTGCGTGGGCGGAATCGGCCTACCTGTCACGCGGTCCTCGGTCACGGTGACCATGGGACCGTCCTGCAGGAAGTTGTACGCCGGCGAGTGGTTGTGGGTGTACATGCGGATGCCCGACTGCAGGCTGAGCGTGTTCAGCGCCTCCCATTTCTCGCCGGCGACGGTCCACGGCTCGATGTTGCGGTTGCCCGCGTTCGTCGGGTCGTTGCCGGTGCCCATGTACGGCATGCCCAGGATCGCCGCGAATTCGAGCTCGGTCTGCAGCCGCTCGTAGTCCTGTGCGGCCATTGCGCCGCCGGGGCTGTTCGGGCCGTTCCACGTGTTCGGTACGAACCCGTGGTTGCCGATCGCCTCCAGACCGTACGCGTCGAGGAAGCCGCGCAGCGTACGCGCGTATGCCAGGTACGCCGCTCGCGACTGCGGTGTGGTGACGCCGCCGGGCGCCGGGTTGGGCACGTCGCCGCCGGGGTTCGCGGCGTTCTGGCCGTAGCCGGCGAACTCGATCTGCTTGAAGCCGCACTTCGCCAGGAACTCGAACAGCTCCAGCCAGCCGCCGGGCAACGGCACGAGCGGGCCGAGGTCGGTGGGGTCCTTCGGGAAGTTCGGGCCACCCAGCCGGCCCATGGTGGGTGAGACGCCGCGCGCCGCGCTCGCCGCGATGCCGACCCGCGTGGGCACGTCGCGCTGGCTGTAGGTGATCGTGCCCAGCTTGCCGCCCGGGATGAGCCGCCCGTTGGCCGCGCTCGCCTGGGCCGGCGTGAACACGGATGCGGGGCCGAGTGGGCTGAACGTCGCGGCCACCGCCGCGCCCGTGCCGACCATGAACCGGCGCCGGTTGAACTTGCTGTTGAAGGCCATTGTGGTCCCTCTTTCGAAGTGGCTGAACCAAACCAGGGCCGGGGCGCCGTGCCGATCGCACGGCGCCCGGCCGCGGGGCCGTACTAGGGCGCGCTCACCCCTCGTCCGCCGAACTCGACCCAGTTGAGGTTGAACAGGTTGGCGCCGGTCTGACCGCCCGTGACCGACCGGAACACGAGGTAGATCTTGTGCTTGCCGCCCGGGTTGGTGATCGGGAACGTCTGGCTCTGCCACTTCGCCGTGTCACCGGTCGACGTGAGCCTCGCCGTGGTGAGAATCGGCCCGCCGACCGAGTCGAGGTGGACCTCGACGGCGGCCATCGGGCTACCCGCCGGCACCTGCGTCGACGTGCTCGCCACCCGGAACGTCAGCGAGTCGCTGTTCAGGAGGTTGAACGGTCCGTTCAAGGCGATCCAGTCGCCGCTGCCGAGGCTGCCCCTGTGCTGGCTGCCGCCGTCCGGGTCGTTCGTCGTGGCGACGTTGGTACCGGACTCCTCGAGGGCGAACTCGACCTCCTGGCGCTTTTGCCGGATCTCGTTCTGAGCGACCGTCGTCAGCGCCGGAACGCCGCCGGCACCGCCGCGATCGGTGTACGAGGCGCTGATGACGCCGAACACGTTGCCCCCGTGGGACACGTCATCAGGGTCGGTCGGCAGCACACCCGTGCAGCCGTGAACGGTCTGCTCGGCGTGGCCGTGACTGTCGTGGCCGAGGACGAACGTCACCTCGACCCGGTTGCAGTCGATCGTCTTGTCCTCGGGGTCGGTGACCGTCACCGAGAACGGGATGCTCTCGCCGAAGGAGAACAGGCCGCCCTCGACCGGCGTACTGACGGTCACGGTGGGCGCGGTGTTGCCGACCGTGATGGTCGTGTTCGCCGAGGCGGACTTGCCGCTCGAGTCGAACACCGTCAGTCGCGCGGTGTACTGCCCCGGCGTCGTGTAGGTGTACTGCGGGTCGGGGTCGACCGAGTCGACGACTCCGTCACCGTTGAAGTCCCACTCGAACCGGATCGAGTCGCCCGGGTCGGGATCCCGCGAACCCGCGCTGGAGAACTGCACGGTCAGCGGTGCGGAGCCGTTCGTCGGCGTCGCCGCGAGCTTCGGGATCGGTGCGCGCTGGCCCTTGACGTAGTCCCACCGGTACATGCCGGCGTCGTTGTTGCTGGTGAAGAAGCCGTCGCCGTAGGTGAGCAGGTAGAAGTGACCGTTCCCGTCGAACTGCATGTCCATCGGGTTGTCGCACTCGAACGGGTTGTTCGTCTCCGGGACCCGCTTTGCAGAGAGGCCGCCGCAGTCGAGCAAGTTGTTGATCTTGAACACCCGGCCCTTCGAGTCCAGGCGGATCTCCCGCAGGGTGTCCCGGGTGAACTCGCCGAAGAAGACCGCGTTGTCGTAGTACGGCGGCAGCTTCGTCGAATCCGGGTTGTCCGGGTCGAAGCGGTACTTCGCCGCGCCGTGCGGGCCGACACCGCCGGTGCCGAGCTCGGGGAACAGTCGCGGGCAGGTGGTGGCGCCGGAGCCGTTGTAGTAGGCGAGGCACGGCGTACCGATCGGGCTGTCCGCCCGGTTCTCGGGCGTGAACGAGTACCAGATGTCCGGGTTGGTGATCGGCGGGCCGTACTCGAGGCCGGGCTCCACGGTGGGCCCGCCGGAGAGGTTCCACCTGGAGTCGTTCTGCGGCCCGCGGTCGGGGTTGTCGCACTCGAACGGCTGCGGCGGACTGTCCTGCGGCGTGGAGGTGTTGAAGTCCCAGCGGTAGTACGGCAGGTCCGTCCGGTAACACAGCGGCCAGCCGTAGTTCGCCGGCTTGCGAACGATCTCGACCCGGCCGGCACCAGCCGGCCCGCGGAAGTTCTGCGGGGTCTGCGAGTCGGGCGAGTAGTCGGTGACGTAGGCGACGTCGTTCTCGTCGACCTGGATCCGGAACGGGTTCCGGAAGCCCATCGCGTAGATCTCCGGACGGGTCTTGTCCTTCCCGGCGGGGAAGAGGTTGCCCGCGGGGACCGTGTAGGCGCCGCCGAACTTGTTCTGATCGCCGGCGGCGATGGCGCCGTCCTTGACCGTGATGCGCAGGATCTTGCCGCGCAGGTCGTTGGTGTTCAGCGACGAGCGGCGAGCGTCGACGTGCGGGGCGTTGAACTGTCCGTTCGTGGTCAGCATGTCGTTGAAGGGACTGAAGCCCCCGGAGTTGCCGCCGCCGGCCGGGGTGTCATCGCCGGTGACCATCCACAGGTTGTTGTGCTTGTCGAAGTCGATGTCGCCCGCGACATGGCAGCAGGCGCCGCGGTTGACCGGAACGCGCATGATCTCCTGCTCGGACGCGACGTCGAGGTGTGCCGGCTTGTCCGCGGTGGCATCGACGAACTTGAAGCGGGAGAGCTGGAAGTACCCGACCCAGGGATCCCAGACCGCCGGCGAGTCCCCGGTGTTCGGCGCGTTCGCCTCCGGAGTCGTCTGCGTGACGATCTCGCCGGTCGACAGCTTCACGTCCTTCACCGTGGGTGGCGCGTAGTAGAGGTAGACCCAGTGGTTGGTCTTGAAGTCGTTGTCGATCCCCGGCCCGTACATGCCGTCCTCGCTGGCCTGGTAGACCGGGATCTGGGCCAGCACGGTGGTCTTGTTCGACTTGGGGTCGTGCAGCCGGATGCTGCCGCGGCGGTCGGTCTGGATGACCCGGCCGTCGGGAAAGACGTCGAAGCCGACCGGCTCGCCCAGGTTCGGCGGCGCCGCGACGGTCGTCTGCTGGTAGTTGGCCAGCACCGTCGCGCCGCAGTCGGAGTACACCGGGTCGGCCTGCCCGGCCGCCCACTTGATCGCGCCACCGAGGTGCGAGCGCAGGTTGGTCTCGCCGAAGCTGGCGGCGGTGTTGCCGAGCGCGGTGTAGAACGAGCGGCCGCCCTGCCAGTCCTTGCACCAGGTGACCGGGTGGTCGTGCCCCATCGTGCCGCCGCTGATGCCGGTGAGCGTCCCACCCCACGACTGCTGCTTGAAGGCGTCCTCGACGACGGTGGCGATGACATGGCTCTTGCCGCGCACGTTGGACTTGAAGTTGTACCAGGCGTCGGTGCGGGTCCAGTACTCCGGCAGGTTCTTCGACGCGTCGTGGACGCGGTCGGCGACCTTGATGGTGCCGGGCTGCACGCCGGTCCGGCCGGACGCGCGGGTGCCGAGGGCGTCGGACAGGAAGTCCCAGCCGGGCTGGGCCTCGATCGCCGAGCCGATGCCGACGAAGCCGCCGCCCGCGCGGTAGTACGCCTCGAAGGCGTCCTGCTGGGCGGTGGTGAGCACGTCGCCGCTGTTGTTGAGGAAGACGACGGCGCGGTACTGCTTGAGGTGCTCCTCGTCGAACTTGCGGGCGTCGTCGGTCACCTGGACCGCGAACCGGAGTTGATCGCCGAGCTGCCTGATGGCGCCGACACCGGCGGCGGTCGCCGCCGGGTCTCCGCCCGTGGATTTCGTGAAGACCAAGACTCTGTATTGCATGCCGCGGCTGCCCGGCGCGGCCGCGGCCGCCTCCGGGGCGGACGCCGATGCCAGGCCGATGAGCGCGCCGGCCACGAGCGCGAGCAGCACGCCGAACGCGGTGAGGCGGCGGCGGAGGGCTATGCGCATGGAACCTCCTCAGGGGTACGCCCGACCAACGGGCCGTCGCGCGGAGACGGTCCGGCCGGGAAGGGTGCGGTATGCGCCGGTATATCCAGAGGAAAAGGCAAACGGGTGGTCGATCGCTGCAGTGCGAGCGGGGATGAGGTGACGGCAAGTGCGTCCACTGCGCCGAGTTACGCGTCAGTCGCTCACCGCGATCACTGGTGAGCGACTGACGTGGTCCAAGTTCTTGCGCGGATCGTATAGGCGTGAATCCGCCAAAGATAGAGTCTGATACGCGAAAGTTTCAGGCAAACGACCTGAACTTCTGCTCAAACAAGCCAAAGTCTGCTGAAGGCGAGAGGAACGCCGCTGCCCAGCCGACGATCTCCGGCGGCACATCACCGACGTACTGGCGATCAAGCCCGTCAATCCCCGCCGCCCGCCAGTACCAAGCACGCGGCGGACACCTCCGCGTACCCGCAAACACGTTGAGGACGTAGACGGGACCGCGGTCCGGCCAGTGCTCTGACCGGGAAGGTTCGCCGGGTTGGGGGGCCGGTTGCAGCACCAACTCGGTGCGCTACCGACGCGCGATGATGCTGCTCGCCTCAGCCGCGGCAATCGCGTCCCAGTGATCGCCCAACTGGTGCAGGCCGACGAGACACGGTCCGCGATGTGATCCATCGGTTCGACGAGATCGGCCTGGCCCGTGTGGACCCTCGCTGGGCGGGAGGCCGCCCCCGCCGACTCAGCCCTGACGACGAGGACTTCGTCGTCCAGACGGCCATCACCCGACCGACCAAGCTCGGCGAGCCCTTCACCCGCTGGCCCCTGCGGGGGCTCGCCGCCTACCTGCGCCGCGTCCACACCCGCGTCATCCACATCGGCCGCGAAGCCCCGCGCTGCCTGCTCGCCCGACGCGGCGTCACCTTCCAACGCACCAAGACCTGGAAGGAATCCCCCGACCCCGCCTACGACGCCAAGCTCGACCGCATCGAGGACGTGCTCGAGCGCTGCCCGGACCGGGTCTTTGCCCTTGACGAGTTCGGCCCGCTCGGCGCCCCACCGCCGGGACCTGCCGGACCCCGGCCGGCCATCCGGACCGACTGCCCGTCACCTACACCCGCACCCACGGAGTGCGGTACTTCCACGGCTGCACGCCCACCTTCGCCGGCGCAACGCCAACGCCCGCCACCCACGCGTGCTCGCCGCCGAACGCAAGGAACGCGCCCACATCCGCAGCGAGAAGGGCATCCGCTGGGGCGGACGCCCTGTTGCCGGGGCGGTCTGAAGTCGCCGGTGAGCCTCTGCCCGGTGCGTCAGAAGGGCAGGCCCTGGAGGTCCACGCTGACGGTGGGCTGGGGCAGGTCGGCCGGGTCGTATGTCATGGTGCTCAGCGGGCAGGGTCGGGGGCCGGCAGGCTGTCGGAAGGTGACCGGCACGAACATGTGGCGCCATCCGAGCTGTGTGCAGAGCGGGACCAACTCCGGGCGGCAGAGCAGCATCACCGTTTCGGCCCCGGCCTCCCGTGCATGTTCGATCGCGACGCTGATCATGGTCCCCCGGGTGCCGACATCCACCTCAGCGCCCAAGCCGCCCGCCGCCTATGCCGCTTCGTGCGCATCCCACCCGCGCACATGGCCGTCGGGACGCGGTCCTGTTCCCTGTCCTGTCAGGGCGAGGGCCCACGTCCGCCCAGTGATTGCAGGGGGATTTTCGGCTGCGGGTCCGTGGAGCAATCGCGGACCCGCAGATTGCTTTCGGGCCTCGCGAAAAAATTTCAGCTGCCGTGTCACGTTCCGCTTCGAGTCGTCCCTTCACGAACCGGGGCCGGCTGGGGCCGTCCGGGTGGGGCCGTGGTGGTCGACTGGCCGCCGGTCACAGAGTTCCGGGCTGGGCCAGCCACTGGGTGGGTTGTCCGGTGATCTGCGCGACGGTCTCGCAGTCCCGATCGTAGTGGAGCAGCGTCAGCCCGGACAGTTCCGCGGTGGCTGCCACAAGCAGGTCGACAGGGCCGGCGGAGCGGTGTTTGCCGGCGTCGGTGGGCAGTTGCTGCACGCGACGGGCGCACGCGTAGGCGTTGTCCGGCGTGGGGACCCAGCGGCGATCCGTAACTCACCGCGGTCGATACGCCCCGCCCGACCCGCCCTGAGCGGATCAGGCCAACCGACCCGGTTCCGGCCGCCGCTCGCCTTGCTGTCCGCGCCCCGACCAGGTTCTGCGCATTACGGCATGTTCACGCCATGTTGAGTACCGTATTATCCGTTCGACGATTGGACGGGGCGTGCCGGTGGACGGGCTGTTGTCCGGGCCAACGGCCGGGGTACGGGGGATGAGGCGATCGCCACCGTAGCCGTCGTCGGGGATGTACCTGCGCCGCGCTCACTGCCGGACCACAGCGGGAAGGGGCCCCGCTCGGCGGTCTGGGCCGCTCGCCCTCGTGAGGGGGATGACACGGTGCTGGTGACGGAGTTCCGGACGCTGGATCTGCCGATAGCCGAGAGGTTCGCGTCCTGGCACGACATGACGGTCAGCGCACTGATACCCAGCGTGGTCCACACTGACCATGAGGGGGACTTCCAGGCGAGTGCGCGGGTGCTGAATTTGGGTGGCGTTCAGGTGTCGGCGCTGACCTACCCGTCGCTGGAGACACGTCGGACAGCAAGGATGATCCGGCGCTCCGATCCCGAATCCATGCAGCTGATGCTGACTCTGCGCGGGGGCCATCGGATCCTCCAAGGCGGCCAAGACACCACCATCGGCTCCCGTGAGATGCTGCTCTTCGACACCTCACACCCCTGGCACGGCTGGGCGAGCGCGGACCCTGACGCGGTGGAGGGGGTGTTGGTGCAATTCCCCCGGGCGCTGCTGCCGATCCCGGCGAACAAGGTCAAACGGCTCACCGGGATGCGTCTGTGCGGGCGTGAGGGGGTGGGCGCCCTGCTGTCCGCCTACCTCACGCAGCTCAGCACGGGCGCCGCCTCGTACACCCCGGCGGACAGCCCCCGACTGGCCACCCTCACCCTCGACGTGCTCACCGCCTTCCTCGCTCACCACCTCGACGCCACCACGTCAACGCCGCCCCAAAACCGCCATCGCTCCCTGCTGATGGAGATCCACGCCTTCATCCAGCAGCACCTGGACGACCCGGACCTGTCCCCGGGCACGATCGCCGCCGCCCACCACATCTCCCTGCGCTCCCTGCACCGCCTCTTCCACAACCACGCCCACGGCGCCACGGTCGCCTCCTACATCCGCCGACAGCGCCTCGCACGCGCGCGACGCGACCTGGGCGACCCGCGCCTGTCCACACGACCTGTCCACGCGATCGCCGCCCGCTGGGGCTTTCTCCGCCCTGCCGACTTCACCCGGGCCTTCCGCACCATCTACGGCTCCACCCCCACCGAATACCGCCAGGGAATCTTGCGCGCAGGTGCTGGCGTCCATCGCTAAGCGTTTGGCACGCACTGCTATCCACATGCCGGCAGCACCCGGGAATGATCGGGCAAGAAGAGATGCGCCGTGCATGGTGCATATCCATGACGCCGCGCCGTTTCCCATCTCATCCAGGAGGACACCATGCGCACACGCACGCTGCTCGCACGTTCCGCGGTGACCATGCTCTTCGCCTCCGCGGCCATCATCGGCATGACCTCCCCCGCCAGCGCCGCCACCTGCTCGGGCTCGTCCTGCGACGGCAAGGACCCCGGCGCCTATTGCCAGTCCGACGCGAGAACCGTGCAGAGCCTGAAGCTGGGCCAAGCACTGCTCGAGCTGCGGTACAGCTCCTCGTGCCGCGCTGCGTGGGCCCGGATCAGCAATGCATCGTTCGACACCCGTAGTCAGTTCACGCCTTACGCGACCGTCCACCGCAACAGCGACGGCCGCCAGTACAGCTGCTCGGTGAAAACCACCGGTTCGTCCTGTTACACCTTGATGGTCAACGACTCCAACGTCACTTCGTACGCGCGCGGGATGTGGGACAGCGGCGCGAACATCTACGAGGGACGCACCGGCTCTTACTAAGGTCCGCCTGCGGGGCGGCGGCGCCGGGTGCACCGCAAGCTCAAACGGCTGGGGATGCGCCACCGCCCTGCTGCAACGGGCCCGTCCACCTCTGTGCCGTTGGCCAGCCGGTGAACATCATCAGCGGAGCAGCAGCCGAGTGCCTCGGTAGCCTCACGGCAGCCCTCGCACTGGCCGCAGGACACAGCATCAGACGCGCACCAAGCGCCGAGCGCGCCGCGCCACTACACCGGCCACGGGCGCGAGAGGCGCGTCAGCAGCAGACCGCGCGGACACGCCCAACTCGTGAACATGCACGACGGCGGCCTCCTTCGCGCAGGTGGTCGCCGTTTGCAAGGCCCAGAAACTCCCACCTGCCGCCTCTGGTCCGAGCACCGCGCCCGAAGCGCTCACCGTCACGGCCGCCCCGATTCCGAGGGCGGCGCGGAGGCTAACCCGGCGTATGTCGGGCGGTGTTGTGCTCATGCCGAAGGACCCTACGCGTCACGCTGAGACCCGTGCCAGCGACGAGGGTCTGGGCGTGGACGACGCGCAACCGCCGCTGCGGATGCCCAGCTCCAAGCATGCACTGACGGTGACCGAGACCTTGCTCGCCTTGCTGTCCGGGCGGGACGGCGGCCCCTGCCCAGGGCGCTGCGTGCAGGGGCCGTCCATCACCCTGCGGTCCTGTCACAGCGCAAGGCACTACGACGCTAAAACCCCAGCACCCAACCCCGCCCGCTCGGCGCGTCGGCAGGGTGAACGAGTCCCCTCCCCTACGCCTCACGGCCATCTTCACCGACCGCGGCGGCACCCAGTGGTCCTGGTCGCCGCCGGCGGTCCGCATCATGATTTTTGTCGCGGCCCTCGCTCAGGGCGTCAGGCGGGTCGGACACACGAAACGGGAGTACCAGGGGCGCGGAAGGTCTTACCGGGGCCGGCAAGGACGAATCAGCCTTTGGCGAGCGCCTTCACCCGGTCCAGCGCCCCGTTGAACCTGTCGTGATCGCCGACGGTCGGGCCGGACGAGGTGTACTGCCACAGCGTGTAGTAACCCCAGCCGGCCGGCAGCGTGCCGACGGTCGAGGCGTACCGGGCGATCCACAGGGGATTCTTGGTGGCGAAGCCGCCGTAGTTGCCGGTGCACTGGGTCCACCAGCTGGTGGCCGTGTAGATCACGGCGTCCCGGCCGGTGCGGGCCTTGTAGGTCTTGAGGAAGTCGGAGATCCAGCTGACCATCGAGCTCGCCGACTTGCCGTAGCAAGTGGTGCCGTAGGGGTTCCACTCGATGTCGAGGACGCCCGGCAGGGTCTTGCCGTCGCGGGACCAGACGCCGCCGTGGTCGACGAAGTAGTTGGCCTGCTTGGCGCCGCTGCTGGTGTCCGGGGTGGCGAAGTGGTACGCGCCGCGGAACATGCCGACGTTGTACGAGCCGTTGTACTGCTGCTTGAAGTAGGGATTCGTGTAGTACGTCCCCTCGGTGGCCTTCGTGTCCGCCCACTTCACGCCGCTGTTCCACAGCGTCGACCAGGCGACGTTGCCCTCGTAGGAGCTGACGTCGACGCCTTCGGTCTGGGTGGCCTTCCTGGTGGCGGGCGTGCCGCTGCGGCCGTCGTGTGCCAGGACACCCATGCCCATGTAGGCGGAGCCACGGGCGGGGGTGGTGCTGGTGGCGGGCGTGCCGCTGCGGCCGTCGTGCGCCAGGACACCCATGCCCATGTAGCCGGAGCCACGGGCGGGGGTGGTGTCGGCCGAGGAGGGTGCGGTGCAGAGGACCGAGAACGCTGCGAGCAGGGCTCCCGTGACGGTCAGCCGCCCTACGCGGGCCGTTCCGGATCTGTGCACGGGCATGACGTGCCTCCGATAATTAGGCGGTGCTCGGTGGGAGGAAATGCGCGCATGCCCCACGGTCGCACGGAGGGAGAGCGGATCAAGGTCGACCCGCCGAGAGCGGCTCACGCGCAAGGCGTTGGAGGTCAGCCAGCTCACCGGCTTTGATGCGATCAGGGCCCGGCTCGACTCCGAGGCCCCGAAGGTCACCCTCACGGTGGAGGTCCCGGAGTGGGAGCCGCTGGCCTGGACTCCGCACGGCATGCCGTGCATCCCGTGGCCGTCAGGGCACAGCTGGCACTTCCCCCGAGACCGGGGCCAGGAGCACCGCTTGGTGCTGCAGCAGGTCCTCGTGCTGGAGAACCTCAGCGACCGGCGCGTGGAGGCGCGGTTCGTCGGCGACCTGGTCGTGTCGGACGAAGACCGGTGGCCCCGTGCCGCCGGCGTCATCGTCCTGGAGGCCGGCGAGCAGAGCGAGAAGGTCTACCTGCAACGCGACTTCACCATCAAGGAGCTCTCGGAGAACTTCACGGCGAAGCAGGCCGGCCAGGTATTGCCGCGCAAGGTGCTCAGCACCGTCACGGTGGAGGACGATCGCGACAACGGGAACACGGACCGCTGGGATCTGCTGCTGACCGGCTGCCCTGTCCACCCCGATCCCGAGCGGGACGGGGTGTGGATGATCGCCCGGCACCACCTGACGGAAGGTTCAGGGCTTCGGGCCCTGGACTACGAGCTGGTGCCATCGAGGCAGCGGACCCACTGGCTCTCGCGCGCACAGGGTCGCAAGCTCGCCGAGCCCGGCCGGCTGTAGAGCCGGGACAGTCCCTGTCCATCAACTGATCAGTTGTTGAACAGCATCACGTGTGTCGGCCGGGGTCCGTGGTCTGCTCGTCCCTCCGCCGCCCGAAGAGCCACAGGATCCGGGTTGCGTCCAGGGAAGTGGTGTACGGGTTCGACCTGATCGGTGGGTTTGCTCCGGCGTCGGGATGAGGCTCGCATAGACGAACGGCCACCGGCTGATCTTCGAAGTGTCGAAGCTTCGAAGGAGATCAGCACGATGACCGCACCTGACAGTCTGCCCCTGCACGCCCTCGCGGAGGTGCCATCGGCGCGGTGCTGCCCGGCGCCTCTGGCAGCGCTGCCGCACCCACTACGCCCGCAATCTACTGAGCCAGGTCCCGAAATCGGCCCAGCCGTGGGTGGCCACCCTGCTGCGGACCGTCTTCGAACAACCCGCAGGAGCGGCTGAACAAGGAGATCCGGCGTCGCACACCGACGTGGTCGGCATCTTCCCCGACCGCACCGCCGTGATCCGGCTCGTCGGCGCGGTCCTGGCCGAGCAGAACGACGAATGGACCGAAGCCCGCCGCTACACGGGCCGCGAACTCCTCGCCAAAGCCCGCCTCCACCCAATCGAGTCAGAAACCGACGACACCGACCTGCCCACCGAACTCACCGCATAGCCTCAAAGACAAGATACCGAGTGACCGTCGATACACCACTCCAGCGGACGTGACCCCGGGCAATACAACAAACCCCTCACCCCTCACTACATCAGCGAGCAAACCGGCGACCGGGACACACCGTGGTGACGGTCGCCCCGGACAGTGGCCTCAGGTACGTCACGGGCGATCTTTTCGCGGCCTCGCTCTGCTGGAATGGCACGCTCGGGCGATGATCGCATCTCCGGGATTCCACAACCGGCGTCGCACTTCCGATAAAATGCTGAGTTGTGATGGAAATCCGCCATCAGTCCGTGGCGCCGACTCGTACCCAGCGGCTGGCCTCCGGCAGGTCCATCGATGCCCACCGGCACGACGACCCATCAGATCGTCTACGCCGGCCAGGCAGCGATCGCTGTCACCACCGACGCGGGATCCTGGGTGGCACCGGGAACCCGCGCGATCTGGGTGCCGGCCGGAACCGTGCACGCGCACCAGGCCCACGGCCAGCTTCAACTGCACCTGGTAGGACTGCCCGAGGCGCAGAACCCCCTCGGCCTGGACGCGCCAGCCGTACTCGCCGTCAGTCCGCTGCTGCGCGAGGTGATCATCGCCTACACCCACGCCCCGGACGACGAGAGCACCGAACGGGCCCACCTGCGAGCGGTACTGCTCGACCAGCTCCGGCTCTCTCCCCAGCAGCCTCTGCACCTGCCTACGCCGTCCGAGCCCCTGCTGCGGGAGTTGTGCGACATCCTGCGTGCTTCCCCGGCCGACAGCCGCACTCTCGTCGAACTCTGTCAACAGGTCGGGGCCAGCGCGCGCACCCTGTCCCGGCTGTTCCGCAGCGACCTCGGTATGACGTTCCCGCAGTGGCGCACCCAGCTGCGGCTCCACCACGCGCTGATCCTGCTCGCCGAGAAGACGCCCGTGACTGTGGTCGCCCACCAGTGCGGCTGGTCATCGGCCAGCGCGTTCACCGATGTCTTCCGGCGCACCATCGGCCACACGCCAGGCTCCCATCCCGTCGGCTGACGCCCGGCCAGGCAGAGACGGGGCCGCCGGCCACGGCCAGGCCCGTGCCGCCGCCCCGTGCCCGTACGGCGCCCGGGCCGCACGACAACCTGACCCTAAGGAGCCACGACGCGGTCGGTACGGTACGGGCTCGGGGCGCACGGCTCGGACATGTCTTCTGCCGCTTGCCCGCGTCCGAGCGACACGCCTGCGGGCGGGGCCGTCGTCCAGGCGAAGGCGCGGACGAACGCGTTGGTCGTCGCCCACCCGCCAGGCGGTGGCGGTCCACGGCGTCACTGCCCTCGGGGACTGGGTGCGGGTCGGCGCAATCCGTGTGTGGCGGATCTGAGATATAAGTCGGCCGATTACTGGAAGCAGGCCTGACTCGGATTGCTCATCGTGGATGCGTGACTTCAATCCAGGAAACAGCTCGCCCCCCTGATGCCGGTGACCCGCCGGGGCACTGGCCCCGCATGCGGGTTTGGGCCACCACGCACGCGGTCGACGACTTCTATCAGGGTCTCGTGCCCGCCGCCGTCCCCTATTTCGTGCTGGAGCGGCACTTCAGTTACGTCGAGGCCTCGGGGCTCGCGCTGGCCGCGACGCTGGGCAGTGCGCTGCCCCAGGTGCCGATCGGCTTGCTGGCCGACCGGCACCGGCTGCGGTGGATGTCGCCGCTCGGCGTCAGCCTGGCGGGCATCGGGGCGGGCCTGTCCGGGCTCGTGCCCTCCTATCCGCTGGTGTTCGCACTACTGCTGCTGGCCGGTGTCGGCATCGCGATGTTCCACCCGCCCGCCGGACGAGACGCCCGCCGCGCGGCCGGGGGCAGCGCCACGGCGATGAGCTACTTCGCGGCCGGCGGCAGCGTCGGCTTCTTCATCGGCCCTGCGGTCGCGACACCGGCCCTGGACAACCTCGGGATCGGCGCGACCGCGCTGTTCATCCCACCGGCCGTGCTCATGGGCTTCGTTCTGCTGCGCCACAACGGCCGGACCTCGAACCCCGCGGCCAAACAGGTCCAGCATCAAGGCAAGGACCGGGTCGGCCTGTTCGCCACCCTGACCGGCGTCGAGATCGTGCGGTCCACGATCTCGACCGGACTGAACACGTTCATCTCGTTGTACTGGATCCGGCACCTGGGAGCGAGCAGCGCACTCGGCGGCCTGGCGCTGACCCTCGCACTCGGCGGCGGCGTGCTCGGCACCCTGCTGGGCGGACGGATCGCCGACCGCATCGGGATGGTCCGCACCGTGCAGATCGGAAACGCCGCGATGCTGCCCGCCCTGTGGATCCTCCTGGCCTGTGGCGACAAGTACGCCGCACTCCCACTGGTGCTGCTCGTCGGCCTGATCTCGAACATACCGTTCGCCGTGCTCGTCAAACTCGGCCAGGACTACCTGCCCAGCCGACCCGGCACCGCGGCCGGCGTCACCCTCGGGCTCGCACTGAGCGCCGGCGGGCTGTTCATGCCGCCGCTGGGCCTCGTCGCCGACCACTACGGCCCGCGAGGCACGCTCATCGTCCTCGCGTCCGTGACGGTGATCGCGATCGCGGTCTCCACGGCCCTGCGCGAACCAGCCAGCAACCCAAAACCGCCGAAGGCCCCGACAGCCACAGCAACCTGACCGGCTCCTCAGCGATCGCGCACGGCAGGCCGACACCCTGATGGCGATTCTTGGAAACGGCTCTGTCAGCAGTTCCGTGAATCCCCAGGTCAGCGAGGGGATCGAGGGATCGTTTCGGCAGAGTGTTTCCTGCCATGGCGGGTAAGACGGTCGAGGCTGTGCTGTTTCCCGGGATCGATGTGCGAGTGGAGCGCGTCAGCGACTCCTCCGACGTCCTTGTGGTGGAGGCGGTGTCCACTGCTCGCCCGGGCCGGTGCCCGGACTGCCGGAAACAGGCAAGACGCATGCACAGCACGTACCAACGCACCCTAGATGAAAGGGTCGTTGGGATCTCTCCGGGTCACAGTCCGGCTGTCGTGGACGTGCTGCCCGACCGCACCCCCGAAACACGTGAACGTGTCCAGTCACGTACGGATGAAGGGGCTCTGTCGCTGATCTTGTGACCTGTCCCTGGGCGATGGCGAGCACTGCGAGAGCCGAGAGACCGCCCATGTCCAGACGTTGGCGGGTACACGTGACGACTACGTCGAAGGCGTTCAGCGCGGTCTTCCAGCGCATGGTCCAGCGGGCCTGGCCCTTGCCGGTGGGGTCGAGCGACATGATGGCCATGTAGACGCACTTCAACATGGCCTGCTCGTTCGGGAAGTGTCCGCGGGCCTTGACCGCTCGCCGGATCCGCGCGTTGTCCGACTCGATCGCGTTGGTGGTGCAGACGATGCGGCGGATCTCGGTGTCGAACCGCAGGAACGGAGTGAACTCTCCCCCAGACTTCGTCCGGGGCCGCTGCCGACTCGACAGCCTCGTGCTCGGCCACGTTCTCACGGGTCATCGACGCATCTTCCATGATCGGGAGTTACACCGAACGATTCACAGTCCCTCCTCACTGTCAGGTGTGACGGTTTGTTCGGCCCAGATGGTCTTGCCGGTGCGGGTATGGCGGGTGCCCCAGCGGTCGGCGAGTTGGGCGACGAGGAGGAGGCCGCGTCCGCCTTCGTCGTAGATGCGGGCGCGGCGCATGTGGGGGGTGGTGCTGCTGGTGTCGGAGACTTCGCAGATGAGGGTGGTGTTGTGGTGGATCATGCGGAGCTGGACGGGGGGTTTGCCGTAGCGGATGGCGTTGGTGACGAGTTCGCTGACGATGAGTTCGGTGATGAAGGCGGCGTGGGTCAGTCCCCACGTGGTGAGCTGGGCGGTGGCATTTTGGCGGGCGTGGGCGACGACGGCGGGGTGGGGTTGCAGGTCCCAGGTGGCGACGCGGTCGGCGCTGAGGGCGCGGGTGCGGGCGATGAGCAGGACGATGTCGTCGTCGGGGCGGTGGGTGAGGGTGGCGGTGAGGACGTGGTCGCAGACGGTGTCGAGGGTGTGGGTGGGGCGGACGAGGGCGGCGAACATGTTGTCGAGGGCTTCGTCGATGTCGTGGTCTCGGGGTTCGAGGAGGCCGTCGGTGTAGAGGGCGAGCAGGCTGCCTTCGGGTAGTTCGGTCTCGGTGGCCTCGAACGGCAGGCCGCCCAGGCCGAGCGGGGGGCCGGCGGGGACGTCGAGGAGGTAGGCGGCGGCGTCGGGGGTGACGACGGCGGGCGGGGGGTGGCCGGCCCGGGCGAGGGTGCAGCGGCGGGTGACGGGGTCGTAGACGGCGTAGAGGCACGTGACGCCGATGCCGCCGGCGCCTTCGGGGGCGCCTTCGGGGGTGGCTTCGTCGGCGGAGAGGCGGATGACGAGGTCGTCGAGGTGGGTGAGCAGTTCGTCGGGCGGCAGGTCGACGTCGGCCAGGGTGCTTACCGCGGTGCGCAGCCGGCCCATGGTGGCCGAGGCGCGGATGCCGTGGCCGACGACGTCGCCGACGACGAGGGCGACGCGTGCGCCTGACAGCGGGATCACGTCGAACCAGTCGCCGCTGACGCCGGCCAGGGGGTCGGCGGGCAGGTAGCGGGAGGCGATCTCGAGGGCGGCCTGCTCGGGCAGGGTCCGCGGGAGCAGGCTGCGCTGCAGGGTCATGGCGGTGGTGCGTTCGCGGGTGTGGCGCCGGGCGTTGTGGATGCTCAGGGCGGCCCGGGCGGTGAGCTCCTCGGCCAGCTGCAGGTCGAGGGGGGTGAAGGGGGCGGGGTTGTGGTGGCGGCTGAAGAGGGCGGCGCCCAGGGTGGTGCCTCGGGCGCGCAGCGGCACCACCATGAGCGAGTGTGTGCCCCACTCGCTCATCCGGGCCGCTCCTGGGTCCTCGCCGGCCCACCGGGCAAGGGTGGGGCCGGTCATCTCGTAGAGCGCCCCGCGGTCCTTTGCCAGGCATTCGGCCACCGGGGACAGCGCCGGGTAGGTGCTGGACTCGCCGACGGCGACCGGGGACTCGGGGCTTGTTTCCAGGACCGAGCGCACGGCGGCGCGGCGCATGGTGACCGGCCCGGCCGAGACGGTGGCGCCCGCCTCCTCACCGCGCGCAGGGAGCAGGTCGACGGCGGCGAAGTCCGCGAGGCGGGGGACGGCGGCGTCGGTGAGTTCCTGGGCTGTACGGGCGATGTCCGGGGTGGTGCCGATACGGGCGCCGGCCTCGTTCAGCAGCATCCGCTCCCTCTGCGTGTGCTCCTCGTGCCCCTGGTACGCGGTCAGGCACACGCCCCGCAGCCGGCCCGCTCCGTCGCGCAGTGCGGTCAGCGACACCGGCCGGCCGCTTTCTGGGCCGTCGGCGCATCCGGCATGGGCGGCGGGGAGGAAGGCCTTGGTCCACTGCGGCTCGCCGTCCTGAAGCACCTGGCGCATCCGCGCCTGGATCTCCTCGCCCACGGGGTGCGGCGCGATGTCCACCAGGCGCAGCCCGCGCATCTCGGCCTCGGTGAGCGAGAGGGCGTGCTCCATGCCGGTGTTCGCCGCGATGAGCCGCAGATCCGTGCCGAAGACGGCCAGGGGGCAGGGGGACTGGGCGAACGCCCACTCCTTCAGCTCCTTCAGCCCGCCCGGCTGCTCCTCCTGCCCCCGCTCGCCCGGTGCGTCCGGTGTGCCTTGCGGGCGGTTTTCGGGGTGCGGCGGCGGGCTGGTCACGGCGCAGAGAAGGAGCCATTCGGTGGCCGCACCGCCGGTGGGGGTGCGGCGGTGGGCGAGCAGGTGCTGTTCGAGGCGGCGGCCGTCCTGGTGGCGCAGCACCGCGGTGCCGTTCCACCGGTCCTTGCCGGCCGCCTGGTGCCCGGCCGCCCGGCGGGCGGCCTCGCCGGTGTCGTCGGCGAGCAGGCGGGTGGCAGGGCGGCCGATGATCTGTGAGGGCTCGTAGCCGAGCAGGCGCCGGGCGCCCTCGCCCCACTCCGTCACGATGCCGTGTTCGTCGACGGTGGCCGTGGCCGTGACGGTGGCGGTGCGGGGCGGCTCGAGCGGGGCGTCCGCCTCGCCCGGCCGTTCACCAGGAGGAGTGGGAAGGTGCTCCATCGGCGCTCATCTCGCCTCGCTCGTTCCTCGACCGCTGTTCCCGGGGGAACCTCCGCGGCCAGGGCCCTACTGACAAGCATGATCCTGCGGGGCAGGAAGCACCAGCACGGTGCTCGGTGAGGTGCCCGGGCCAGGCGGGGGCGCGGACCGCCCGCGGTGGGCGGTGCGCTGTGTGCGGGGCCGGGTGCCGAGGGTGGTTCTGTACGTCACCGACATGGGCAGATAACAGAAATTTCAGGAAATGTGCGACGGGGTGGAACCGGCCTGGGCCTGCCTGTGTCAGTTAGGGGCAAATGCCCACATTTAGGCATTCGTGTGACTCCGAAGATGTGGGCCGGGACGACCGGACCGATGCGCCGAAGGAAAGCCGCCATGAGCCTCGCACCCGCCCTGTACGCCAAAGCCCCCACCCCCGCCCCTGCCTCTGCCTTCGCGTGCGGGCCGGCTGCGCTGGCCCCGCGTGAGCGGGAGGCGCTGCAGCACATCGCCGCCGGGCGCACCTACGTGCAGACGGCCCGGCGCATGGGGCTCTCGAAACACACCGTCGATGCGTATCTGCGCCGGATCCGGGCCAAGCTCGGCATCAGCAACACCGCCGAGCTCACGCGCCTGGCGGTCTCCCTGGGCCTTTGACGCCGCGTTTCGGACCGGGCGGGGTCGTGAACCGCTCGTTCTGCACGCGCTTCGCGAGTTGGCATGAGCGGGGAGGATGATCGCGGCGGAGGTATAGCCTGCGTCGACCAGATGCTCGCCGGGCCTCGTCCCGCGCAGCTCCAGGTTCTCGTGGACGCTGTCGATCAGGCGGGAGTCATCCACCGCGGCGTGGGTGGTGGCCACGTTCACCGCCAAGTGGGGCAGGTCGTCCTCGCTGGTCTCGCTGTAGCGGACCTTGTAGCCGTCCCAGACCATGCCGCGTTCGCCGCCGCAGCGGGCTTCCACATCGTGGGGGTTGATCAGCCGGTCTCTGCCCGGCGGGAGGTCCTTGCCCTCCCGCGAACTCCACCAGATCCAGATGCGCAACGGGCTGGAGCAGCGGACCGCGGACTGGCAGCGGCGCTACGCGATCCGGGCCGGCATCGAGGCCACCCTCTCTCGAAACGTCCGCACCTGCGGCCCGCATCGACGCGTCGTACCAACTGCGGCTGCCAGGCCGTCCGAGCTCCTCGACGGGAGCGACCGTCCTGGCCGGGAACACGAGATTGGCGTTGTTCGCGAGATCGGGGCCGCGATCGGCTGGCGGGCGGTTGAGAACGACGTACGGCGTCTGCGACAGAGGATCTTCGCGGCTCGCAGGCAGGGGACTGCCTGCGAGCCCTCGGGGCTTGCTTGAGCCGGTTGCTCGGAAAGCGGGCACGGCCGGTTCTGAGGGGGGCGGCAGTGCAGTAATGCACTGCCGCTACCCGACTGGAAGCCCGTGTTCACGGCGCTGGAGGGCCGGTTGACCTGTTGGCTGGTCAACGCCGCGCATCTGCGCAATGTGCCGGGCCGCAAGACGGACGTGGCCGACTCGGTGTGGATCGCCCGGATCATGGAGTGCGGTCTGGTGCGGCCGTCGTTCGTACCGGTGCAGGAGTTCCGTGAGTTGCGGGATCCGACCCGGGCGCGGACCGCCGCCGCGCAGGAGCGGGTCGCGGTTCACCAGGCCGTCCGCCGGTTCGCGCACGCCGCCGCGGCGAGTGGGCCGGTCCTGGATGCCGACCGGCTCTCCTACCTCCGCTGCGTCCGGATCGCCCGGCGCAGCGTGCCGTCCCAGCACGACACCTCCAGGCGCTCGCTGACCAACGCCTGGAAGGAGGCCTGCCAGGAAGCGCGGTCCCGTCCGCTGCCGCCCCGGTCCGGCCGGGGCTGGCCCCGAGCGATCAAGAAGCCGATGCGGTGGCCGATCCTGAGGACTCGGAGCGGCCGCAGCAAGGTCGAGCCGGGGCGATGGGCGCACAACCAGACCACCAAACAGCGCAAACACCGGGGCGTCGGCAGACCTGTGCCGCGAGCTCAACCGTCTTGACCTCCTTACAGCCGGTCCCCCATGCCGGCTGGTTCCGGAGGATGCTTCCCGCCACCGTCCTTGATGTCCTGCTTGCAGGTGCGTCGGTCGTAGGACTGGTCATTGGGGATCAACAGCACTCCGGCAACCTGCTCAGGGTGCTCGACGGCGAGCCAGTCGTCGCCCGTGAGGGCACCGTCCGGCTCGGGCCACGCCCCGGACGAATAGACCGTCTGACACCCCAACGCCACGCGCTCCTTGTCGACCGCGCAGGCATCCACTCCAGGGCCGGATATCTCGTCGGCGCCGTCGAAGCGGTAGTGGAAGTGGACCCGGTCACCATCGGAGGGCACCTGCGGGTGGGGCTCAAGGCGCCAGTCAACGACCTCGGCGGTGACGCCGAGAGGCTGCCCAGACGTGTCCTCGACCTGCACCCTCACACCGGCCTCACCGCGCTTCGCCGTCGTGTCGGTGCAGCCCCGGAGGGAAGAGCAGCCGGACAGGGCGAGAATCACCAGAGCCAACGGGGCACCGGCAAGTACCCGTGCAGGGAACACGACGATGACCTCCGGTCGGGGTGGGGCGGAGCAGTGTATCCCGGGGCCTGGCAGCTGACGGGTGATGGCGGCGAGCGCCTGCAGCGGTGAAGCCGAAGCGCAGAGGAGCCCTGTGAACTGGGTGGGCATGGACAGCATCACGATGCAGCCGACCCAATGAGCGATCGTCTACGCACCTGCGGCCTTCCAGTCGCGGTCGCTGTCTCCGCGGCGAATACCCATGACAGTCTCGCGCTCCAGCCCCTTGTCGCGTCGATACCGCCGATCCGCAGGCGCCGCAGACGGCCCGACGAGCCTCACGGCGACAAGGGATACGACTACCCCCACGTGCGGAGATGGCTCCGCTCTCGCGGCATCACACCACGGATCGCCCGCCGAGGACTCGGGACCTCACACCGACTCGGACGCCACCGGTGGGTCATCGAACAGACCATGTCCTGGCTCACCGGCTGACGTCGGTTCCACCGCCGCTACGAACGCAAGCCAGAACACTTCCTCCCCTTCACCGCCATCGCCACCAGCCTCATCAACCACCGCCGACTCACCAAGTGAAGCAACGTCTGAAGCAACTGCATTGGCCGCGGCCCCTCCCAGGTATTCACCAGGGACATCAGCGAGCTCGCCGACCGGCCAAGGGCATCTGGTACCACGTCTACGTCATCATCGACATCTTCAGCCGCTACATCGTCGGCCACACGGTGGAACTGGCCGAATCAGCCGACCGCGCCGAGGAGTTGATCCGCGAGACCATCGACCGCAACGGCATCGTGCCCGAGACCGTGCACGCCGCGGCACATCGATGACGAGCAAGAAGGTCTCCCAGCTGCTGATCGACCTCGGCGTGACCAGGAGCCACTCACGCCCCAAGGCCAGCAACGACATTCCCTGCAGCGAGGGCCGCTTCAAGACCGGGTCCACTTGTCGCTGAAGGTGTCCTTGCTGATCTCGCAGGAGGCGATGGTGTAGCCGCCCGACGCGGTGGACTGCGAGATGACCCTGCCGTTGACCTTCAACTGGCAGGTGACATGGCCGCCCCCCTGAAGCCGCGCGGTGATCGCGTAGTGCTGCCGGTTCTCGAGCGGCCTGGTCACGCTCATCGGCACCTTGCCCTGGGCCAAGGACCCGGCCGGGCCGTACTGGACGTCGGCGCCGCTGGTGCCGGTGACGACGTAAGTGACGGTCTGCGGCGCCCCCTTCTGGGGGGCGGACTGCAAGGCGGAGGCCTTGGAGGCGTTGCCGGCGTCCGGGGGTGCGGCGGCCGGGCTCTTGGCAGTACCGCTGCTGGACTTGCCGCCGGTGGCAACGGAGATCGCGCCGGCGATGACCAGGATCCCGACGACACCCAGGCAGCCGGCTCCGGCACAGGTCTTGCCCTTGCTCTTCTTCTTGTGAGGTTCCGGGGCCTGCGGCTGGAACGGCTGCTGCGGCTGGCCGGGCTGCCGGCCCCGAGAAGGCGTGGACATGCGCGGGTACCCCCATGTGGTGGCGTGAGGAAGGGGACGGGATGAGACGGAATTCGTACGGGAGCGTGTCCTGGTAGTGCTTGCGCACGTGCCGCAGCCGGCGGGCCTCGCGGTGGAAACCGGGCATCGCCTGCATCACCGCCAGGCACAGCAACTCCGTGTGGCTGAGCTTCGGGGGCCGCCCAGGCAGACGCGTGATCCCAGCCCGCTCATCGTCGATCTTCACGTACAGCGGTCACGAGGGTGTTCAGGTCAGTTGTCGCAAACGGATCCTGAACACCCTCTCTTGGTGCCCGCAGGCATGTGGACAGGCTCGTCTAGGAGTAGTACACGCTCTCCGAGTACGACGAGGACTGCGAGTACGACGAGGACTGCGAGTCCGAGTAGGAGTAGTAGTTCGGCGTAACCGTGTACGACGAGGACTGCGAGTCCGACGAGGACTGCGAGTCCGACGAGTTCGTCGTGACGTCAATATCATTGGCGTAACCGCTGGCGGTCTTGGCCTCCTGCTGGGGCGCTTGCGTGGCCATGGCGCTGGTCTGGGCCGGGGCCGGAGCGGCGAACGCGGCGGTGGGGATCAGTGCGCCTCCCGCGGCCAGGGCAGCGGAAGCGGTGAGGATCGCCAGACGCCGTGTACGAGGTGTGCGGGCCATGGTCAATCTCCTTGGTGAGAAATGATGGGAAAGGAATGTGTCGAAACGGTCCTGCCGGTTCTCCGGCGGGGCGGCCGCGGGACACACGTCCCGTCAAACCGTCCGGACCATTCCGGTGGGCCACCTGCTCTGCGTGAACCCGTGCCTCAATTGACCCCGGCCCGGCGTACCGCGTCATGTCCCTGGAATTCGGGGCTTGACAAACATCCCCGGCCCACCGACCCTCCCCCCCTCCCGGGGGGCGGGGTGCACACCGCGCGTCAGGGCGACGTGGGAACGGCGATCCGCCTCTTGAGGATCGTGCCGGTGGGCCCCTTTTCGGGAGGGCGTCGACGAGCCGGGCCTCGCGCGGGTACGCGTACGGCGCGCGACCGGGTCGCGGACGGATGCCCTCAACTCCTCGGCGACGGAGGGGTGCTCGTACAGAACCGCCTCGATCTTGCGCGGGTGGATGTTGAAGCCGCCGCGGATTGTGAGGTCCTTCTTGCGGTCGACGGTGGAGAAGTGGCCGTCGTCGCCGGCGCGGAGCCGGCCCTCCACGACGGTCTTGGCGGTCGCATCGGGGCGTCCCGGCCCGGCTGGCCGCTGGGGCACGGACCTTGACCTGGCACTTCCCGGCCCGGTGGCCCTGGCGCGACGCGCTGGAACAGCTGTGGACGGCAGCCGGCCACCGCCTGCGCACCTGACCGACCACGCACCCTGCCCACCCTGCCTGCCCGCGACGTGAAGGACCTTGGAGAACCCGCCACCAAAGGGGCCATCCGGAAATGCCTCCTGCCCGGACCCGGGATATCCACCTGGAAACCGATCACGTCACGTGATCAGGCATGACGCGGTGGATCCAGGCTGAATGGCCGGGTTCTGGAACGCCATGAAGACGTAGTTCACCGGTACCTCCCGCTCCTCTGCTCCAGCACCACGGGGTCGATCCAGTGCAGGTCCGGCTGCCCGCCGGCGGGGCGTGACCATCTGGTGGAGTGGCGCGCGGCGGGGCCCGGAGTGACCGACGGGACGCCGCGGGACGGGCTGATCGTGGGGGCGGACGGGCGGGCCGTGGCGCCCGACGCGCCATATGTGCTGAGGCTGTACGTGGGGTTCCACCGGGAGCTGTCGGCCGAGGTGCCCGTGCCCTTCGGCGCCGGCGTCGTGTACCGCGCCGAGCACGTCGTCGTCGCCGACAAGCCGCATTTCCCCGCCGAGCACTGGATCCAGCTGCGCACCCAGAACCCCATCGAGTCCGCCTTCGCCATCGTCCGGCTACGGGCCAAGGTCACCCGCGGCGCCGGCTCCCGCATCGCCGCCCTGGCCATGGTCTTCGAACTCGTCGAGTCCGCCCGACGGCGGTGGCGGGCTGTGAACGCGCCCCGCCTCGTCGCCCTCGTCGACGCCGGAACCCGCTTCGCATGCGGTCAGCTCATCGAACGCCTGGACCCTCTCACCGGTATGCACCACCACAGCCGATCCGCGGTAATGACAATTTCCCGGCGCTCGCGCTTTCCCGCTCCTGATCCCGACACCGCCGCGCGGAACATACGCGGGCTACACCCGTTCTGGGTGACTTGCCGTTCTTCGGGCGATATGCGATACGTGGAGAGAGCCCTTCGCCGAGGAACCCCTGCTGGCCGTCCTGGAAGAGGAGTGCCATGTCAGGAGCGCAAGAGGCCGCCGGGCGCGTGATCATCGGACGTTACCGGCTTCTGCGTCGGCTCGGTACCGGCGGCATGGGACGTGTGTGGCTGGCGTACGACCAGGAACTGGCGTGCGAGGTCGCGCTCAAGGAGATCATTCTGCCGCCGGACGTCCCCGAATGCGAGGTGCGCTCCCGGATCGCGAGGGCCCGCGGCGAGGCCCGGCACGCCGCCCGGCTGCGCAACCATCCGCATGTCGTCACCGTGCACGACATCGTGGAGGAGGGCGGCCTGCCGTGGATCGTCATGGAGTTCGTGCCCGGTGCCATGGACCTGGAGGCGGTGGTGCGCGAGCGGGGGCCGCTGCCGCCCGGCGACGTCGCCCGGATCGGTCTGGCGGTCCTCGACGCCCTGCTGGAGGGACACCGGCTCGGCGTCCTGCACCGGGACGTCAAACCGGCCAACATCCTGCTGACCCATCCGGGGCCCCAGCCCTCCTGTCCGACGGAGGGCGGCGGCCAGGTGATGCTCACCGACTACGGCATCGCGCTGGAGCCGAGCTCCGGGGAGGACCGCCTGACCGCCACCCTGGAGATCCTCGGGACGCCGCGCTTCATGGCCCCGGAGCGGGCCAACAGCCGGCCGCCCACCCCTGCCGCCGACCTGTTCTCGCTCGGGGCCACCTTGTACTACGCCCTCGAGGGGGCCGGCCCCTTCGACCGCGACACCGCCCTCGCCACGCTGAGCGCCCTGCTGTTCGAGCCCCCGATCCTGCCGCGCCGGGCGACGGAGCTGACCCCGGTCCTCGTCGGGCTGCTGGCCAAGGACCCCGCGGACAGGATGGACGGTGAGGAGGCCGCCCGGCGGCTCGCCTCCATCGCCGACCAGCCCCACCCGCCCCCTTCGCAGCAACCGGCCCCCTCACCAAAGGTGCCGCCGCCCGAGCAGCCCTGCGCCCCGAAGCCGCCGCGCCCCCAGGAATCGGCCCCGCCGACCGAGATCCTGCCGCCGGCCGAGCCGGAAGAACCGGCCGGCCCGCCCCTGCATCCGCTGCCGCACAAAGGGGACGAGGCCCGGGGCCGGCCCCGCCCGCCGCGGCCCGGAAACCGACGGGCCAGGCTCATCGCGGGGGTGGCGCTGGTGGCGCTTGCCGCGGCGGGCGGCGGCATCTACCTGGCACAGTCCCGTTCCTCGGGTCCTGAACCCACCGCACCGTCCGTGTCCTCGATCCAGGTCGGCAACTCCCCGGGCGGGGTGGCGGTGTCGCCGGACGGGCGCCGCGCCTACGCGACCAACTACTTCGGCCCGGCCTCGGTGTCGGTGATCGACACCGCCACCAACCGCACCGTGGGCAACCCCATCCCCGTCGGCGACAAGCCGCAGGGGGTGGCGGTCTCCCCCGACGGACGCCGCGCCTACACCGCCAACTCCGGCTCGGCCTCGGTATCGGTGATCGACACCGCCACCAACCGCACCGTGGGCCACCCCATCCCCGTCGGCGACACCCCGCAAGGGGTGGCAATCTCCCCCGACGGACGCCGCGCCTACACCGCCAACGCCCGCTCGAATTCGGTATCGGTGATCGACACCGCCACCAACCGCACCGTGGGCCACCCCATCAATGTCGGCAAAACCCCGGTCGGGGTGACAGTCTCCCAGGACGGACGCCGGGCCTACACCGCCAACGCCGGCTCGGATTCGGTATCGGTGATCGACACCGCCACCAACCGCACCGTGGGCAACCCCATCCCCGTCGGCCACACCCCGCAAGGGGTGACGGTGTCCCCCGACGGACGCCGCGCCTACACCGCCAACGCCCGCTCGGATTCGGTATCGGTGATCGACACCGCCACCAACCGCACCGTGGGCAACCCCATCGATGTCGGCAAGGCCCCGGTCGGGGTGGCCGTCTCCCAGGACGGACGCCGGGCCTACACCGCCAACGCCGGCTCGGATTCGGTGTCGGTGATCGACACCGCCACCAACCGCACCGTGGGCCACCCCATCCATGTCGCCGGGTACCCGGTATGGGTGGCGGTCTCCCCGGACGGACGCCGGGCCTACGCGGCCAACTCCGGCTCGGCCTCGGTGTCGGTGATCAAGTTCTAGCCCCCCTTCCCGCTAGGGCCGGCAAAGCCGAGCCGGTCGCGGTGAGCCGGTGGTCTCCGGCCGCCGGCCACCGGGCGGGCATGGCCGCGACCCGACACCGCAGTCACCGCCCCCGCCCACCGCACTCCCCACCTCCAGGCCGTTGACCAGGGAAAATACACTGGTTGACAGTGGTCCGGCCGCAGCACCAAGCTGTAGTACCAAACCGACAAACAAGGAGTAATCCACCCCAAGGCCAAGGGAGATCATCATGGTGACAAGCACCCGGAAACGCATCCGACACCTCGTCGGCGCGTTCTGCGCTGCAGCGCTGCTCGCCGCAACGATGGGCGTGACGAGCGCTGGGGCAACGCCTCAGACAACGAAGGCCACCGCGCAACCGCCGAGCGCGGACTGCGCCGGCCCCGCGAACCCGCCGGGCTGCGTATGAGGCAAAGCCGGCTCAGGTACCGCCCACTGCGCGGCCCCCGTCTTGAAAACCGCCGCGCAGAGCGCTGCCGGCGCACCACCCCATCCGCCCACCCCCATACGAGCCAACCTCGACCCTGCACGACGGTCCGCCGACGGAGCTGAAGCTCCCCCGTGATCGTGGACAGCGGATGGTTACGCTGCGCGGGCGAGGTCTAGCGTTGCCAGGGCCCTGGTTTCGACCGGGGTGACGTGTCCGTAGACCGGGTGCTTGCGCAGGCGGGTGCGGTCGCACTCGACCTCGATGAAGCGAAAGACGTCGGCGCGAGCCGCCTCGCGGGATGCCCAGAACGTGGTACCGATCTCCGCTTACAACAGTCCGAAAAGCTCTCAGCTGCGGCATTATCGCAACACGAGCCCGCTCTGCCCACGCTCTGCCGCAGACCCAACTCACCTATGAATGTTCGGTATTCGCGTGAGGAGTATTCCGAACCACGATCCGGGTGCGCGACGCAGCCCTCCTTCAGCTCGCCTCGGCCGACGGCCGTCCTCAGCGCGTCGGCAACGAGCCCGGCCCGATGATGGTCGGCCATCGCACAGCCGACGACCTCGCAGGTGACCAGGCCGATCACCGTGGCGAGATACCACCAACCGGCCGGCGTGGGCAGACAGGTGATGCCGGAGACCAATTTCGTGCCGGGCTCGGCGGCGGTGAAGTCCCGTGCGACAACGTCCGGTGACGGGGCCGCCTTCCGGCCCGGCCGGGTCAGGCCGCGACGCCGGCAGCGGGTGATCCCGAGAATGCCGTGCTCACGCATTATCCGCTCCACCCGCTTGCGGTCGACCTGGCGCCCGTACCTCCACAGCACGACTGTGATCCCCGGAGCCGCCGCAGGCCCGCCGCGACACATCGTGGACGTACCGGATCTCGTCGACCAGCTCGCCTCCTGACAGGCCCGCTCCTCAGCCACCGCACGGGCGGCAAGGCAGCCGTCACAGCCCGAACAAGACACGCCCAGCACTCTGCACATCAGGGCGACACTGTGACCACCGGGGTTCTTCTCGGTGGCCTTCCCGCGTCGATGAACGCGTGGCGCCGGCTGCTTCGTCGACTCCCTCGCGAAGAAGGCCCCGGCTTTTTCCAGGACCTCGATCGTCTGCTGCTGTTCCCCGTTCTCCCGCCGCAGACGACACAGTTCTTCCTTCTCATCGCCGGTCAGAGCACCCGCGGTTCGGGGGCGGTGAAGTCCCTGCGGAACAGGTCCGGGACGATGACGACGGAAGGGTCGGGGACCGTGGTGCGGACCCTTCTGCGCAGGCGGAACCCGGTGATGCTGAAGGCCCGCATCACCCGGGCCACGCGTTTCCCGTTGACGCGTATCCCGGCGTCGTGGAGTTCGGCGGTGACCCGCGGCGAGCCGTAGATTCCGCCCGAGTGCTGCTGGACGACGCGGATCTTCCCGGCCAGGGCCTGGTCGTCCAGAGGCCGGGCGGCTCACGCGTCGCCGCCCGCCCGCCACTTGCAGTAACTGGACCGGTTCAAGCCCATGACCTGGCACAACCGCTTCACCCCGAAGGCGCCCCGGTGGTCGTCAACGAACTCGAAACGGCTCACCAACTCGTCTCACCCGCAAAATACTTGGCCGCCCCGCGGAGAATGTCCCGCTCGGTCGCGAGCTTGCGTTCGCTGGCCTCGAGTCCCCGCACACGTGCCTCGAGCTGCCTGATCCGCTCGTCCGGATCGGTGGCCGAAGCCTCCTGCCCGGCCCCGGCCACCGCCTCTCCGGCGGCCGGCGGGGCGGCCGGGTCGACGCCGCGGCGCCGACGGTCACGCAGCACCCAGTTGCGCAGGGTCTTCCTGTTGATACCCAGGTCAGCGGCGATGCTCTTGTATGCCGCCCCCGAGCGTGGACTCGTACAGGGCCACAACATCGGCCTTGAACTCGTCCGAGTAGTCCTTCATCACCATCGACGGTGTTCTCGCTTCCTCCGGATCAAGCAGACCCAGTATCAGCGTGTCCACCAACCAGAGGGAGGCCCCGTCGCGGGTGGGGACCCGGGTGCCGTCCACGATGAGCACGGTGTCCCGCCGATCGGCGCCTCGGTTGCAGTGCCAGGCGGGGAACTATGTCGGCGACCACACGGTCGGCCGTCGACTTCGAAATCCCGAACAGCAACGCGAGCTGGCGCAAGGTGAGGTTCGTGCGCCAGTACGCCGTTACCAGCAGCACCCGGTCAGCCAGGCTCAGAGCCCACGGCCGGCCTCGCAGGACTCTTGTCGCACTCCCTTGCCTAACCACAGTCACAGCCTTCTTGAACTGGCGCGGACTCAGCCCGGTGAACGGGGCTATCCATGACGGCTCCGAGGCCGTGATCACACCCACCACGCCGTGATCATCACATCGGACCGGATGCGTTTCCGAGACCATCGCAGCAACTACGCTTCCACCGGCGCAGCCGATAATGGGCATGGCAGGGGGAGACCGTGAGCCGACCACTCTTGTTCCTCGATGTGGACGGGCCCCTCAAACCCTTACGCGGCCAAGCCGGAGAAGCGCCCCGCCGGCTACACCACCCTAAGAGTGCCGCGAGACGGCGGGGCCCCAGAGGAACACCGAGCACTCTCGTTCCATCGGCGGCCCCTGCGGGTCTGGCTAGCTCGTAGTCGAGCCGGAGCAGGTCTCGTCCGTGCTCTGGATTTGTGTTGGGCCACCACATGGATGGCGGATGCCAATCGGTGGATTGCCCCGGTGCTCGGCCTTCCCGAACTCCCCTTCGTCGACTTCGGTGACGTCTTGCTTCAAGACCGCCCCGACGGAGTTCACTGGAAGACTGCTCCCCTGGTGGACTACGCCAACGGCCGCGCCTTCGCGTGGGTGGACGACGAACAGAGCGACCTGGACCAGGCGTACGTGACCACCCACCACCGCGCACGTGGCCTTCTGCACCACGTCTACCCGCGGATCGGCTTGAGAGAGGATGACTTCCGGACTCTTGCCGACTTCGCCCGTTCTTTGGGTACTTCACAAGCCACCGGCTGAACAGCTCCTCAGCCCATCGGGGAGCTCTGCACCGGACTCCGTGATCATTGCGGGACAGCCCTTAGCCGGCGCAAATGAGACGCTCAAATGGCGGATCCAGGCTCAAGCTTGGCGCCTCCTGGACGATCACCTGTACATGTTCTGTTTTGGCGTGTGCGTCGGCTCGGCCGAGAAGTTTCAGCGATTCGCATTGCCCGGGCTGCAGCGCATCTGCGAACCGGATAGCGTCGTGATCGAGCGCTCCTCGGAGACATCGATCTTCGAGGCGTACAACGAGGTGCTCGACGACGCGCGGGGCCGGGAGGACCTGGAAGCGCTCGTGCTGCTGCATGAGGACACCGAGATCGTGGATGACGGTTTCGTCAAGAAGATCCGGGCGCGGCTCGATGAGCCTGATGTCGGCGTGATCGGGGTGGTCGGGGGGCGGGGGGTGAGGAGCCTGTCGTGGTGGGACTATCACCCTGCGGGGCGTGTGGTCGAGACGAGGGGCCTGATCGACTTCCAGGACGGCGGCTGCGATGTCGACACGGTCGATGGCTTGATCATGGTGCTCTCGCCGCGCGCCGTGCAGCAACTACGCTTTGACGAACAGACGTTTACCGGGTTTCACGGCTACGACGCTGACATCTGTTTCCAGGCGCGCCGTGCTGGGATGCGCGTCGTTGTCGACGATCTCGAGGTGATTCACCACACCAAGGGCGGCTACGGAGATCCGGCCGCGTTCTTGGCTGCTGACCGCGCGTTTCGCGCGAAGTGGATCGCGGGGGCAGAGCAGGCCGCGGGCACACGGGCCCATCGCGTCGAGGAGTTGGGCGTTTACTACGAGGGGGACCGGCCGGACCTCCGAGCGCTCGTGCCCCAGACAGCGCGTCGAATTCTCGATGTCGGCTGCGGAGCTGGTTCCCTCGGCGCCGCGCTTAAGACGGAGTTGGGGGCGTGGGTCGCCGGGGTTGAGCTCTTCTCGCAGGCGGCTGAGATCGCTGCGGGGCGTCTCGACGAGCTGATCGTCGCCGATCTCGATACCGTCTCGGACCTGCCTGACAATCTCGATGCCGCCATCTTCGGCGATGTGCTCGAGCATCTGCGTGACCCGGCCCGACTGCTGTCAGTCGTTCGCCGCAACCTCGCCCCCCAGGGCGTGATCATCTGCTCAATCCCCAACGTCAAGCACTGGACGGTGCTTGCGCCGCTACTGGTCGAGGACCGCTGGCACTACGAGGATCAGGGGCTGCTCGATCGCACCCACATTCACTTTTTCACGCGGCACGAGTTCGACCAGATGCTGACCGCCACCGGCTTCAGGCCAGTGAGCGTGGCGTGCCACGAGGTACCGCTGCCCGCCAGCCTCGAGCCGCTGGTGGACGTCGCCGTCGGCCTCGGTGCGGAGCGGGTTGAGACACACCGTCGCCTCAGTGCCTACCAATACCTCGTGGTCGCGCGCCGTCGCTGAGCTTCAGGAAGCCGACGCGAACCGGCACCATGCAGCACCGTATCGGGGTGCGTACACCGTGTTCTAACTTGGGTGTCACCACAGGGTGAAGGGGAGTCCTGCGGCTTCGGCTGTGTGAATCCGGTGCTCGATGGTGCGGGGGTCCTCCCCGGCGGCAAGTCCGGCACGGATAGCGGCGGCAATGGCGCGGGTGCGTCCGGCAGCGCCGCAGAGGTCCGCGAGCGGGCCGGTGGGGTTGCGGTGGCGGCGGGGCTCGGTGGCAGCCCCGAATACGAGCCGGCCGACGTGCCCAGGCCGAAGCGGAGGGCTTCGTCTTCCACACCAGGGCGCGATTCGGGTTTGCTGCTGCGGCCGGCTCCTCGGACGACCCGCGGGTGCGGTGGATCACCCAGTCCCTCCCGGGAGAGGTAGCCCGGGAGCTGTTCACCGCCCGGGACGCCGGCGCGGGCGAGCAGCAGCAGATGGTGATCCTCGCCCGAGCGCTGGGGCATGCCTACTTCCGCGATGGGGGCCGCCACGCCCACGGCCTGCACCTCGCCTTCAGCGACGTCGAGTTCGCCGACTTCTCGATCGGATGAGCCTGCCCTGATCGGACGCGTCAGGGCGTTCAGCGCCGCGAGGGTCTGGCGCGTACGGCCAGCATCGCTTCGTACCTGTTGGCCTCCTGCCGCTCGCGCCAATCCCACTCAAAACGGCCGGCCGGGCCTTGGCGGCGGGCCACAGGCGGATGGGACGGGCGCAGCCTGGCCGTCTCCGCCACGCGCAGCAGGAGGGCACGGTCTCCTAGCGGTCGGCGAGGGCGCGGACCTTGGTGCCGATCACGTCGTCGAAGGAGAGGACGGGCCCGTAGGGGGTCTGGGCAGGCGGGGCCCAGAACGCCTCCTTGAGGACGTCGACCTCGCACTCCTCGCCGGTGTCCGGGTCGGTGGCGAGGAACCGGCCACTGAGTGGGTCGGTCTGGACATGTGTGGTCCGCCATCCGCGCGCGGTGAGGCCGGCTGTGAGGGATGCGACGATCTCGTCCATCGGAGCGGGATTCTCGGTGGCGACATCGAGGTCGCGACGGAAGCGCTCGACCGGGCCATGGGCCTGCACGGCGTATCCGCCGGTGAGCACCAGAGGATAGGGGGAGCCGAGGTCGAGGATGTCGGCAAGGAGACGCTCGTGGAGCGGGGTGAGCTTCACACGGCGGTCGCGTCGGCCGGAGCGGTGCGGGGCAACTCGGGGAAGGCGTGCTCCCAGACCTCGCGGATGTAGGGGCTGACCAAGCGACGTAGAACGGGCCACTGCTCGGCCAACAGCCGGAGGTGTAGGAAGGCCGCCAGGTCCTCCCGCAGGCCCTCGGCGAGGACGGTCCGGTAGAGCGTCATGCGGGACTTCGGGCGGTGCAGACTGTAGCTCGTCCTCCCGGACCATACGATGTGGAGCGGCAGGTCGACGGTGCCCTCGGACCGACCAACTCCTGCAGGTGCTCGGGCAGCCGACTGCGGTAACGGTCCCGCAGCACCTCGGCGCGGGGGGCGGTGGTCGTCGCATCCATACATCCGGTATCGCTGGTGGAAGGCGGCGGCATGGCGGATACCGGGCTCTCCTGCCGTATGGGTGGATCAGGCACCCCCACCGCCCCGGCACCTCACCGGCGGACCCCCACCGCATCATCACCCCGTTACCGTCTTCGTGGCCCCGCAATGGGGCTCCCGGCCGCCGGTCCGGCATGACTGTTCCCCCTTGTAGTGCGCATGATCCGGGCGGTGGTGTCACCGGGCCGGAGGCATCGGTAGACCGCTGATAGGGGCAGGACCACCAGCTCGCTGGGAGGCTCTTCGTAACGTGGATGCCGGCGACTCATGCCACGCTGACGAGGCCGAGGCCGTGACAGTACGACGCCGGGACAGTACGACCTCGTGAGGATCAGCGTGATCGACACCGGCGATGTGGACGTCTTCCTCGGCCTGGACGTCGTTAAGGGCTTCCAGTGCCGCTCCAGCAGGGCGAGGGCGAGCAGGGGCAGGACCACCCAGACGGCGTCCATGGGACGCATCAACGCCATGAGGGCGGTACCGCCGGCCAGTCCCCACAGTGCGGCACGGTCCCCCGTGGCGGTCCGGACGCGCAGGTAGCAGCCCGCACAGGCGAGGGCGCCGATGGCCACCCAGTAGTTGGGCATGGCCTGCGGACCGTAGAACAGCGTCACCCACAGGGACGCGAACAGGGCTCCGGCCAGGGCCAGGACACCGGAGCGGAACGCATGCCGCCACACGCGCAGGGCCAAGTAGAGGGCGAGCCCGGAGAGCACCGCGAGGTAGACGCGCAGCAGCACGGTGGACGACGACCAGGAGGCGACCGGGGCTGCGGAAGTGGGCCGTCGACGGGACCTGGGAGCGGGTGTTCACCGCGCTGATAGCCCAGGCCGACGCCGATGAGGACCTCAACCGGACCGTCTTTACCCGCATGTGCCGCGGGTCCCACCACCCCAAGCCGCCGGACTGCACGACAGACCCCCGCCAGACTGCGGCAGGTCTCGCCGAGGTACTGCGGACCTACGGTTCGCTTCGGAGGCCGGACCGCGACCGACACCGCTGACCTCACCTGGATCGCCCCGTCGGCCGCAGCCTTCACCGCGCCGGACAGAGACACCGCTGAGAACAGGGTCAGGCCGAGGCCACGCGCAACACCACCGCCGCCGCGGCCAGAAGCGTAAGGACCACGACCGGCGCCACGGCGTTGTCCTTCACGCGCAGGTGCGATATCACCGCGCCGACGAAGTAGAGCACCAGGCCCACGGCGGCGGCTATGCCGAGCGGCGCGACGACCAGGCCGGCGAGCAGACCGAGCGCGCCCGCCGCCTTCGCCGTCGCGAGCCAGGGCAGCCACGAGTCGGGCACGCCCACCTTGGTCATGCTGCTCACGACCTGCGGATTGCGGGTGAAGGTCAGGAAGGCGGACCCGACAGAGGCGAGCGCGAGCAGCGCGGCGACGATCACGTAGCCGATGAACATGGCAACTTCTCCAACGATCTATGAATGACAACCGTTGAAGAGTATCAATGATTTATGTCGGCCCATAATAAGCCCACTGTTACGGTGGACGGCATGGCAGCTGCGCACCCGAACGACCGCCTCGGATTCCTTCTCTCCTTCCGCGGAGAGCTCACCGGCGCACGCATCCGCGCCGCCCTGGTCGTCGCCGGGCTGCACCCGCGCACCGCGATGACCCTGATGCACCTCGCCCCGGGCGCCACCAGCCAGCGCGAGCTGGCCGTCACGATGGCGGTCGACCCCAGCCAACTGGTCGCCATCCTCAACGAGTTGGAGTCCGCCGGGCTGTGCGAGCGGCGCCGCGACCCCGCTGACCGGCGGCGCCACATCGTGGAGATCACCCCGGCCGGCCAGGAGGCGCTGGGGCACATCGACGAGGCGGTGAGCGCGGCCGAGCGCGAGCTGTTCGGCGACCTCACGGAGGCCGAGCAGACCCTGCTGCGGGGCCTGCTCGACCGCG
The DNA here is from genome assembly GCF_042896885.1 of Streptomyces sp. NPDC001231. Taxonomy (NCBI): domain Bacteria; kingdom Bacillati; phylum Actinomycetota; class Actinomycetes; order Kitasatosporales; family Streptomycetaceae; genus Streptomyces; species Streptomyces sp. NPDC001231. Next base: position 36,967 of record NZ_JBIAXS010000044.1, read on the forward strand.
TCGTGGTGGATCCCGCCGCCCACGAGTGCGGCGAATAGACGGGACGAGAGCCAGGAGTCAGATCAGCCCTCGAAGGTGACAGTGGGCGCAGCCCTGCCGGCACCGATGTTGGTGACGATCTCGATCCACTCGCTGTGCTCATCGCCGAAAGGACGCGGGTCGTGGAGCCCGATCTCGCTCTTGGGGACGTCCGGGGAATCCCCGAGCCCATCGAGGAACTCGCCGTTATCCTCGCAGCCCTCGGGCAGGCCGGCGACGATCTTGGTGAGCTCGGTGATGGTGTGTACGAGAGAGGAGAGGTCTCCGTGCAGCGGGATGGGCATGATGCCCTGGCTGAGCTGGCGGAGTTCGCCGCTCTGTGCGTCCGCCACGATGGCGCTGATCTCGAAGCTCCCGATGCGGCTTTGTTCATGAGAACGGGTTTGGCTCAAGTTCTGTGATCGGGAACGCCGGGCAGTCCTGGTTGTTCGGCTCGAACGCGGCCTGCTCCATCTCGGTGTGGAAGTCGGTCACGTTGCGGTCCAGCACCAGCCTGCCCACATGTGCCGCCAGGTGCGAGGGATGCCCCGGTCGCCCATCAGCCAGGTCACCATGTGCGCCGACTCCGGCGACAGGGTCGGTGCGGGTGCCGGGCTGGGATACCGCTGCCTTCGTGTAAAGCGCTGGTGGTCGGCGCATATCTGCTGGGGCCTCCTGGTAGCTCGAGGTTGTGATCCCAACCGAGCAGCACCAGGAGGCCCTTGCGCCGCAGTCTCCGCCGCCTGCGCGTCGGCAGGCTCCCCGAGACCGCGCCCCGAAGCCGGCGCCGTCGCGCTCGAGGCCTCAGCCCTGGCGCGCCTTGAAACGGGGGTTCTTCTTGTTGACGACGAAGGTCACGCCCCGGCGGCGCACCACCTGAGCGCCCGGCTTGGCCTTCAGGGAGCGCAGGGACTTCCGCACCTTCATGGCTGTCTCCTCCTCTTGCTCCGGCTCCCGTTGCTGGGGGGCCGGACGGCGGTCAACCGCGGGCCGAGGCGACGCGGCCGTAGCGCCGCTCGAAACGCTCCACCCGGCCCTCGGTGTCCACGACGCGCGAGGTGCCGGTGTAGAAGGGGTGGCTGCCCGACGAGATGTCCACGTCGATCAGCGGGTAGGTGTTGCCGTCCTCCCACTCGATCGTGCGGCTCGAGTGCGCGGTCGAGCGGGTCAGAAGCGCGATGTCTGCGGCACGGTCGCGGAAGACGACCGGGCGGGAGACGGGGTGGATACCTGGCCTCATGGGTTTTCCTCCTCGTGAGCCGTCCCCCGGCGGCGGCTCGGCTCAGCGTTCCTCGCGGAACGGGACGTGCTTGCCGGCCACCTGGTCGTACTTGCGCAGGACGAGCCGGTCGGGGTCGTTGAGACGGTTCTTGCGGGTCACGTAGGTGACGCCGGTCCCGGCCGTCGACTTCAGCTTGACGACGGGGCGCATGGTGCTGCGTGCCATGAGGTTCTCCTTTCGCCGACACCCCAGGTGATTGTCCCGGGCATGTCAGCCATCGCTCCTCCAAACAACGGAACGCTTCGCCGCATTCCCGACTCGCCATCGCCCCCTGCGGGACCGCGCCTGGGCAAAAGACGAGGCCCGGGGACACCGCCCCTTCGTCATCACGTGTCCCGCAACGCGGCAGGTCGCGTGGACATTCCCCTGAGCGGCGAAGCGCTCAGGACGGTGGAGGCAACTGAAATGGCGCAGGTCGAAGGGTACCGGGCTGGCGGGGCGGAACATCGGTGGCGCTTCACCGTCCACAGCCAACAGCACGATGCACTCACCCGGCTCGGCATGGAATGGACATGACGCTGGCGCCCTGACCTGTGGGCGGTCCTCGTCTGCCGCTCGTCTCGTCAGGTAGACCGCACGACAATGCCGTTGGCGCGCGCGACAAACTCACCCTCACGGATGCTCGTCGCCGCGTCCAGCCGCTCTGGAACTCCTGATAGCCCTCAACCGGTTCCTCCGTCCACTTCGAATGCCGCTCGGTGCGCGCTTTCAGGGATCCTCGTCGGCCCGGTCTTCGGGTTGCCGCTCTTCGAGAACTCCGACGAGGGCCGAGGCGACGAGGGCGACGGCGCGGTCCTTGTCGTGGGCCAGTTGGTGCAGGAGCTCCTGCCCGGTGGTTCCCGCGAGCTCGCCCAGCGCCTGGGTGAGGCGGATCCGTGTCGCGGAGTCCGCGGTGGGCGCGGCGAGTTCGTCGGCCAGGGCGGTCAAGATCCGGTCCGCGCGTTCGGGGTCCTGGGACAGCGTTCCCAGAGCCTCCGCCGCGTCCACGTCGTTGGGGCCCTTGACCACCATGCCGACGAGTGCGGGCACGGCCGCGGTCACGCCATGCCTGCCCAGGGCCAGAGCGGCGTGCCTGCGCACCGTCGTGTCCGGGTCCCCGAGAGCGTCCGCGAGCACCTCGGTCGCACCCGGGGCCTCGGGCATCCCGGCGATGGCCAGCACCGCGCGTCGCCGGATGTCGACGTCCTGCGAGTGCGCGCCGGCGGCCAGTGCCGCCACGCCGTCGCCGCCCGCTCGGGCGAGCGCCCAGCGCAGGGCGCCTGCGACGTTGGGGTCGGATTCGGCCAGGACCGCCCGGCCAGCAGCTCGGCGGGAACCGACACACTCCCCGGCCGGGCCAGGACGGCCTGCTGCCTGCGCGCGGCGCTGGTCGAGTTGGGCCCTTGCATGAGTTCGACGATGCGCAGGACGTCCTGCCAGCCGGTGGGCGCCGACGCATCGACAGCGCGGAGCCGCTCGAGCAGTTCCTGTTCCCGCGCCAGGCGGTCTTCCGTCCACCGGATGAGGTCACTGACCAGGGCGGACGGCTTGAAGGCCGGGTCCTCCAGCGCGCGCCCGATCTGCTTGAGCGAGAGTCCGAGGGACCGCAGGCTCTCCACGTGAAAGATCCTGCGGACGTCCTCGGCGGAGTACTCGCGGTAGCCGCCGACGGTGCGGCCGGTCGGCCGCACCAGCCCGAGGGCGCCGTAGTACCGGAGCATCCGGGTGCTCACCCCGGAGTGGCGGGCCACCTCGCCGATCAGCAATCCGCGGCCTCCGAAGCCTCTGTGGCCTTGGCAGCCTCCGCCGACTCGGTCGTCTCCATGGGCTCGGCGGTCTCCGAGGTCTCGGTGCCTGCTGCGGCAGCAGCAGCTCGTTCCGGTCCGAGTGCAACCACGCGCTTGGCCTCTTCGATGGCCGCGTCGAAACCGGTCTCCGGGTTCTGCCAGAGCAGTTCGGTGGCACGGGCGTGCGCGGCCACCGCCGGGGCGGGATTCTCCGCGGCCTTCGCCAGGGCGGGCTTGATCACGTCGCCGAGGTCGACGAGGGCCCGGCTCAGGCTCAACCGCACGCTGCGGTCGCCGCGGCCGAGCTGCAGAACCAGTTCGTCGACCAAGTCCCTTTCCTCGTCCTCGGGCACGAGGACGACCGCGACGCGCCAAGCGGTCCGCGCGACCTCGTCGTCGGCGTCGCGCAGCATGTCGCGAGTGATCCAGGCCCACGTGCTCCTGTCGCCGATCTTGGAGTGCGGCCGGACCCGCTCGTCCGATGTCTTCACCCGACCGAGTGCCCCCGAGCGTGTCCGTGGGCCGGTCAGGGGCTGTCGCCGCTCCAGTCCCAGCAGGCCGGGTTGCCCGGGCGGGGGTCGTACAGGGCCCGCCCGCCGGGGCCGAAGTGCCCGAGGTCGGTCTGGAGGCAGACGCCGGTGCCGCTCTCATCCAGGGTCCAGCCGGTGATGTCGAGCAGCAGCCCGTCCAGCGGCCCGCCGACCAGTTCGGCGTAGGCGTGGCCGGGGCGCGGTCCCGGGTGCGGATCGCCGGCGTCGCGGCCGTAGACCCGGCCGCGCAGCAACTGCTCATCATCGCTGTCCATACGGTCCAGCCTCGCAGCGGCCACTGACAACAGCCGGCTGCTCCAGTGTCACGCCCCGGCGCGCCTGCACACCCGCTGAACCAACCCACGCCCCGACCCGAAAACAGCCGCCAACTCCCCCTACCTACACGCGCCTGCACAAAAACCGGCATCACACTCAGCTCACCGCGCAGCACAAACAACCAGCTCAGCCCACCAACCACCCGTCGCCGGCGCCTCAGCCCCGCGCAGACCTCCCCGCGCAGACCTCCCCGCGCAGACCTCCCCGCGCAGACCTCCCCGCGGAACAGACATACCGCTCAGCACAACTGAACAACAGCAGGTCGCAATCAAGATCCATAAGCAAACGCGACAGCTACGCCACACCACAAACTCACCCCCGAACAACGCACCGCACTACGGAAGCTGGGCATGCAGCGGGCGTAGTCGGGGCCGTCGAAGCGCAGCCGAGCCCCGCCCCGTCGGGAGTGGGGGGTCCGCGTTTGCCCAGGTCGTTGCAGGGTTCGCGATTGATCTGCGGTCACACTCCGGGCCTCGGGTTTTCCCCAGTACGGAGGGGAAGAGGGCCATACCATCGGCTGACCCGTTACCCGGATGGTCTGGCAGGCATCGAAACAACGAGGCTGAATGCGCACGGATCCACCGCACAAAAGGAACCACCTGTGTACAGCTTCAAACCACTGCGCCGCCGTACCGCCCGCACCGCTGCCGTCGGCGTTCTCTCAGCTGCGGCCTGCGCCACTGTCATGGCCGGCAGCGCCTCAGCCATCGTCAACGGATCGGACTCCACCGAGCACTACCCGTTCATGGCGACCGTCCCCGAGTCGGCCCCCACGCTCGGTCTGAACGACGGGACCTGCGGGGCGTCGCTGATCGATCAGCAGTGGGTACTGACGGCGGCCCACTGCGTGAAGGGTGACGGCCTGGAGCTGGACGGCATCGTGCGCGTCGGCAGCGACCACCGCAAGTCCGGCGGCACTGTCCGAAAGATCGACCGGATCTTCGTCCACCCCGGCTATGTGAACGGCGAGGGCAAGGCCGCCAACAACAACGACCTCGCGCTGATACGCCTGGACCGCCCGGTCGCCCAGCACCCCATCAAGATTGCCCAGCATGTAGGGGGCCCTGGCACGCCGACCCGGCTCCTGGGCTTCGGCACCACCGTCGACACCGAGCTCAAGTTCCCGGACCGGCTGCAGGAGCTGAACACCCGCAGGGGCGCTGAGTCCGAGTGCGCGCCGGGCTACGCGGGCAAGACCCGGCTGTGCACCATCACCACCGTGCCCAAGGCCATGGCGTGCTTCGGGGACTCCGGCGGGCCGCAGGTCCAGAAGGGCCGCAACGGCCGCTGGGAACTGATCGGCGTCACCTCGGGACCCGGTGCCCCGAAGGTACCGTGCTCGGAGGGTCCTGGCCTCTACACCAACGCGCACGCCTACGCGGACTGGATCAACAAGACCATGAAGACCAACCACGCCCCGAAGAACCACCACGCCCTGTCGACTGCGGCCATGGGCTCCGACCTCGCCGAGACCGGTACGAACGACAACACCGCGGCAATCGCCGGTATGGCCGCCACACTGGTCGTCGCCGGTGCCGGCACCGCCGTCGCAGTACGCCGCCGCAAGACCCGCCGCGCCGCCTAAGTGTGGTGTCTCGGGACCTTGGTTACACGAAGTCCTCGAAGGTGAGCTGCTGCGGGATGTCCGCGAGTGGTTCGGGCGGGTGGTCAAAGACGATCCGGTAGTCGCTCCCGGCGGTCCGGCTGATGGGCAGTCGGCCGCCGAGCGCGGCATGCGGCCGCTCGTGGTCGTAGTAGTTCACGAACTCCGCGAGCGCGACGCGTCGTTCACGCTCGGTTGGGTAGTCGCGGACGCATGCCCACTCGCGGGAGAGCGTCCCGTTATACCTCTCCACCTTTCCGTTCGTGCGCGGCGTGTACGGCCTGGTCCGCTTGTACTTCGTACCGGTCGCGGCGAGCGCGTCAGCCCAGGTTGTAGACCGGTAGCACGCGCCGTTGTCGGTGAGGCAGCGGCGGATTGGTGTGATGCCGTGGGCGGCGAAGAAGGCAACGGCCCGGTGCCGGAAGGCGACCGCGGTGACGGCCTTCTCATCGTCCAGGGCCTCGGTGTAGGCGAGCCGGGAGTGGTCGTCGAGCGCCGAATGCAGGTACGTGTATCCGACCTTGCCGGTGCCGGGACCGGTGCGTTTGGAGGCGCGGGCGGACGGTGCCGACGCCGTGCATCCGCCAGCCGCCGCCGGTCGGGATACGTCCGAGCTTCTTGACGTCGACGTGGACCAGGTCGCCGACCCGGTCGTGCTCGTAGCGGATGACCTCGCGCGGCTGCTCGCCAGTCGGTGGATCGAGGTCCCGGAGCCGGTCGAGTCCTCGCCTCACCAGGATGCGGTGAACGGTCGCCGGCGCGAGTGTGACGCCGTGCAGCCGCTGCAGGTCGGCGGCGAGCCGGGCCGGCCCGTGCTTGGTCTGCCGCCGCAGCGCCTCCACCAGGCCAGCGATGTCCTCGGGGGTGCGGGCGGGGCTGGTAGCGGGGCGGGAAGAGCGGTCGAGCAGTCCGTTCTCACCGTGCGCCCGCCAGCGGGCGTACCACTTGGCCCGGCAGCGGCGGGAGATCCCGGCTTCCGCAGCCACGTGCGCGATCGGACGTCCGGCGTCGATCCGCAGACACAAGCGCAGACGTCCTTCGGGGGGTCAGCGGTGCCTCCCGTGCCCCCTGCTGGTGGCGCTCCTGGACTCGGCGGCCGCGTTCACCGGGAGCCCTGGGGTCTCAGGGCTCCCGCGTGAGCGGCTGTGTGTGGCGTCAGCGTGCGAACTTTTCGATGGCCGCCGGGGTGACGGGGGTGAAAAAGTTGACGAGGTTGCCGTCGGGGTCGCGGAACAGCAGCGACCGGTTGCCCCAGGGCATCGTGGTGGGCTCGTTGACGAAGTCGGTGACGAAGCCGGTCAGGTTCTGGTGAACGCGGTCCACGTCGTCGACGAGGAACTCAGTGATCACACTGTGGTTGTCCGCCGGGCGGGCAGAGCCCGGGGCGAACAGCGGGACGGTGCGGGTGCCGGCGATCGCGAGGGTGGCGCCCGCGGTCTTGAGTTCGGCGAAGTCCTCGGTGGCCCACGTCGCCCGCGCCCCTGTGGCTCGCTCGTAGAACTCGACGAGGCGCGCTACGTCGCTGGTGATGATGCGGATCGAGACGAAGTCCATGGGGATCTCCTTGGCTGTGCTGGAGGCGTGCACGTCGCAGGCTAGGAGAAATAGTGGACAGAATCGGTCCTGTATTCGCGTTAGGCTGCGAACATGCCTCGACCCACCGGCCGCGTGCTGACACTCCTGGAGCTGCTGCAGTCGGGCGGCACCCGGACGGTGGCCGAACTCGCCGACCGGCTCGGCGTCGAAGGGCGCACCGTGCGGCGGTACGTGGACCAGCTGATCGACCTCGACGTGCCCGTGGAATCGGTGCGCGGCCGCTACGGCGGGTACCGGCTCGCCCCCGGGTACCGCTTGCCTCCGCTCATGCTCAGCGACGACGAGGCGCTGGCCGTGCTCCTCGGCCTGGTCGCCGGCCGCCGAGCAGGGCTGACAACGACGCAACACACGGCAAACGAGACGGCATCGGCGAAGATCCGGAGAGTGCTGCCCAAGCACATCGCCCGCCGGCTCGACACACTCCTGGAATCCCTCGCCTTCACGGAACAGCCCGGAGAGTTCGACACCCCGGACGCCGGGGTCCTGCTCACCATCGCCGATGCGGTGCGCCACCGCCGACCGGTCTCGATCCGCTACACCGACCGCGACGGACGGCGGAGCGAACGCACGCTGCACGCCTACGGGATCGTCGCCCATTCGGGCCGGTGGTACGTCACGGGCAAGGACGCCCGGATCGGCGAGGACCGAACCTTCCGGCTCGATCGCATCGCAGACGCGCGGACCCTGCCCGGCTCATTCGAAGCGCCGACAGGTCCCGGTCCGGCACAGCGCGTGTTGTCAGGCTTCGCCACGGCTGAGTACCAGCACGAGGTGACCTTGCGGATCCACGGCACGGTCGAGCAGATCCGCGCCCACCTTCCCGCCAGCGTCGCGAGCCTGGAGGAGCACGAGCCAACGGCAGGCGAGGACCGGGCAACCGAGCGCTGGCTGCGCGTCGAGCTGCGGGCGGAGCGGCTCGACTGGTTGCCTCCGGTACTCGCCTCACTCGACCGGCCGTTCGTCATCGAACGCCCCGCTGAACTGCGCGACCTCGTCATCGAGCTCGCCGATCGCCTCGCGTCCTGCGCCCGCCAAGCCTGACCGCGAGGAACCAATGTCATGAGATGGCACACCTAAGCGAAACCGCCGCAGCCCAAAAGCGGCCCCCTGACCAGAGGGCCGCTGCCCATTGCCGCGTCCTGCCCACCCTCATCCGCCCTGTTTGTAAGCACTTGAGAAGAGCTCTTTCTGCAGCATCCCGACGCGGAGATCATCACGAGCTTCCCCGGACTTGCCGTGCTCACCGGTGCTCGGATACCCGCGGAGATCGGTGACGACCGCTCTCGACTCGACACGGCCCGAGACCTGAAGGCCTACGCCGGAGGCGCCCCGGTAACGAGGGAATCGGGCAAGAGCCGTCGCGTCAGCCACCGCCGGATCAAAAGGGCAGGTCATGGGGCGTCAGCAGTGGTGGCTGAAAAGTGGTTTGGCGGCCGTGACCGCGCTGGCGTTGGCCGCGTGCTCACCTACCGGACAAGGGCCGGCGCCCGCGACGAACCGTCCGCGCCCGCCGGCACTCCAGGCGGTGAGGCCGCCGAATCCGGCACACTGCCGGGCCTCCCGACCGCGGAACAAGCCCGGACGGAGTTGGCGGGGCTGACGGTGGCGGCACACGGCTCGATGCGCGGCTACAGCCGCGCGAAGTTTTAGCGTTCGGGTAGTGCCCCGCGCTGACAGGACGCAGGGCTCGGGCGGCCCCGCACTCCGCGCCCTGGGTAGGGGCCGCCCCCGACGTGGGGCAGGTCGACGGCGCGGGCGGTGGTGATCCACTCGGTGAGTTTGACGTCGTTGCCCTCTGCCGGTTTCAGCAGGACGGCGAAGCCGCGTACGAGATCGGCGAGTGCGGTCATCTCCGGGCAGGTCCCGGCGATCTTCTCCGACAGGGTCGCTCCCCTCGGGCGCAGATTCTCGGGATCGGTGAGCAGGAGACGGCGGGCGTGACGCGGGGTGGTGACGCGGTGGTCGCCTTCGGCGCGGCCCTGATTGAGGTAGCGGACCAGTAGGTTGGCGCTGACGGTGTAGCCCAGCTCTCGGATCTCCCGCAGCAGTTGGGTGACGGGGATGGCGGGGTCGGCCGCACGGCGGGCGCGCAGATGGTCGCGGTAGGGGTCGACGAGGGTCGGCCGGTAGGCGGGGGCGATGCGCGGGTCTGCGGTTCGGGCATGCGGGCGTAGCGTTTGACGGTGTTCGGGGCCAGGTTCAGGCGGCGGGAGCAGTCGAGCAGACCGACGCCCCGGCCGAGGAGATCGTGAACCTTGTTCCAGCGTTCGCGGGTGGTCTGCTCGCGCACTCCGCCCGGGGCGGGGCGGGTTGATGGTGGCCCAGCAGCCGGCGTGGGCCCGGACCTCGAGCAGAACCCTGTCGCACAGGTTGCGCCAGAGGTGCCATCGGTCGCTGACCTGCACCGCGTCGGGCAGGGCACGGGCCGCGGGCGTCGCCGTCGCGCTGGTCGCGCTGCGCCGGGTGACCCCGCCCGGAACCCTGTCCGTACGACCGGGCATCGGCGCCGGCATCGTCGTACGGGGGCTGCTGTGCGCGGTGTACTTCGGCAGCGAGGCGTTCATCCCGCTGGGTCTGACCGAACTCCGCGACCTGAGTGCTACTCAGGTGGGTCTCGGTCTCTCGGCGGGCGCGCTGGCCTGGGTCGTGGGCTCGGCACTCCAGGCCCGGCGGGACGCGTCCGCCGCCGCGGGCGGCAGGAGACAGGTACGGGGCGTGGCGCTGGGCAGCGCCGTCCTGCTCGCCGGTGTGCTGATCACCGGCGGGGCGATGCTGGTCCCCTCCATCCCCGCCCTGCTGGCCGTGCTGGGGTGGACCGTCGGTGGCCTCGGCATGGGCATTGCCTTCAACGCGGCCACCACCGACACGATGGAACAGGCAGCCGCCGGTCAGCAGGGCACGGTCAGCGCAGCCCTCCAACTGGCCCAGACCCTCGCCACGGCCCTGATCAGCGGCCTCGGCGGCGCGGCCATTGCCATCGCGCACGCCCATGGCTCGACCACGCGGGCGGCCCTGCTGTGCGTGTTCGCGGCGACGGGCCTGCCGGCCGCTCTGGCCGTCCTCGCGTCCGGCCGCCTGCGGCCGCGTACGGCGTGAGACTCGAGACCCCCGCCCTGGAACGGAGCGAACCATGCCCCCCGACTCCCCGGTAGCCACGGAAGGTTCGTCCGCACCCTGCGCACCGAAGGCGGCAGTCGGCGGCCCCCTGCTCGGCTGCGCTCGCCCTGCTCGCCCTAAACTTGCGAGCCCCGCTCACCTCGGTCTCCCCGTTGCTCACGCCCCTCCGCGACGACCTGGGGCTCGGCGACACGGCGGTGGGGGTCCTCACCTCGTTGCCCGTGCTGTGTCTGGGCCTGTTCGCGTTCGCAGCGCGGCGGCTCCAACGCCGCTGGTCCGGCCGTACGTTGCTGGTGCTGTCCCTCCTGGTCCTCGCGCTGGGCGGACTGATCCGGTCGGACTCCTCGGCGGCGGCGCTGTTCGTCGGCACGGTCCTGGTGGCGGCCCCGATCGGGATCGCGAACGTACTGATACCGGGCCTGATCAAGCGGAGGTTCCCGCGCTCCGTACCTCGTGTGTCGGCGTTCTACTCGGGCGCGCTCACCCTCGGCGCGGCGGGCGCCCCGGCGGTGGCCGTGCCGCTGGCACAGGCGACCGGATCCTCCTGGCGGCTCCCGCTGCTACTCCTGGCCGTACCGGTGGCGCTGGTCACGGTCGCGGTGGTGCTCCGGGCGGTGGACCGCGAACCACCCGAGCCGACCGGTGAGGCGAGGCGCGTACGACTGTGGGGCAGCCCGTTGGCCTGGCAGGTGACCGTGATCTTCGGCGCCCAGGCGCTGCTGTCGTACACCGTGTTCGGCTCGCTGCCGACCATCTGGCAGGACCGCGGTCCGAGCGCCGTCTCAGCGGGCCTCGCGCTGTCCCTGTGCAACGCGGTGGGCGTCCTGGGCGCCTGGCTCCTGGCCGCCTTCGGCCGCCACCTCCCGGACCAGCGGGCGGCGGGGGTGACGGTGGCCTTTCTGACCGGGGCGGGGCTGATCGGCGTGTTCGCCGCCCCGACGGGCCTCATCTGGCCGTCGGCCGCCGTACCGGGCCTCGGCCTGGGGGCCGGATTCGCCCTGGCCCTCAACCTCTTCGCCCTGCGTTCCCCGGACGCCCCCACCACCGCGGCCCTGTCCGCGATGGCCCAGGGCACCGGCTATCTGATCGGCGTCCTCGGCCCCTTGGGCGCGGGCACCCTCCACGACGCCACCGGCTCCTGGTCCTGGCCGCTGGCCCTGCTGCTGATCGCCTGTGCCGTCCAGGCCCTGACCGCTCTCCGTGCGGGCCGCACGGGCACGGTCACGGATTGGCCGGGACGCCGACCACAGGCCGACTTGCGCCGCTCCGCGATACCGGCCACCGCACTGCGCTCCCGAAACTCCACAAGTAACTTTGACAAGTTACTTGTGGAGTTTTATCGTTGCATCATGAACACAGACCCCACGCCGCAGTCCTCCACTGCGGCAGCGCAGCGCCTCAATGACGCGATCAAACGCCTGCGCGCCCGCCTGCGCGCGGAATCGGGGCAGCACGCAATAGGCCTGACGACCACACAGCTCTCCGTCCTGGCGAGCGTGGTACGGGAAGGACCCGTCACCGCCGCACGGCTCGCCGTCCTGGAGCACGTCAGCGCCCAGTCCATCGCGCAGAGCCTCGCGGTACTCAAGGCCGCCGGACTCGTGAACAGCCAGCCCGACCCCGCGGACGGCCGCAAGAAGCTGATGAGCCCCGATCCGTCCGCGACCGATCTCGTCGACAAGCTACTCGCGGGCCGCGCCGACTTTCTGACGCGGGCCATCGACCGGCTCGTCGCCCCCGACGAGCGCGAAGACCTGGACAAGGCCATCGAACTGCTGGAGCGCCTGGCCTCGGCCGACCTGGATCAGGAACCCACCGGTGACGGCGGCAGGAGTGGCGGCACCCGATGAGTACGGCCCCCGCACGGGCCGACACTGCGACCCGCGATCCGCGGCGCAAGCCGTTCGCCTGGCCGTTCACCACGCCCCTGTATGTGGGCTCGGCCCTCAACCCGATCAACAGCTCCATCATCGCGACCGCCATGGTCCCCATCGCCACCGACCTGAACGTCTCGATCGGCAGCACCGCCGTACTGGTCTCCTCGCTCTACCTGGCCAGCGCCGTCGCCCAACCCACCGCGGGCAAGCTGGCAGAAGTGCTCGGCCCGCGACGGATCTTCCTCTCCGGCATCGTCCTCGTCCTGCTCGGCGGCACCACCGGCGGCTTCGGCCAGAACCTCGCGATGCTGACTGCCGCCCGCGTACTGATCGGCATCGGCACCTCGGCCGCGTTCCCCTGCGCCATGGTCATGATCCGGCGCCGCGCCGAGGACGCCGCCATGGACGCCCCGCCGGGCGGAGTTCTCGGCGGCCTCGCCATCGCCGGCATGGCCACCGCCGCCGTCGGCCCGCCGATCGGCGGGCTGCTCGTGGGCGCCGCAGGATGGCGCTTGGCCTTCCTCATCAACCTCCCGGTCACCGCGATGGCCCTCGTAATGACCTCGCGCTGGCTCCCCAAGGACCCGCCGCTCGACCGGACCGACCGCAGCTTCCGCGCCGTCGCCGACCGGATCGACCTCCTCGGCATCCTCGGCTTCGCCACCTCCATGACCGCGCTGGTCGTCTTCCTGATGGGCCTGCCGGACCCCGAATGGATCGCGTTCGCCGTCTTCGTCGTGGCCGCCGCGCCGACCGTCTGGTGGGAGCTGCGCAGGAGTGCGCCCTTCTTCGACTTCCGCGGTCTTGCCGCCAATGGCGCCCTCGCACGCACCTACCTGCGACAGGCCCTCACCCTCCTCGGCGTCTACTCCGTGATGTACGGCATGACGCAGTGGCTGGAGGCCGCGCACGGCTTCTCCGAGGTGCAGGCGGGCCTCCTACTGCTGCCGATGGGCGCCGTCTCCGCGCTCCTGTCGCACCCGCTGGCCCGTCGCAATCTGGTGCGCGGGCCGCTGCTCGCCGCCGCCCTGAGCATGCTGGTCGGCTCAGCAGGGATCATGCTGCTCACCTCGGCCATCCCGGCGATCGTGATCGTCCTGGTCTCCCTGGCCTTCGGCGTCACCTCCGCCGCGACCACGGTCGGCAACCAGACCGCCCTTTATCTCGCGGCGCCGCCCGACCAGATCGGCACCGCCTCCGGCCTGTTCCGGACCTTCGGCTACCTCGGCACCATCACCTCGTCCGTCATCGGCGGCATCGTTTTCCGTGACGGCGCGAGCGACCAGGGGCTGCACTTCCTCGGCCTCGTCCTGGTCCTGGCGGGTACGGCCGTGCTCCTGCTGACCGCCCTCGACCGCCGGCTGATGGGCCGGAAGAAGCACGGTGCGACGGACGACGTTCCGGACCACCCCGACACCCCGACCGACACCGCCCACGCGGCGATGACCCCACGCAAGGAGAACCACGCATGACCACCCCCGCCCTCCCCGAGTTCGCCCCCCGGCGTGCCGCGCTGCTGGCGATGGACTTCCAGAACGGGATCATCGCGAGCATCCCGGAGCCCGACGCCCTCATCGGGCACGTCACCAGCGCGATCGCCGACGTCCGTGCCGCGGGCGGCACCATCGGTTACGTCCGCGTCGCCTTCACCGAAGACGATTGGGCGTCCGTGCCCGCCACCAACAAGACCTTCAGCGGCGTCGCCGCGGCGAAGATATTGCACCACGAGGACGCCACGACTCAGATCGACGACCGGATCGCCCCGGCCGACGGCGACATCGTCGTCCGCAAGATCCGCTTCGGTGCCGGCTCGACCACCAACCTCCACGAGCAGCTGCGGGACCGGGGTATCGACACCCTGATCCTCTCCGGCATCAGCACCAGTGGCGTCGTCCTGTCCACCCTCATCGACGCCGCCGACCGCGACTACCGCGTCTACATCTTGACCGACGGCATCGCCGACACTGACCCCGAGGTCCACCGCGTCCTGGTCGACAAGGTGTTCCCGTCACGAGCCCACCTCATCGACACCACACAACTCGCTGAGCTGCTCAAGGCGGCCTGAGCTCGCTCTACCGCTCGCCCCGCCCCTGGTCCATCACGGTCGCGGCCACCGTCGTAATGGTTGGCCTCCACCTGCACCGCCCGTGCGTAGCGCCGGTATGCCTCGTCGGACACGGGACCGGTTGGGGACGAACAGATTGACGCCGAACGCGACGCCTTCCGCGCGCATGGTGTGGATCTGCCCGGCGAGTGTCTGTGCGGTCTTGTACCCGCCGGCGAGGAACCCCAGCCCGCCTGCGGGACGGGATCGTCGGCCCCGCGACCTGGAAGTGCCTACGTTACGGAGGACGGTTCATGAGCCTTTGAGTGGTTCTGGCGTCGCCTGAAAGTGCGGGTGTGGGCGGAAGCCTGCCGAACCACGGGCCGTGACAGATGGTGTGCACCCGCTTCCGCCGCCACGCCCTGGACGGCGTGTTCACCCGAGCCTTCCAAGCAGATCCAGTCCCGCGCGGACGCGGCCGGGGACATCGACTGGCTGGTTCCGAATCGACTCTGTCATCGTGCGGCGGCGGTTCCCGTCAATGCTCGATTTCTATCTGCGCAACCATGTGGACGGGTCATCGATGATGGCCCGGATGACCGAGCTCGCGGCCCCGAGCACGGAGGCGTCGGTGCCCGCGAGCGAGATCCGGACGCGGATCGGAGACCAGGATGAGGACAGCACCCGAAGATCGACCTCACGCTGCACCTCTGGCTGGATCCAGGGCCCCAGCGGTGCGTAGATGCCGCCGAGCACGACGCAGCCGATGTCGAGGAGTTTGACGGCCCCGGCGATCGTGATACCGAGAGCGCGGCCGGCCCGCCTGAGCGCCGCCAGGGTTTGCCAATGGCCCGCCTCGGCCGCCTGCACGATGCGGCCGACGGTAGCCTGTCCCCCCATTGAGGTGGCGGCCCGCAGGGGGAGTCCGGCGGCCCGCAAGATGGCCTCTTGGCCGGCCACTTGTTCCAGACAGCCGTGGGCGCCGCACTGACATGGTGGTCCGTCCATCCCGATGGCCATGTGCCCGATCTCGCCGCTCCAGCCGTGCTCGCCACGGAACAGCGCACCGCCCATGACGATGCCGGCGCCCACCCCGATCTCGCCCGAGACATGCAGAAAATCGGTGGGCGCGGCGCCCCGGTCCATGCGTAGTTCGCCCAGCGCGGCGAAGTTCGCCTCGTTGTCGACCGTGATCGCCAGCCCGTCCAAAGCTCCGGTCCGGGCGAGCAGGGACGAGATGTGGACGTCGCGCCAGCTGAGGTTGGGTGCCAGGCGCAGCAGCCCCTTGTCGACCAGTCCGGGAACGGCCACGCCCGCACCGGCCACGGTCAAGTCCAGCCTCTCGGCGGCAGTGATCGCGGTCGCGGCCATGTCGGCGACGGTGCTCAGCACCTCGCGCGGGGTCCGCCCCCGCTGGTCCTGTTGTACAACCTCCTGGTAACGGACTCCTCCGGCGAGGTCGATGACGCATGCTGCGATGTAGTCGACGCTGATTTCCAGCCCGAGCCCGGCCGCTCGATCGTCGGCGAGTACCAATCCGGTCGCCGGGCGGCCCGTCGGCCTGGTCTTGCGTGGTTCCAGTTCGCCGACCAGACCACCCTCGATCAGGACGTCGACCAGAGTCGAGACGGTGGCCCTGGTCAGTCCGGTCGCCGCTGCCACGTCGGCACGCGACACCGGTTCCGCCGCGCCGGCGATCTGGTTGAGCACCAGCGACAGGTTTCGGGTCCGCAGGCTTTCTTGCCGGGCCGGACTGGCCATGGCTTCTCTGTTCCCGGGTCCTGCCGAGTCTCCACCCTTCATAGGTGTTGACACTGCCACATTCCCGCTCTAAGTTCAGCGACTAAACAAAGCCAATCTGGACATGGATCTCACCTTGGGGGACCACGTGACCGTGCCGCGGTTGCGGGTGTAGGGCGTCAAGACGTTCCCCGGGGCCCGAGCACTCGATGGCGCTGACCTGGAGACACTCCCGGTGAAGTGCAGTGCCGGCTCGGGCGGAACGGTGCCTCGGAAAGTCAATTCTGATCAAGGTTCTGGCCGGCGTGCTTCAGCCGACGGCGGTGAGATCCATGGCCGCGGCGATGTGCCGAGGCCCGATGGACCGTGGTCCGGCGATGTCGGACCGCAGAGGGAGGGGCCGTCCATGCACGTGAAGCTCCTGCGATTGCTCGCCTCGTCAACCGCGAGTGGCTAGGAGCCATCCACTGAGGGTGTCCCTCAGTCCCGGCAAGAGACCCCCCGTACCGCATTACGAGGGGACCCCCGACCCCGTCCCGGCCCAGCCCGGCATGTGCGGCCGGACGCCCCCAGAACGTGGGGCGGGGCGCTGACGCTGACAGCACCCCGGCGCACCCCAACCAGCAATCGCCCGATGAGTCCACATTCCCCCGAGCCCCAGAGGAACGGCTGTGGCCCACAGACATAGAACCCTACGCCGAATAGCCGCGACGATGGCGTTTGCCCTCGTCCTTCCCATCCTGTCGCTGGTCGCCCCGGCGGCCCTGACGTCGCCGGCGCACGCCGCCACTGCGGCACCTGCCTTCAAGGTGCTCGTCTTCTCCAAGACCACCGGATTCCGACACGACTCGATCCCTGACGGCGTCGCAGCCATTCAGAAGCTCGGCCAGGAACAGGACTTCGCGGTCGACGCCACCGAGGACAGCGCGGCGTTCACCGACGAAAACCTGGCGCAGTACCAGGCCGTCATCTTCTTGTCCACGACCGGCGACCCGCTGGGCACGCAGGACCAAAAGGACGCCTTCCAGCGCTATATCCAGCACGGCGGCGGTTTCGCCGGCGTCCACGCCGCTTCCGACGGCGGTTACAACTGGCCGTGGTACGGCAAGCTCGTCGGCGGGTACTTCAAGTCGCACCCGGCGATCCAGAACGCCACCGTCAAGGTCGAGGACCCGGCGCACCCGTCGACCGAGGGTCTGCCGACATCGTGGAAGCGCAACGACGAGTGGTATGACTACCAGGCCAACCCGCGTGGCACCGTGCACGTGCTGCAGTCGATGGATGAGAAGTCCTACAACGGCGGCACGATGGGCATCGACCACCCGACCACGTGGTGTCAGGACTACGACGGCGGCCGGTCGTGGTACACGGGGCTCGGTCACACCAAGGAGAGCTTCAGCGAGCCGGAGTTCCTGAAGATGCTCCTCGGCGGCATCAAGACCGCCGCGGGTGTGGTGAAGGCCGACTGCGCGGCGTCGCAGAGCGCCAGCTTCGAGAAGGTCACCCTCGACAACAAGACGTCGAACCCGATGATGCTGGACGTCGCAAAGGACGGCCGGGTCTTCTACATCGACCGCCTGGGCGACGTCAGGGTCGTCAAGCCGACTGGCGGCACGGTGACGGCCGGTCACCTGAACGTGTTCACCGCCAACGAGAGCGGGCTGCTCGGGCTGGTGCTGGACCGTGACTTCGACACCAACCACTGGGTGTACCTGTTCCACTCCCCAGTGGGCGAGAACGTGGACCGGCTGAGCCGGTTCACGGTCACGGGAGACACGCTCGACATGTCGAGTGAGAAGAAGATGCTCGACGTGCCGGTGCAGCGGGCGGAGTGCTGTCACCACGGCGGCGGCATGCTGATGGATCGCAAGACCGGTGATCTGTGGCTGGCTGTGGGCGACAACACCAACCCGTTCGCCTCGGACGCCTACACCCCGATCGATGAGCAGCCGGGCCGTGAGGCGTGGGACGCGCAGCGCACCTCGGGCAACACCAACAGCCTGAGTGGCAAGCTGCTGCGGATCCACCCCGAAGCGGACGGCACCTACAGCGTGCCGGCGGGCAACCTGTTCGCTCCGGGGACGGCGAAGACGAAGCCTGAGATCTACAGCATGGGCTTCCGCAACCCCTTCCGGATCGGCCTCGACCCGAAGACCGGGAATCCGATGGTCGCCGACTACGGCCCTGACGCCGGGTCTCCGAGCGCCACGCGGGGTCCGGAGAACACGGTGGAGTGGAACCTGATCACCAAGCCGGGCAACTACGGCTGGCCGTACTGCACCGGTCCCAACAACCCATACATCGAGTACGACTTCGCCACCAAGAAGTCCGGATCGGCGTTCAACTGCGCCGCCCCGGTCAACAAGTCGCCCAACAATACCGGGCTGACCAACCTGCCGCCGGCGATCCCGGCAACGGTCTGGTACCACTACAACACCGACCCGAACCAGTTCCCCGAACTGCAGGGCGGCGCGCCGATGGCGGGCCCGGTCTACCGGTATGACGCGGACCTGAAGTCGGACGTCAAGTGGCCGGCGTACTGGGACGGCAAGGCGATCTTCGGCGAGTGGAACACCAACAAGATGTTCTCGTTCCAGCTGAATGAGGACACCACCAAGCTCGTCAAGATCAACCAAATTCTCAAGTCCATGAGCTTCAAGCGGCCCATGGATATCAAGTTCGGCCCTGACGGTGCGCTGTACCTGATCGAGTGGGGGTCCGGGTTCGGCGGTGACAACGCCGACTCGGGCGTCTACCGGATCGAGTACGTCAAGGGCAACCGGCCGCCGGTCGCCCGCGCCTCGGCGGACAAGACCGACGGTCCGCTGCCGCTGGCCGTGAAGTTTTCCAGTGAGGGGACCAAGGACCCCGACGGCAAGGCGCTCACTTACGCCTGGGACTTCGGTGACGGCACGGACGGCACGACCAACGCCAACCCCACGCACACCTACACCAAGGCGGGCGAGTACAACGCGGTCCTGACCGTCACCAACGACGACGGCATGACCGCCAAGGCCAGTGTGACGATCACAGCGGGCAACACCCGGCCCACCGTGAAGGTGGACCTGCCGCCGAACGGCGGATTCTTCGACTTCGGGGACCAGGTGAAGTTCAAGGTCACCGTCACCGACCCCGAGGACGGCCAGATCAACTGCAACGAGGTCCAGATCCAGGCGATCCTCGGCCATGACGGTCACGGTCACCCCCTCGACCAACTCAAGGGTTGCGAGGGCATCGTGCAGACCAACGAGGGCGGGCACGGCGCCGACGAGAACCTCTTCTATGCGATCGAGGCCAGCTACACCGACCACGGCGCCGCCGGCGGGGCCAAGCCGCTGACCGGGCGGGGTCAGGTCGTGTTGCAGCCCAAGCACAAGCAGGCCGAGCACTTCTCGGCGACCGGCCGGGTCTCGGACAGCAAGGCCACCACTGCCCATGGCATTCGGACGGAGACCACCGGCGACCCGCTGGGCGGCGGCCTGAACATCGGGTACATCCGGGACGGCGACTGGTGGTCGTTCGACCCGGTGAACCTGAGCAACATCGACGCGATCCGGCTGCGGGTGGCCTCCAACAACTCCGGCGGGACTGTGCAGGTCCGGCAGGGTGACCCGGAGAACGGGAAGCTGGTCGGGACGGCCGATGTGACGGGCACCGGCGGCTGGCAGCAGTACGTCGATGTCACGATGAAGCTGACCAACGCGTCGACCGACAGCGGCCCGCTGTACTTCGTCGTGCGCAAGCCGGCGAGCGCGGGCGACGACGCCTTCTTGATCAATGCCAACTGGGTCGACTTCATTGGCAAGGGTGTCACCGACAGTCAGCGCCCGGTGGTGACCGCGTCGGCGAACCCGACCTCGGGCACCGCGCCGCTGAAGGTCGACTTCACCGCTTCGGCCACCGACCCCGACGGCAACCTGCCGCTCACCTACAAGTGGGACTTCGGGGTGAAGGGAGCCCCGCAGCCGACGACCGCGAACGCGAGCTACACCTACAGCGCGCCGGGAACGTACACCGCCTCGGTCACCGTGACCAACGCCAAGGGCGCGGCGACGACCAAGGAGATTTCGATCAAGGTGGAGGCGTCGAACACGCTCTGCCTGACCGGACGTTCCGACGACTTCCTGGGCACTGAGCTCAACCATGACCGCTGGTCGGTCATCCGGGAGAACCAGGACCTCAAGGTCGCGGACGGCAAGCTCGTCATCCCGACGTCGAACACCGATATCTACGGATCCAACAGCGGCTCGCCGAACATCGTCGTGCAGCCGGCGCCGTCAGGTGCCTGGATGGCCACCACCAAGGTCACGCTCAATGCCCGCGACGCCTACCAGCAGGCGGGCCTGATCCTGTACGGCGACGACGACAACTACGCCAAGATGGTGCTGCAGGGCCGCGGCACCGACAACCACGCCAACCGTATCTTCCAGTTCATCCGCGAGGAGAACGGCGATCCCAAGGAGGTGACGGCCAGTAACACGGCCCAGCTCGGGGACGCCTACCCCGACACCGTGTACGTGCGGTTCATCAGTGACGGCACCAACCTGACCGCTCACTACTCGGCGGACGGCATCAACTTCACCGCGATGCCGGAGACGAAGCCGCTCGCCGGGATCAAGAACCCGAAGATCGGCCTGTTCGCCATCGCCGGGACCGGCAACCGCCCGGTGATCGCCGCCCACTTCGACTGGTTCCACATCACCCCCGACGACACGGCGACCAAGCCGGGTCCGAACGACGAGTTCGACGGCACCACGCTCGACCAGTGCCGCTGGGACTCGATCGTGCGCCACGACCCCTCGGCCGTGCGGGTGACCGGTGGCAACCTGGAGATCGACACCTCCAAGGGAGACATCTACGGCACCGACAACAGCAACCCGAAGAACTTCATCGTGCAGAAGGCGCCGGCCGGCGACTGGACGCTGGAGACCAAGGTTGACGGCAGCGCCTTCAACGAGCGGTACCAGCAGGCCGGCCTGATCGTCTACAAGGACGACGCCAACTACGTGAAGTTCGACTTCGTCACCGACAACCAGCCCGGCGAGGCCGTCGCCCGGCGGCTCGAACTGCGCAGCGAGATCGGCGACGTGGTCCAGAACCCGCAGCCTGCGGTCAGCAACCTCACCAGCGGCGTGGCCTGGCTGCGACTGAAGAAGGAAGGCGACACCTTCCACGGCTACTACTCCGCCGACGGCAAGACGTGGACCGAAATCGCGTCGAACGGCAACCCGACGCCGGTCAAAAACGACGTCGTCTCGGCGAACGCGAGAGCCGGACTCTACGCCTTCGGCGTCAACCAGACGGCGTCGAAGACGGCCAAGTTCGACTACTTCCACCTCACCCCGGCGGTCGAGCAGGACAAGACGCCGCCGGTGACGACCGCGAAGACCGACCCGGCACAGCCGGACAGCGGCTGGTTCACCGGTCCGGTCACAGTCACGCTGACCGCCGCCGACGAGGACAAGGGCAGCGGCGTCGACCGTACCGAGTACAAGCTGGACGGCGGCGACTGGACGGCCTACACCGGCCTGGTCATCGTCTACGGAGACGGCTCGCACACGCTGGCCTACCGCTCGGCCGACAAGGCCGGCAACGTCGAGGACGCCAAGACCTTCACGGTCAAGGTGGACGCGACGGCGCCGATGACCACCGCGAAGATCGCCTCGGCGAACGACGACGGGTGGCACAACGGCGCGGTGCCGGTGACGCTGACCGCGACGGACGCGACGTCCGGCGTGGCCAAGACCGAGTACTCCACGGACGGCGGCCCCTGGACGCCGTACACCGCGACGGTCACGATCACGGGCGAGGGGCAGCACGAGCTGCGCTACCGCTCGACCGACAAGGCCGGGAATGTGGAGGACACCAAGGCCGTCACGGCCAAGATCGACACGAAGGCACCGACCGTGTTTGTCTCCGGCGTGGCAGCCGGCGAGAAGTACGGCGACAGCCAGGACCTGGCCGTCAGCTGGCAGGCCGTCAACTCCGGGTCCGGGATCGCGTCGGTGAGCGGCACGCTGGACGGCAAGCCGTTCACCTCCGGCACGGTCCTGGCGTTGCACGAACTCGGCCTGGGCAAGCACACGCTCAGCGTCACCGCCGTCAACAAGGCCGGCAACCGGACCGAGCAGACCGTGAAGTTCACCGTCGTCACCTCGACGGCCGACATCGCGAGCCTGATCGACCGCTTCGAAGGCACCGGAAAGCTCACCCCGCTGGGCGCCCACAAGCTCCACGGCAGGCTCGATGGCGCGATCGACGCCGAGAACAAGGACAAGTCCAACGACAAGACCATCGATGAGCTGGAGAAGTTCAAGGCCTTCGTCAACGACGACAAGAACGTCTCCGACGACCAGGTCCGGGCCACGCTCCTCCGCGACGCCGACGCACTGATCATTCAGTACGGCGGCACGCCGAAGGGCTGACCACCGGCCGCGACCCGAAGAGGTGCCGGGCGACCGAAGGGAACCCCGGCACCCCGCTGAACCAACCAGGGTGCCCCGCGACAACTGTCGCGGGGCACCCGCCCCATTCCGCTCCCATCAGTACATACGTCCAACGTTCATCAGGAGGTGGGCATCATCAGCCGACGCAGGGAACCGACGGTGGTCCGGAAATCGCCCCGAGGTCGGGTGCTCACACTCGCGGCCGCATTCACGCTCGGCGCGCTTCTCGTCGGAGGCCTGGTGTTCGCCGGAACCCGGGCGAGTTCGACCGAGCGGACGGCCGACCGGATTCGCGTCGAGGCCGCCCAGCGGGACAAGACGCAGATCAAGACCCTGACCGAGCTGGCCCGTACGACCCGCGACCGGCTCGTCCCTGTGCTCGAGGGCCTGGACCGGGCCATGCCCGCTGACGACAGCACCCGATCCGCTACGGTGACCTCCGCCGACGTCGCGGGTTGGCGGAATGCGGCCACTGCAGCCGTCGCGGCCTTCGCCGATCCACCCTCCGGCGAGACCGCTACCAACGTGGCGAGGTCGAGCCTTGCCTCCGCCGTACGCCAGATCGCCACCACCGTCGACACATACGCGACCTCGCGGGCACTGACCGGTTCCACCCGCGAGACCGTGGTGGCCCTCGCCGTACGGCAGCGCGCCGACGCGATCTTCACCTGGTCGACCGGGGCCACGGCGCTCGACGCCGCGAACACCGACGCAGGCCTCGGACACCAGCACGTGTTCTTGCCGGCACCCCCCGGCAGCGGAGCACTCACCCCCGACGACGAACCCGAAGGGAGCCACGGACCATGAAGATGACACGGAGGCACGCCACGACGACTGTCCTGTTCACCGGGCCCGTCCTGCTGCTCGGCGCACCGGCGGCGTCCGCCCATAGCGGCCCGATCAAGCTGGAAGTGACCGGGGATGGGGCCTCCCCCTGAATGGTGGACACGCTGATACTGGGTCTGCTTGATCCGGAGGAAGCGAGAACACCGCCGATGGCGATGAAGGACTACTCGGA
>NZ_JBIAXS010000045.1:0-58483 GCF_042896885.1 Streptomyces sp. NPDC001231
CGGGCGCCATCGTCTCGGGTTCCTCCGGTACCGCCCAGGCGAAGAAGGAGGCCCTGGAGGCCGCGGGCGTCAAGGTCGGCAAGACCCCGACCGAGACGGCCAAGCTGGCTCGCGCCATCCTCGGCAGCTGAGCACGGGCCGCCCCGGGCGGCTGAACACGGCCGCCCTCGGCGGCCGAGCTTTCCGAGCCGGTCCGGTGGGCCCACTCCCAGACGGGGGCGGGCCCACCGGCGTTTCCGCGGAGCCCACCGGCGTTTTTCCGGGGTCGCACCGTCATTTCCGGGGTCGCACCGGCGTTTGCGCGGAGCCCACCGGCGTTTTCGGGAGCGGACCAGCCGGTCGGCGGACCAGCCGAGTCATCTGAGCTCCGGTGCCAGCCGCTCCGGCCCGCCCGCCCCCTCCTTCCTCAGCTCGGCGCGCGGCTCGAGCGCCTCCGGCGAGAGCGGGCCGAGCATGCCCTGCACCGGCAGCCCCTGGACCGTGTGCCCGGGGGACACCGGGGCCAGGTAGTGCATGGGGGCGGTGCGCAGGGTGAACGTCGTCGCGCCGATGATGGTGGCCGTGAAGGCGACGGCGGACCGGGTCCAGAACCGGGTCCGGCGTTCCCCGGCCGTGCGTACGCCCGTCGGCTCGCCCGCCCCGAGGCGTTCCGCCGAGGCCAGGCGGACCAGCCGCCGGTGCAGCTCCGCCGGATCGGACAGCTCCGGCATGCGCGTGGCGAGCGCCTCGCGCGCGTGCATCAGCCGGTTCGCCGCGGCCGGGGTGCTCGCCTCCGTCTCCGCCGCCGTCTCGGGCAGGTCGAGGCCGACACCGTCGTAGAGCACCAGGGTGCGGCGGTACGACGGCGGGAGCCGCAGCAGGGCGCGTTGCAGCGCGCGGTCCGCGGGGTCGGACGGCGGGTCGGGGATGTGGCCCCGCCGGCGGAAGAGGTGCCAGGGGGACAGTGCGCACTCGTACGCCACCGCCCGCACCCAGCCCGCCGGGTCCCGGTCTTGGGCCACCTCCGGCCAGCGCTGCCAGGCCAGTTGAAAGGCCCTTTCCACGGACTGGCGCGCCCGCTCGTGCCGGCCGGTGAGCAGATAGGCCTGCCGTACGAGGGCGGGGGCGCAGAACGCGTACAGGGCGTCGAAGGCCTGAGCGGGTGTCAGAGCGTTGTCCGCCTCGTCGACGGCCTGATCCCGCGTCAGGGAGGCGGCCGTACCGGAGCGCCGGCCCTCCGTGGGGGATGGAAGCGGGTTCGCATGACTGTTCGTCATGATGCGTCCCTCGGTGTGAATAGGAACATAATCGTATATTGAGTGACACGGCGGAGGTTCGCCTGTTGCGCCTGTGAAGCGTGTGTCGTTGGGAGCATGGAAGCCGTGATCCAGACGACCCGCCGACGTTCACCGCTGTCACGCCTTCGCACCCGCCTGCGGGACCGCTCACCCGGCTTGGGGGCCGGCTTCGTGGGCGGTGCGGTCGCGGCGGGGCTCGGTCTCGGCTCGTTCGCCGTGCTCGTCGTCGCGCTGTGGATCAGCTCGCCGTATCCGGACAGCGGACCCGGCGGCGCGCTGCATGTCGCCGCCGCGCTGTGGCTGCTGGCGCACGGCGCCGAACTGATCCGCACCGAAACCCTCACAGGGGTCCCCGCGCCCGTCGGAGTGACCCCGCTGCTGTTGCTCGCGCTGCCCGCGCTGCTGGTGCACCGTGCGGCCCGGGACGCGGCCGACGGGGGCGACGACGGGCCGCTCCTCCCACCCCGCACCGCCTGGACGGGCATCGTCCTCGGCTACCTCGCCGTCGGATCCGGCGCCGCCGCGTACGCGGACGGCGGTGCGCTGCGGCCCTCGTGGGCGTGGGCGGCGGTGTGCGTTCCGCTGGTCACCGCGGCGGCCGCGGGCAGTGGCGTGTGGACGGCGTACGGCCGCCCCCGCGCACCCCTGGAGCGGGCGTTGCGACGGCTGCCGGGCGGCGTGAGGCGGCTGCTCCTCGGGCCGGGTCCGCGGGTGCGCCCGGGTGTCGCGGCGCGGGCGGCGGGGGCCGGGGCCATGGTGTTCGCCGGCGGCGGGGCGCTGATGCTCGTGGTGTCGCTGGTGGTGCACGCCGGGACGGCCCAGGAGGCCTTCCTGGAGCTGACCGAGGGCTGGTCGGGACGGTTCACCGTACTGCTGCTGTGCCTGGCGCTGCTGCCGAACGCGGTGCTGTGGGCGGCGGCGTACTCCCTCGGACCCGGCTTCGTGCTCGGCGCCGGTCATGCCGTCGGTCCGCTGTCCTCCGCCCCGGCCCCGCTGCTGCCGCCCTTCCCGCTGCTCGCCGCGCTTCCGGACCCCGGTCCCGGCACCGCGCTGAACTGGGCGACGGCGTCGCTGCCGGTGACGGCCGGGCTGACGATGGGCTGGTTCGTGGCCAGGTCGGCGGTGCGGGAGGAGCGGGGCGGCGCAGAGCGGGACGGCGGGGACGCACGCGCGGGCGTGCGGGCCTGGTCGTGGCGGCGGACGGTGGCCGGTGCCGGGCTGGCCTGTCTGCTGTGCGCGGCGGTTCTCGGGGCGCTCGCGGCACTGGCCGGCGGTGCGCTCGGCGGCTCCGCACTCGCCCGGTTCGGGCCCGTCGGGTGGCAGGTGGGCGCTGCGGCGCTGGTGTGGACCGTGACCGCGGCCGTGCCGGCGGCGGCGGTGCTGCGGGCGTGGCGGTGCCGCTCGGGCTGGGTGGCGGTGGGCGGCGCGGCCGAGCCGAAGACGGGCGAACCCCGGGCGGGCGCGACCGTCACGGTGCCGCGTCCGTCGCCCGCCGAAGCCATGCGCGGAAGAGTGCGCCGGTGGGGCCTGCTTCTGCGGGCGAAGGCCACGAAGCCCCGGCCCCCGCAGCCCACGCCGGTGCCCGTTCGCCACGACGACCACCTCGAGCCGTACGACGTACTGCTCTTCGACCCGCCGGTGCCTGAACCGCCCTCCCGGCACGAGGGCGACGGAGCCCGGCAGGCCCGCTGGGCCGCGTTGAAGGAGACGCCGGCGGGGACGGAGACACCGCGCGAGGCCGCGGCGGCCGAGGAGAACGCGAAGCCGGAACGAACCGTGGAGCCGCCCGTGCCCGCGAAACCGGAAGGAACCGTGAGGCCGCCCGCACCCCCGAAGCCGGTGGATCCCCCTCCGGGCCCCGGTCAGGCCCCCGGTCACGGGAACCACGTGGCCCCGCCCACCCGGCGGAAAGCTTCCGTACGGGAGTTCCCGTGGGAATCCCCGCGCGAACCCCTCGCGCCACGACCCCCCGCACAGGACCCCGGCGCGGAGGAACCCCCCGCGCCGGACGCCCCCGTCAGTCGCTGATCCCCAGAACTCCCCGCAGCTCAGGCGGCAGATGCTGGTCGCAGGACTGCTTGGCCTCGTTGGTGAGGGCGTCGTTCACGCACGAGTAGTAGTCGCGGTAGACCAGCTGCGCCGTGAAGTTCACGGCGACCAGGGCGAGCGCCAGTGACGCGGTGACCAGGCCGCTGACCGCGGCCGTCGTCTGGGGGCGGCCCTCGGGCGCCGGTCCGCCCTGGCCCTGCCCGCGCGGCTTGGCACGCAGCGAGCTGACACCCCAATACAGGGAGAGCGCGCCCAGCAGCAGGGCCACGTACGGCCAGCTGAACAGGGCGAAGAAGAAGGCCCACATGCCGCACAGCAGGGCGTACCGCGCACGGCGCTGGGCGGGGTCGGTGGGGTCCCAGCGCGGACCGGGGCCACCGCTCGGGTTCTGCGGGCCGCCGGGCCGCTGCGGGCGCTCGCCGAAGCCGCTGGAGGAGCGGCCGGGCTGGCGGTCGCTCCACTGGCTGCCCCAGGGGGCGTGGCCGCCGCCCTCGCCGGACCCGTCGGATCCGCCCTCGGACGACGCGTCACGGCCGGACTGCGGACGGGGCTGCCACGGTCGGTCGGGGGTGCCCTCCGGGGGCGGTGCGAAGGGGTTGTCGTCGGGGGTGGCGCTGCCGCGTCCGGCGCCGTCCCGCCCGTCCGAGGACGCGTCCGGAGGCGAGGACGAGCGCTCCCGCAGCAACACGGCACCGCGCAGCCGTCCCTGCGCCGACTGGGAAGGGAAGGTGAGGAGTCGCAGGCTGCGGTCCGGCATCAAGTGAGCGTCTTCCCCTTGTGAGTCACGACTGATCTGGCACGACCGTTCCGGCACGGACATCGGTGGAGAGGTTCCCCCCGAAGGCGCTGGGTGCCCACGGTCCGGGGACTCTCACCGCGTGAACGCACGGTGCGTGCGGTGCGTTCCCGTACCAGCTCTCCCCAGACGCTACCTTCCGGCCACGCCACCGTCCCATGGGGGCCGTCCGAAGTGCCGGTATCGTTGCTGACGGTCGGCCGCTTCGTAGGCTTCCCCGTATCCGGGGGCGCGAAGCATTCGTACGACCGTACAAAACAGCTTCCCCGAGAAAGGGCCCCATCGTGGCCGCCAAGCCCGTGGCCAAGCGCCTCGTCGTGCTGGTCTCCGGATCCGGCACCAACCTTCAGGCGCTCCTCGACGCGATCGCCGACGTGGGAGCCGAGGCCTACGGCGCCGAGATCGTCGCCGTAGGCGCCGACCGCGACGGCATCGAGGGGCTGGCGCGCGCAGAGCGCGCCGGGCTGCCGACCTTCGTGCGGAAGGTCAAGGACTACGGCACGCGCGAGGAGTGGGACGCGGCGCTGGCCGAGGCCGTCGCCGCCCACGAGCCCGACCTCGTCGTCTCCGCCGGGTTCATGAAGATCGTGGGGAAGGAGTTCCTCGCGCGGTTCGGTGGGCGGTTCGTCAACACGCACCCCGCCCTGCTGCCCAGTTTTCCCGGGGCCCACGGTGTGCGGGACGCGCTCGCGTACGGCGCCAGGGTCACCGGCTGCACCGTCCACTTCGTCGACGACGGCGTCGACACCGGCCCGATCATCGCCCAGGGCGTGGTCGAGGTCCGGGACGAGGACGACGAGAGCGCGCTGCACGAGCGCATCAAGGAAGTCGAGCGAAGGCTGCTCGTCGAGGTCGTGGGGCGGCTCGCCCGCAACGGCTATCGCATCGAGGGACGAAAGGTAGTTATCCAGTGACCGCCGAGAACAAGCGGCCCATCCGGCGCGCGCTCGTCAGCGTCTACGACAAGACCGGCCTGGAGGAGCTCGCGCGCGGGCTGCACGAAGCGGGCGTCGAACTCGTCTCCACCGGCTCCACCGCCGGCCGGATCGCCGCGGCCGGCGTGCCCGTCACCAAGGTCGAGGACCTCACCGGCTTCCCCGAGTGCCTGGACGGCCGGGTCAAGACCCTGCACCCCAAGGTGCACGCCGGCATCCTCGCCGACCTGCGTCTGGAGGACCACCGGCGGCAGTTGGGCGAGCTGGGTGTCGAGCCCTTCGACCTCGTCGTGGTCAACCTCTACCCGTTCCGCGAGACCGTCGCCTCCGGCGCCTCGCCCGACGAGTGCGTCGAGCAGATCGACATCGGCGGCCCCTCGATGGTCCGCGCCGCCGCCAAGAACCACCCGTCCGTGGCCGTGGTCACCAGCCCGGACCGCTACGCCGACGTCCTGGCCGCGGTGCGGGACGGCGGCTTCGACCTCGCCACCCGCAAGCGCCTGGCCGCCGAGGCCTTCCAGCACACGGCCGCCTACGACGTGGCCGTCGCCTCCTGGTTCGCCTCCTCCTACGCGCCCGTCGACGAGTCCTCCTTCCCGGACTTCCTCGGCGCCACCTACGCGCGCAAGAACACCCTCCGCTACGGCGAGAACCCGCACCAGCCCGCCGCCCTCTACACCGGCGGCCCGGTCGGCGGACTCGCCGAGGCCGAGCAGCTGCACGGCAAGGAGATGTCGTACAACAACTACACGGACACGGACGCCGCCCGCCGTGCCGCGTACGACCACGACGAGCCGTGCGTGGCGATCATCAAGCACGCCAACCCGTGCGGCATCGCGGTCGGCGCGGACGTCGCCGAGGCGCACCGCAAGGCGCACGCCTGCGACCCGCTGTCCGCGTTCGGCGGGGTGATCGCGGTCAACCGCCCGGTCAGCAAGGAGATGGCCGAGCAGGTCGCCGAGATCTTCACCGAGGTCATCGTCGCGCCGGACTACGAGGACGGCGCGCTGGAGGCCCTCGCCAAGAAGAAGAACATCCGGGTGCTGAAGGCCCCGAACGGCCCGTGCGGCCGGGTGGAGGCCAAGCACATCGACGGCGGCGTGCTGCTTCAGGCCACCGACCGGCTCCAGGCCGACGGCGACGACCCGGCCAACTGGACCCTCGCCAGCGGCGAGGCGCTGTCGGCCGACGAGCTGGCCGAGCTCGCCTTCGCGTGGCGTGCCTGCCGGGCGGTCAAGTCCAACGCGATCCTGCTCGCCAAGGACGGCGCCTCGGTCGGCGTCGGCATGGGCCAGGTCAACCGTGTCGACTCCTGCAAGCTGGCGGTGGAGCGGGCCGGCGCGGAGCGGGCCCGCGGCTCCTACGCGGCCTCGGACGCGTTCTTCCCGTTCCCCGACGGCCCCGAGATCCTCATGGCCGCCGGCGTCCGCGCGATCGTCCAGCCGGGCGGCTCGATCCGCGACGAGCAGGTCGTCGAGGCCGCGCAGAAGGCGGGCGTGACGATGTACTTCACCGGGACCCGCCACTTCTTCCACTGATCGGCGAACGACCCTGACGGCCGCGGCCTCCGGCTCTCTCGCGGAGAGAGCCGGAGGCCGCGTTCACGCGGACCTCAGCACGAGGGCAGCGGGTTGGTCTCCGAGGCGATGTCGTTGTCGCTCATCCAGCCCCAGGCCCCGTTGTCCGCCTCGGTGTGGACCCAGCGGGTGGGGTGCGGGCCGCCGTGGTTCTGCCCGCCGTCGAACTCGCAGACGAACCAGGACGGGTTGGAGTCCATGCGGCCCACGACAGGTCGAAGCGCAGGGCCAGGGAGACCGGCGACTCCTTCTTCCCGTTGAGTCGGAGGCCGGTCTCGGCGGTCGCTCAATATCCAGAACGCCCCGTGCGCGGTGATCTCACCGGCGCGGCGGGACACCCCGTCGTGCGCGATCACCAGGCGTTGTCCGGGGCGGAGCGCCCGAAGGCGAGGCGCTCGCAGGGCGCGAGCCGGAACCGGGTGCTGTGTCGCCCGTGGTCGGCGGAGGTACCACGACGATGCTGTACAAGGTGCGCCTCCCCGTGCCTGACGGCTACGGAATCCGGACTGGGGCGACGCACCAGGGCCGTGTCCCGCTTTGTGTGGTTCCGGCACGGCCCTTGGAGCAATTGGCGCGAACTGTTCAGTAGCTGGGGCGGTTGAACCAGGCGCCGCCGGCCCTGTTGGCGCAGAAGACGATGATCAGAATGCCCATGGCGAGGCTGAGCAGTGCCAGGACGTTGCCGCCCACCAGGCTCAGCAGGCTGAACAGGATGACGAACGAGCTGTACACGATCGCGGAGACGCGCACGCCGCCGCGCCCGGCGGGGAACTTCACAGCGGTGAAGATCGCCCAGAACGCGAACGCCAGCACGAAGACACCGAGGACGATCATGACGCCCGCACCGATGCTGGCCGCCTTGTCCGCGTCCGCGGCGGAGACGGTGTCGTCGGCGGAGACGATTTCCTGGATCTTGTCGGCGAACCAGCCGCTCGCCACCATCATCACCACGCCGCCCACCACCTGGAAGGCGCCGAGCACGAACAGCATCACGCGGGCCGCCTTCACGGTGCCCGGCATCGTCTGCGGCACCGGTGCGCCGTACGGCTGCTGCACGGGCGGGGCCTGCGGGTAGCCGTAGCCGGGGGCCTGGCCCTGCGGATAGCCGAAACCGGGCTGCTGGGGCGGCTGCTGCGGCGCGCCGTAGGGGTTGTTCGAGTCGCCGTAACTCATGGCGGTTGCTTCCTCCGTCGATCAGGTACGGGAACGCGCGGCACCGTACGGAGGAGAGTTCACAGAAGTGCGGTCCGTCCCCCCGAAGAGCTGCCCGCGGCACTGTGCTCATCATGGTTCTTTACCGGCGACTTACTTGTCCAGCCGCATTCCGGATGTGTTGTGCAAGTGCAACATCACCGATCAAGACGGCCGTGGGCGCCGGGCGCGGACAGAGGCGGCGGGACCTCCCGGATTGGAACCGTGAGCCGGTCATCCGCGAGGATAAGGACATGACCGCCCAGATTCTCGATGGCAAGGCCACCGCAGCCGAGATCAAAACCGATCTGACCGCCCGCGTGGCGGCGCTGAAGGAGAAGGGCGTCACGCCCGGACTCGGCACGATCCTGGTCGGGGACGACCCCGGCAGCCGCAAGTACGTCGCCGGCAAGCACCGTGACTGCGCCCAGGTCGGCATCGCCTCCATCCAGCGGGAACTGCCGGCCACGGCGACCCAGGACGAGATCGAGGCGGTCGTACGGGAGCTGAACGAGGACCCCGCCTGCACCGGCTACATCGTCCAGCTGCCCCTGCCCAAGGGCATCGACGAGAACCGCATCCTGGAGCTGATGGACCCGGACAAGGACGCGGACGGCCTGCACCCGATGAACCTCGGCCGGCTCGTCCTCAACGAGCCGGCCCCACTGCCCTGCACCCCCAACGGCGTGCTGACGCTGCTGCGCCGCCACGGCGTGGAGATCAAGGGCGCCGAGGTCGTGGTCGTCGGCCGCGGCGTGACCATCGGACGGCCGATGCCGCTGCTGCTGACCCGGCGCAGCGAGAACGCCACGGTGACCCAGTGCCACACCGGCACCCGCGACCTGTCCGCGCACCTGCGCCGCGCGGACATCATCGTCGCCGCGGCCGGCTCCCCGCACCTGGTCCGCGCCGAGGACGTCAAGCCCGGCGCGGCCGTCCTCGACGTCGGTGTCTCCCGCAACGCCGAGGGCAAGATCGTCGGCGACGTCCACCCGGACGTGGCCCAGGTGGCCGGCTGGCTGTCCCCGAACCCCGGCGGAGTCGGCCCGATGACCCGGGCCGAGCTGCTGGTGAACGTCGTCGAGGCGGCGGAGCGCAGTGTCGGCTGAGGTGGAGGGCACCGGGCGGAAGCCGTCTCCCGCGGAGCCGGAGACAGAGGTACGGGACGCGGCCGGGGTGCCGGCCGCCGAGGGGAAGCCGTCTCCCGCGGAGCCGGAGACAGAGGTACGGGACGCGGCCGGGGTGCCGGCCGCCGAGGGGAAGCCGCGCCGGGACACACGCCGCTTTCCGACGCTCACGCGGGACACCGCGCGGCCGGAGGGCGGCGGCCGGGCCGCGCCCGGCGGCGCCCCGGCGCCCGCCCGGCAGTGGCCGCTGCTGGCCGTGCTGGGCACGGTGGGGCTCGGGCTGCTGGTGACCGCCTTCGACGCCTTCAGGGTCGGTCTGCTGCTGATCGGGCTCGCGCTGCTCGGCGGGGCCGGGCTGCGCTGGTTCCTGCCCCGGGTCGGCATGCTCGCGGTCCGCTCCCGCTTCACGGACATCGTCACCTACGGCCTGCTGGGCTGCGTCATCGTCCTGCTGGCGCTGATGGCCCAGCCCAGGCCCTGGCTGGAGATTCCGTTCCTGGACGACGCGCTGCACTTCACAGTCCGCAACGGCTAGCCGTAGGGCGTTCGCGGTGGCGGCCCGTCCTCTCCCCCGAGCCAGGACGGGCCGCCGCCGGGACCAACCCTCCTGCACCGTGAACGGGCTGTTCAACGCCTGTCCGTGCGCTGTGGCACGGAAGTGACCGTTCCGCTACGGTGTCCGCGCTCTGCCACAGGGCCTGACCCGGCCTCGCCGGGTGAGCCGGGGACCTCTGCGGCGCACGAGGTCACGCCGGGATCCGGGATGTGCCGATGTGTCGACAGAGCCCGCCGCGCGGGTGAGGACTTCCGCCCTTCGGGCTAGCGTGGGCGGTCGGCGCACCGGCGCGCGCTTCGGTTCGAATGCTCCCGTGCGCCCCTGAAGCAGGACCTGAGATCCTGGCGGGGCGCACTCCTGTGGGTAGCGAGAACCGAGAACCGAGAACCGAGAACACTGAAGAACACCGAAGACCGAGGCACGGACTCGGCACAGGGCGTCATGCGCGGGGAACAACCAGCACGTACCGGGGGGAAGGGGAAGCGATGCCTCGTTGGAAGGCCTTGCCCGATGAACTCGATCCGCAGATAAGGGAGTTCGCGAGCCAGTTGCGGAGGCTCGTCGACCGCGGCGGACTGAGCATCGCCGCGTTGGCCGATCGCACGGGCTACAGCAAGACGTCCTGGGAGCGCTATCTCAACGGACGGCTCCTGGCACCCAAGGGCGCGGTCGTGGCACTCGCCGAGGTCACCGGCACCAATCCGGTCCACCTCACCACCATGTGGGAGCTGGCCGAACGGGCCTGGAGCCGTGCGGAGATGCGCCACGACCGGACCATGGAGGCCATCCGGATATCCCAGGCGCGGGCCGCGCTGGGGGAGTTCGGCGCGGTGGCACCCGGCGCCGAGGCGGGCGGGGGCAAGGCGGCCCGCAAGAACGGCACCGCCACGGTGGCCCCGGGGGGCGCGGGCCCGGCGGGCACGTCCCCCGCGGTGCCGGTGCAGCCGACGGCGTCCGACGCCGACGCCCGTGAGGGCACGGCGAGGAAGGCGCCGCCGGCCTCGGAGGGCGACTCGGGAACGGCTGTCCTCCCGGCCGCCGCTCCCACGCCCGCCGCGCCCGGCACCGGCCCGGACCCCGACTCCGCCTCCGGTGCCCGCCCCGACTCCGCCACCGGATCGGGTTCCGATTCCGAGGCGTCGGGCGGCAACTCCTGGGGGCTGGCCGGTTACCGGGGACCCTCCCGGACGGGCGTACGCGCCCCCGGCGCCGCGGCTTCCACCGGCCCGTACGCCCAGGGCGACGCCGGCCGCCCGTACACCAAGGGCTCCCCGGGCCCGCACGGCGAGCCTCCGCGGTCTCCCCGCCCCGCCTCCTCCGGCGGCGGAGCGCGCAAGCGGCAGGTGATGATGTTCCTCGCGGGCGCGGCCAGCGCCCTGGCCGTGATCGGCGCCGTCCTCTTCCTCACCGGCGGCGGGGACGACAAGAAGGCCACGGACGCGGCCAAGTCGCCTTCCCCGTCCGCCGACATCAGCCTGCCGCCCGGTGTCAAGTGCGTCGCGGACGGCTGCACCGGCAAGGACGCCGAGGCCATGGGGTGCAGCGGCAACCTGGTGAGCACGGTCGAGAGCGTCACCGTCGGCACGACCCTGGTCGAGGTCCGCTACAGCAAGACCTGCGGTGCCGCCTGGGCCCGTATCACCCAGGCCGCCCAGGGCGACGAGGTCCGGGTCACGGTCGGCGCGCGCACGGAGCGCGGCACCCTCGCGGCGACCGGCGAGACGATCGCGTACACGCCCATGGTCGCGGTGCGGGACGCGACGCAGGCCAAGGCGTGCGCGACGCTGGCGTCGGGACAGACGGGGTGCACCAGTCAGTGAGACCGGGGGGCAGGGGTCCAGGTCCGTCCGGATGACAAGTGGCGCGGGACAGGTGTGGGGGCCGCCGAACCGGGCACGCGGACAGTACCCCCACGGGAGTCCGGTTTTCCGGCAACCCCCATACGGCGGCCGCCCTCGTCCCTCCTCTCCCGGACGGGCGGCCGCCTCTCCCACGTCAACGGGTCGCTCTGTGGGCCGGGCCACAGGGGCCCGGCCCACCGGGATCCCGGAGAGGCGATAGCCTGACGGCTGGATCTCTCTTGACGCCAAGAGATCGATCATCCGTTACGTGATCGGTCATCGCGGCGCCGCCGGCCAGCCGCCGGCGGCGGGATCCCGCACCCCGGGGCAGGGACGCCCCACCGCCTGCTGTCATACGGAGAACGCCATGACCCGCACTCCCGTGAACGTCACCGTCACCGGCGCGGCCGGCCAGATCGGTTACGCCCTGCTCTTCCGCATCGCCTCCGGTCAGCTGCTCGGCGCGGACGTGCCGGTCAAACTGCGCCTCCTGGAGATCACGCCGGCGCTGAAGGCCGCCGAGGGCACGGCCATGGAGCTCGACGACTGCGCGTTCCCGCTCCTTCAGGGCATCGACATCAGCGACGACCCGAACGTCGCCTTCGACGGTGCCAACGTCGCCCTCCTCGTCGGCGCCCGCCCGCGCACCAAGGGCATGGAGCGGGGTGACCTCCTCGAGGCCAACGGCGGCATCTTCAAGCCGCAGGGCAAGGCCATCAACGACCACGCCGCGGACGACATCAAGGTCCTGGTCGTCGGCAACCCGGCGAACACCAACGCGCTGATCGCCCAGGCCGCCGCGCCGGACGTGCCGGCGGAGCGCTTCACCGCGATGACCCGTCTGGACCACAACCGCGCGCTGACCCAGCTCGCCAAGAAGACGGGCTCGACGGTCGCCGACATCAAGCGCCTCACCATCTGGGGCAACCACTCCGCGACCCAGTACCCGGACATCTTCCACGCGTCGATCGCCGGCAAGAGCGCCGCCGAGGTCGTGAACGACGAGAAGTGGCTGGCCGACGACTTCATCCCGACCGTCGCCAAGCGCGGCGCGGCCATCATCGAGGCCCGCGGCGCCTCCTCGGCCGCCTCCGCCGCCAACGCCGCCATCGACCACGTCCACACCTGGGTCAACGGCACCGCCGACGGCGACTGGGCCTCCATGGGCATCCCGTCGGACGGCTCCTACGGCGTTCCCGAGGGCCTGATCTCCTCCTTCCCGGTCACCTGCAAGGACGGCTCGTACGAGATCGTCCAGGGCCTGGAGATCAACGACTTCTCCCGCACTCGCATCGACGCCTCCGTCAAGGAGCTGGCGGAGGAGCGCGAGGCGGTCCGCTCGCTCGGCCTCATCTGAGCCACCGCGCCTGTCCGCGAGGCCCCGTTCCGGTTCCGGCCGGAGCGGGGCCCGCGCGTTCGGTGCCCGCGTACGCCGGCGCCTCCTGCGGTCGGGGCCCGAGGGGCCCTCTTGACAAATCGCTTCCCGCACGGCTTTCCGCACCCCTATGCTGATGGTTCGTCAGTTCCTTGAACTGGGGACCGTTCACACCTCGGGGGAGTCGCGTGAGCACCGTATCCGTGCCGCAGCAACAGCAGTCGAGGCCTCCGGACGCGACCCCGCCCGTGCCGCCGTACGCCAGTGAGGCCACCCGGCTGCTGTGCGCGGGCACCTACCTGGACAGCGAATACCGGGACCGGGTCATCGACGAGCTGTACGTCAACGAGCAGCGCCTGTGTGCTCCTTCGTTCGGCTTCGACGCCGCACGGGTCCTGGCCCACGCCCTGCGTGCGCGACGTCTGGAACTGGCCTGGGACGGAGCCCTCCTCGGGCTGTGGGTGGCGGGCGCCGCGCTGACCGGGTACTGGCTGCTGCTCTTCCTCGTCCTGGGCGTCCAACTGGCCGTCGCCAACCTGATCGGGGGCAAGAGCGACCACCCGCCGCTGTACCGGCGCGTACCGGCCTGGTTCCTGCGGTGGTACAGCCGTATCGGTCTGGCCTGGCTCCTCCTGCTGACCTTGATCGCCGCGTTCTCCGGTGGTGGCCACTCCTCCTCGGGCACGTCGTCGTACTACAGCGAGTACGGGACGTCGAGCGGCTCACCGACCAACCTGTCCGACCTGTTCACGGACGGGACGATCGGCCCTCGGGAGGCATGGTTCTCGATCACTGTCCTCGCGCTGATCGCCCTCTGTCTCGCCGCCCGGCGCAGCCAGGTCACCCGGGCGTTGACGGCGGAACTCTCCCCTCGGCGTTTCCCGGACGCCGCGAGCGATCCGGCCCTCCGGGCCGAGGGCGGACGGTTCCGGCGGCTGGTCGGGCGCGTCCGCGCGGAACAGCACCAGCAGTTGGTCATGTACCACGAGGCCCGCCCGTTCTGCGGGGCCGGAACCGCGCACGACACCTGGGTGCTCGCCGTCGAACTGCGCCCCGACGGCATGAAGAAGCAGCGCCCGCTGAGCAACCGGGCGGTCCTGGAGACCGTCCGCCCGCTGCTGGAACAGCTCCGCGAATCGGCGACGACCGCCGCGTACCCCGTGCGCGACCGACTGCGCCGGCTCGAGATCGACGAGTGCGTCTTCCTGCCCGTCGAGGGGATGCTGCGCCGTGAGGACGCCCCGTACGATCCGCAGGCCTTCGAGAACCACCGGATGCGTGCGGCCGAGGAAGGCGCCGAGAAACGGCGGCACTTCCTGTGCGTGCGGGTCGGCGGCTGGGAGGGGGAGCTGATCGTCAGCGTCTTCGTCCGCGTGCACACCCAGGGCCGGATGCTCATGCTGGAGGTCGCCCCGCACGTACTGAACCCGGTGCGGCTGGAGTTCAAGGACGCCGACCGCACCGCTCACCGCTACAACCGCAACAGCCTGCTGGGCAAGGCCGCCTATGCCGTGCCACGGGTACCGGTGTCCCTGGGCATCGCCCTGTTCGACCTGGGACGGATGATCCGGTTCGACTGGCGGCTGCTGACGGCCGGCAACGCCGGCGCGCTGCCGGAGGGCCCCGCCCTGTCGGTGCGTGAGCTGGGGTCCGCGCCGGACGGGTCGCTGTTCCAGCAGATGGATGTCGACCGCTACCTGCGCACGATCCAGGACCGGATCGCGCACGGCGTGCGCGCCGCGCTCGCCGACGCCGGATACCAGACCGGCGAGTTCGTCCAGAAGATCGTCAACATCAGCAACGGCGGTGTGAACATCGACTCGGTGGAGGGCTCCACCTTCGCCGTCGGTTCGCACGCGACCGCGAGCAGCGGCCCCGAGCCGCGGAAGGGAACGGGCAGCGATGACCGACCGGCATGAGCCGAACGTATCCATGGGGAACGTCTCGGGCAGCACTTTCGCCATCGGCAGCCATGCCAGCGCGGTCGGCCATCACGGCACGGGACCGCAGCGCGACGAGGTCACCGAGCAACTGCTGGCCGCGGTGCGCGAGCTGCGCGCCGATCTGACCCGGGTGCGCGGCACCGAGCAGACCGCCGCGCTGGACGCCGAACTCGCCGGTACGGAGGAGGAGATCACCACCACCGGCCAGGCCGGCCCGTCCCGGCGTGAGCGGCTGCGCGGGCTGCTCGCCGACTCCCAGTCCCTGCTGAACGTCCTCGCCTCCGCGGGTGCCGTGGCGGGACTGCTGGGGCAGTGAGAGCGCGATGAACGGGGGACAGCGTCACTGGAACGAGGAGACCCAGCGCTGGGAGGACGGCACCGCGGAGGTGGCGCGGGCGACCCCGCCACCGCCCGCCCGTCCGGCGCACACACCGGCATGGCCGCCGGGCGAGGTCCGTGATCCCGACGCCGACGCGCCCACCGGCCCATGGCCCGTGGCGGCCCCGTCGGCGCCGCCGGCCGTGCCCGGTGGGCACAGCCGCCGCACCGCCGTGGCGGTGATCGGCTCGGCCGCCGCCGTGGGTGTCGCCGTCGCCCTGGTGGTGACCCTCGGTCCCGGCGGCGGAGGGCACGGCGGCGACCGGGTGGCCGCCACGACGAGCGGTACCCCGGCCACGTCCGCACCGCCCCCGAGCACGTACGCCTCACCGGAACCGGACACCGGGACGCCGTCCCCGTCGGCCGACGAGCTTCCGGCCGGCTACACCGCCTACGACGACCCGGAGGGCTTCCGCATCGCCGTGCCCGACGGCTGGCAGCACCAGCGGTCCACCGTGAGCTCCCAGTACGGGATGGACGTCGTCAACTACCGTGATTCCACGGGCCGTCACCGGCTCCAGGTGTACGAGGTGCAGGAGTCCTCCCCGGACGAGTCGTTCGACCTGTACCTGTCCGCGGACGTGCCCAAGCCCCCGGGCTTCCGGACGCTGTCCCGGGTGAACCTGGACAGCGGCGACTTCACCGGCTCCCGGCTGGAGTACCTGGCCGACTCCCTCAGGGGCGAACCGGACATCGGCACCTGGCACGTCGTGGACGAACGCTTCCGGGCCGCCGACGGCAGGCTGTACGCGCTCGCGTCCTACGGCCCCGAATCCGACGGCCGCGACGACGAGCAGGAGGTCCTCAGCGCGGCGCTGGACTGGTTCTGTCCGTCCTCCGCCACCTGCGCAGACTGATCCACCGCCGCTCCCGACACCCGCGCGTCTTCCTTTTTGTCCAGCAATTTCCCCGACTTCCGTGACTCGGAGCATGTCCGGTCATCGGTAGGGCATGGACCTCGAGGAAGGGGGCAGGTGCCCGCTCACTCCCCCTGCGCAGGGCGCGACGTGACGCAGGTCAACTGAGCAGGAGCGGAAGGCCGTACCGATCATGGCGGACAGTGCGGGACATGGTGCGCGCGGCACTATCCACGCGGGCGGGGAGTGGCGCGAGGCGATCGGCGGCGCGACACGCGAGATCCTCGACCCCGCGGACGCGGCTCCGTTCGCCGTGGTCGCGGAGGGTGACGAATAGGACGCGGACGTGGCCGTTGAGGCCGCCGCCGTACCTTCGACGGCGGCGAGGGTGCCTTCAGGGTGCCTTCCGCTACTTCGCCGACCTCGTCGCCGCGGAAGCCGACGTATCTCGCCAAGAGGACGCGGCCAAGGTCGCCTGCGCCCACCCGCACACGGCGCTGCGCAAGTACCTCAACGCCGACTTCGCCCGGTCCGGCGGCGCGGCGGCCGCCTTCCTGAAGAAGTTCAAGTGGACCACCGAGGACCAGAACCAGGTCTCCTTGATGATCGCCGACCGGAAGCTCACCCCGGCCGAGGCGGCGAAGAAGTGGGTGGACGGCCACCGGTCCACATGGAAGGCGTGGCTGCCCTGAGCGCGGACGGGGCCCGCCGGGCCTCCCGGTCCAGGGGCCCGGCCGGACCCTGGACCGGGGTCGTCACTTGTACTGCCCCGGCGTGTAGTGGCCCGGGACCGCGCGGGCCGTCACACCGAACCGGTTCCAGGCGTTGATCACCGTGATCGAGGCGATCAAGTGGGCCAGCTCGGCCTCCTCGAAGTGCGCGGCCGCCCTCTCGTACACCTCGTCCGGCACGAAGCCGTCGGTGAGGACCGTGATGGCCTCGGTCAGCTCGATCGCAGCGAGCTCCTTCTCCGTGTAGAAGTGCCGCGACTCCTCCCAGGCACCGAGCTGCACGATCCGCTCCACGCTCTCGCCGGCCGCGAGCGCGTCCTTGGTGTGCATGTCCAGGCAGAACGCGCAGTGGTTCAGCTGCGAGGCCCGGATCTTGACCAGCTCGCGCAGCCGCGGTTCCAGGCCCTGTCCCGCGGCCGCGTCCAGCCGGACCATCGCCTTGTAGACCTCGGGGGCGTGCTTGGCCCACTGCATACGGGGCTCGTGCTCGGGTGCGTACGCGGGGGCGCCTTCGGTGGTGTCCGTGTGTTCGCCGGTGTTCGTCGTCGTAGCCATACGCCCGACCCTATGAGCGAAGCAGCCCAGGAGTATGGTCCATTTCCATGGCGGAATCATGGGCCACTCTGGGCGTCGACCTGCATCTGGAACCGGCCGGTCCCGGTGTGCGCCGCGGCCTCACCGACGCCCTGCGCGAGGCGGTCCGCACCGGCCGTCTGGCCCCTGGAACCCGGCTGCCCTCCTCCCGGACCCTCGCCGCCGACCTGGGCATCGCCCGCAACACGGTCGCCGATGCCTACGCCGACCTGGTCGCCGAGGGCTGGCTCACCGCCCGCCAGGGCTCGGGCACACGCGTGGCCATGGGGGCACCCGCCTCGCCGTTCGGGCCGTCGCCGAGCGCGGACGTCCGGCAGACCGGCGCGGCACGCCACCCGCGCGAACGCCCCCGCCCCGTCCACGATCTCGTCCCCGGCACCCCGGACCTCGCCTCCTTCCCCCGCACCCAGTGGCTCAAGGCCGCCCGCCGTGCCCTGGCCGCCGCCCCCCACCACGCCCTCGGCTACGGCGACCCGCGCGGCCGGCCCGAACTGCGCACCGCGCTGGCCGGCCATCTCGCCCGGGTCCGGGGCGTCCGCACCGACCCCGACCACCTGCTGGTGTGCGCGGGCTTCTCACACGGACTGCGGATCCTCGGCACGGTGCTGCGGGCCCGCGGCGTCACCACGGTCGCCGTCGAGTCGTACGGCCTCGACGTGCACTGGGACCTCCTGACCCGCGCGGGCCTGCGCACCCTTCCCCTGCCCTTCGACGAACTCGGCACGGTCACCGGCGAACTGAGCGGCCCCGGAGCGGTCCTGCTCACCCCCGCCCACCAGTTCCCGATGGGCGTGCCCCTGCACCCCGACCGGCGCGCGGCCGTGACGGACTGGGCCCGGCGCACCGGCGGCCTGATCCTGGAGGACGACTACGACGGCGAGTTCCGCTACGACCGCCAGCCCGTCGGCGCGCTCCAGGGACTGGACCCCGACTGCGTGGTCTACCTGGGCACGGCGAGCAAGTCCCTGGCCCCCGGCCTGCGCCTGGCCTGGATGGCGCTGCCCCCCTCCCTCATGGCGGAGGCCACGGCCGCCAAGGGGCCCTCCGACACCTGCGGGGTGTTCGACCAGTTGACGCTCGCGGAGTTCATCACCTCCGGCGCCTACGACCGCCATGTGCGCTCGGCCCGCCTTCGCTACCGCCGCCGCCGCGACACCCTGGTCGAGGCCCTCGCCACCCGCGCGCCCGACGTCCGCCCCACCGGCATCGCCGCCGGACTGCACGCCGTGCTGCGCCTGCCGCCCGGCACCGAAGCCGCGGTGGTCCAGGCGGCCGCCTGGCAGGGCCTCGCCCTCCACGGACTGTCCCGCTTCCACCACGAGCAGGCCGCCGTGGCACCGTTGGACGCCCTGGTCGTCGGCTACGGCACCCCGCCGGACCACGCGTGGGCGGCGGCCCTGGACGCCCTGTGCCGGGTGCTGCCCTGACGGCCCGCCGGGCGGCCCGTCGGGCGGTGATCACCCCTCCTCGGCAGGCACCTTCTCGACCGGTCCTTCCTCGGCCGGCGCCTCCCTGAACCGCGCCAGAGCCAGGGCGCCCGCCACCGCCACCGCGAAGCCGAGCACCGCGAGCCAGGCCAGGCCCTCGCGGGTGCGGTCGCCCAGCCACACCACCCCGATCGCCGCGGGGCCGATCGTCTCGCCGATGACCATGCCCGCGGTGGCCGTGGTCACCGAACCGCGCTGGAGGGCCGAGGTCAGCAGCAGGAAGGCGGCTCCCCCGCCGAGGAGCAGGGCGTAGGCCGCCGGGTTGGTGAACAGCGCCGACGGGGCGAGCGAGTCGATCAGCCGCACCGACACCTCGACCACGCCGAACCCGAAGCCCGCGCCCAGGCCCAGCAGCAGGGCACGGACGCGTTCGGGCAGGCGGCCGGCGACCGCTCCGAGCAGCAGCACGGCCAGCGCCGCCCCGAGCATCGCCCACTTCAGCGCCGCCGAGCCGTCCTCGCGGCCCTCCGTGCCCGAGGCCAGCCCCAGCATGGCCAGACCGGCGCAGACGACGCCCACCGCCGACCACTCCACCGCGCTCAGCCGCACCCGCAGCAGCCGGGACGCGGTCACCGCCGTCACCGCGAGGCTGGCGGCGAGGGCCGCGCCGACCACGTAGATCGGCAGTGAGCGCAGGGCCGCGATCTGGAGCAGGAACCCGAGGCCGTCCAGGCCCAGGCCCGCCAGGTACCGCCACTGCCGCACCGCGCGCAGCAGCAGCGCCGCGTCCCCGCCCCCGCCGGTGTCCGCCGCGGCGCGCGCGGCGATGGCCTGGAGCACCGTCGCCGTGCCGAAACACACCGCCGCACCGAGCGCGCACACCATTCCGAAGAGCACGAAGCGACTCTAGGGGAGCGGTGGATCCGCGCGCCGCCCGATCCGGCCGCACGCACCACCCGCTCCGGCCGGGCTCCGAGTCACCCCGCTACGCGCCGAGCACCGCCCGCAGCTGGGACAGTCCCCAGTCCAGGTCCTCCTCGCCGATCACCAGCGGCGGGGCGATCCGGATCGTCGAGGTGTGGGTGTCCTTCACCAGGACGCCCCGGTCCATCAGCTTCCGGGCGACCTCCCGCCCGGTACCCAGCGAACGGTCGACGTCCACGCCCGCCCACAGCCCGCGTCCGCGCACCGCCCGCACCCGGCCCGTGTCGGCCAGCCGCTCCAGCTCGCGGTGCAGATGCTCGCCCAGCTCCGCGGCCCGTGCCTGGAACTCGCCCGAGCGCAGGATCGCGATCACCTCCAGCGCCACCGCGCACGCCAAAGGGTTCCCGCCGAACGTCGACCCGTGCTCGCCCGGCCGGAACACGCCGAGCACCTCCCGCGAGGACACCACCGCCGACACCGGCACGATCCCGCCGCCCAGCGCCTTCCCGAGCACGTACACATCCGGCACCACCCCCTCGTGCTCGCACGCGAAGGTACGGCCGGTGCGCCCGAGCCCCGACTGGATCTCGTCGGCGACGAACAACACGTTCCGCTCCCGTGTCAGCTCCCGCACCGCCGGCAGATAACCGGCCGGCGGCACCAGCACCCCCGCCTCGCCCTGGATCGGCTCCAGCAGCACGGCGACCGTGTTCTCCGTCATCGCCGACCGCATCGCCGTGAGGTCCCCGTACGGCACGATCTCGAAACCCGGCGTGTACGGCCCGAAGTCCGCCCTGGCCTGCGGGTCGGTGGAGAAGCTGATGACCGTCGTCGTCCGGCCGTGGAAGTTGTTGCCCGCGACCACGATCTTCGCCATCTCCGCGGGCACGCCCTTGACCCGGTAGCCCCACTTCCGGGCCGTCTTCACCGCCGTCTCCACCGCCTCGGTGCCCGTGTTCATCGGCAGTACCGACTCCATGCCGCACAGCTCCGCCAGCTGTTCGCAGAACGCCGCGAACCGGTCGTGGTGGAAGGCCCGCGAGGTCAGTGTCACCCGCTCCATCTGCGCCTTGGCCGCCTCGATCAGCCGCCGGTTGCGGTGCCCGAAGTTCAGCGCCGAGTAGCCGGCCAGCAGATCGAGGTACCGGCGGCCCTCCACGTCCGTCATCCACGCGCCCTCCGCCGTGGCGATCACCACGGGCAGCGGGTGGTAGATGTATGCGCTGTGGGCGTCGGCGGTGGCGATGAGGTCTTCCGTGGCGGTCACGGCGGCTCCCGAGGACGAGGGTCGCCTCCCGGGAAGGGGAGGTTGTCCTCCTTCCTATCCTCGCTCGCATGGCGGACGCGGGAACTGCGCCGTGGGGTGCGCCCGGTAGGCTGACGACGGGCCGTGACTGGCGCGCTGGGATGGGACCGACCATCAGGGAGCGGCCCGAGCGGAAAGTGTGCCGTGCGCCTGGGCCGTAACGTGAACGTCGACGCCACGTCCGGAGGTCCCGATGCCTGAGAACACCGCGCCCCTGTCCAACGAGTCCACCGCCTTCCGCGCCGCCCTCGACGTGATCCGCGCCGTCGAGCCGCGCGTGGCCGACGCCATCGGCCAGGAGGTCGCCGACCAGCGCGAGATGCTCAAGCTGATCGCCTCCGAGAACTACGCCTCCCCGGCCACCCTGCTGGCCATGGGCAACTGGTTCAGCGACAAGTACGCCGAGGGCACCATCGGCCGCCGCTTCTACGCCGGCTGCCGCAACGTCGACACCGTCGAGTCGTTGGCCGCCGAGCACGCCAAGGAACTCTTCGGCGCCCGTCACGCCTACGTCCAGCCGCACTCCGGCATCGACGCCAACCTCGTCGCCTTCTGGGCCGTCCTCGCCCAGCGCGTGGAGGCCCCCGCACTGGAGAAGGCCGGGGTCCGCCAGGTCAACGACCTCTCCGAGGCGGACTGGGCCGAACTGCGCCAGGCCTTCGGCAACCAGCGCATGCTCGGCATGTCCCTGGACGC
This sequence comes from Streptomyces sp. NPDC001231, assembly GCF_042896885.1. Taxonomy (NCBI): domain Bacteria; kingdom Bacillati; phylum Actinomycetota; class Actinomycetes; order Kitasatosporales; family Streptomycetaceae; genus Streptomyces; species Streptomyces sp. NPDC001231. The sequence continues at coordinate 21,581 of NZ_JBIAXS010000045.1, forward strand.
CGGCGGACACCTCACCCACGGCTTCCGCCCGAACATCTCCGGAAAGATGTTCGATCAGCGCTCCTACGGCACCGACCCGGCCACCGGCCTCCTCGACTACGAGGCCCTGCGCGCCTCCGCCCGCGAGTTCAAGCCGCTGATCATCGTCGCCGGCTACTCCGCCTACCCGCGCCTGGTGAACTTCCGCATCATGCGCGAGATCGCCGACGAGGTAGGCGCCACGCTCATGGTCGACATGGCCCACTTCGCGGGCCTGGTCGCCGGCAAGGTTCTCACCGGCGACTTCGACCCGGTCCCGCACGCGCAGATCGTCACCACCACCACCCACAAGTCCCTGCGCGGCCCCCGCGGCGGCATGGTCCTGTGCGACGACTCCCTCAAGGACCAGGTCGACCGGGGCTGCCCGATGGTCCTCGGCGGCCCCCTTCCGCACGTCATGGCCGCCAAGGCGGTCGCCCTGGCCGAGGCCCGGCAGCCCTCCTTCCAGGACTACGCCCAGCGCATCGTCGACAACTCCCGCGCCCTGGCCGAGGGCCTGACGCGCCGCGGTGCCACCCTCGTCACCGGCGGCACCGACAACCACCTCAACCTGATCGACGTCGCCTCCTCCTACGGCCTCACCGGCCGTCAGGCCGAGGCCGCCCTGCTCGAGTCCGGCATCGTCACCAACCGCAACGCGATCCCGGCCGACCCCAACGGCGCCTGGTACACCTCCGGCATCCGCATCGGCACCCCCGCGCTGACCACCCGTGGTCTGGGCATCGCCGAGATGGACGAGGTCGCCGGCCTGATCGACCGCGTCCTGACGGCCACCGAGCCCGGCACCACCGGCAAGGGCACCCCGTCCAAGGCCCAGCACGTCCTCGACCCGAAGATCGCGGACGAGATCTCCCACCGGGCCACGGACCTCGTGGCGGGCTTCCCCCTCTACCCGGAGATCGACCTCGGCTGACCCGTCCCCGCACGGGACTCACACGGCACAGGGCTCGCAGGGCTCGTAGGACTCGCAGGGCACATGGCTCACAGGTCGATCAGCTCCTGACGTGGTTCCTCCCGCGGCGGCCCGGCACCGCGCCGGGCCGCCGCGCGGCATATCAGCAGCGTGCCGCCGGCCCCGCGGCCAGCCCGCCGGCCGCCCACCACAAGTGTTCACCCCGGCCGCCCGGAGTGCTGCCGGACGGCGCACCGTCCGTGTCGTCCAGCAGCCCCGTGGGGGCCAGCCGTTCGTACAGGTCCCGCGGCGCCCGGTGCCAGCGGATGTCGTCGTCCTCCACGTCCGGGGCCAGGTCCGAGCGCACCCACGGTGTGCCGTCCTCCGCCACGATCACCTGATCCTGCCGCTCCACGGCCACATCCCCTCCCGGCGGCCTGCTCGTCACCGGCCATCCCCCGACCCCGGTCAGCCCCCACACCACGGTCACCCGCACCCCTGGATGCCGCCCCCGCGCCCAGGTGTCCGGCACCGGCTCCGTCCCCGTGTACGCCGGGCGCAGCAACTCCCGGAGCAGGGCGAAGTCGCGATCGCCCAGGTGCAACGCCCGGGTCCGCCCCGAGCCGCCCGCGACGACCAGGGCCACATCGGGCGCACGCGGCGCACCGCCCCCGTCCGAGGCCGCCGCGACCGGCGGCACCCCGCACAGCAGCACCCCCACTCCGACCACCGTCACCGGCAGCACCGAGATCAGCCATGGCGCCGAGCGCCCGCCGCGCAGTGCCATCCGACCGCCCCCTTCCGTTCTCCCACGCACGTGTCTCGTCCTCGGCACGCGCCCTACACGTCCCGCAGTTCCTGCCGGGGCCCCGGGTCCCGCTCCCGCCGCAGGCGGTCGAGCGGAAGCCTCGAGGCGAAGGGCCGCAGCACCAGCGCGAGCACCGCCCCGCCTGCCGCTCCCGGTATCGCCCACCACCAGTCGGTGCCATCGCCACCCGCGGCCGGCACACTCACCCGCACCGTCTGCGTCCCCTCGTCCGCGTCGGGACCGGTGGTGTCCGGCGTGGCCGTCTCCGCCTGCCACGGCGCCGGGAAGATACCGGTGTACCCCTGGCCCGAGGCCGAGGCCTTGCCCATCACGCCCAGCTTCGTGAGCAGGGCACGCAGCCGGGCCGGCTGCTCGGCGCGGTGCCAGTACCCGTTCGTGGACTCGGGCACGTTCGCCGCCGTGTGGATCCAGACGGCGCTTTCGCCGGTCACCGGGAAGACCCGGTCGAGTCGCCACGGTGATATGTCGTGCGCCAGCCAGGTCACGTTGATCTGCCGGGCATGGACCAGGTCGGCCTCGGGCGGTTTGTCGCGGCTGCCCGAGCCCGCCGGGCCCAGGAGGCTCTCCAACTGCCCATACTCCTTCGCGGAGTAGTACAGCGCGCCGGCCTCCCCGCTCTGCGGCGAGGTCACCAGCACGCTGGTCGGACCGCCCGCCGCAGCGGAGGACGCGCCCCACACCATCACGGCGAGCACCGTCGTCAACGCGCCCATGAGCGCGGTCAGTTCACGAACCCTCCACCTGCCCATCCGAACCCCCACCGGCCGAATCCGGCGCGGCCCGCCCCGGGCCGCGCATCACTTCTGGTACACCGCCCGGCCCGCCCGGGTTCCCACCCCGCGTCACCGACCTGTCCGGTCACGCTCACCTAGGGCGAAGGCCGCCCGGAAGTCCCGGACTCCAGCACGTCCGACCGGGCGATCCGCGTCGCGCGCGCCTTCGACGCCACTCCCTCCAGCCGGAGCGTCACGGCGTCGTCGCCCCTCCCGCGCATCCACAGCAGGGTCGGACCGGCGGTGCGCTCGCTCCGGGTGAAGCGGTGGCCGTCGGCGTCCATCAGCCAGAAGCCGAGCAGATGCGGTCTCGGGAACCACAGGGCGGTGTCCTGAACGCCATCGGCCGACGTCGTGTGCAGCGGGATCCACTCCGGTGGTTCCCGCAGGCTCTTGACGAAGCTGACGTCCAGCCGCTCCGGGAACTCGTCGAGCCGTATCGTCCGTCCCTGTTCGTGCCAGCACAGGGTCACCAGGAACCGCCCCCGCGGCTCGGCGGTCACCGTCACCGCGTCCGGCACGCCGAGCGCGTCCGGCACCAGGGGCTCGAAACCGGCCTGCCGCCGGGCCTGCTCCAGGGACAGCGAGCGGCCGCAGCCGGGTACCTCGGCGCCGGGTGAGGGCACCGCCGACGGGTCGTACCGCACCTCGACGCCGGCGAAGCCGAACCAGTCGAGGACCGCCGCCCGCACCGGGGGAGTGAGCGCGAGGACCGTCAGCAGACCGCACAGGGCCGCCGTCAGCGAACGCCATCGCGTCCGCGTCCAGCGCCGCACCGCCCGCAGCCGCTCACCGGCACCCGCCGGCTCGGCCACCGGTACCGGCACCTGATCGGCCAGTATCTGCTGAAGCACCCGCTCCACCATCGACTCGGGTCCCGTCGCCGGACCCGCCGCCCCGGGCGCGTCCAGCGACCGCCCGAGCGCCCGCAGCTCCTCCGGCAGCCCGGGGACCCCCGCCCCCTCCTGTTCACGCACGCTCCTCACCTCCTTCCCGGGACCGGACGTCCGGCAGCAGCCGGCCCAGCTTGCGCAGGGCGCGGTTGAGACGGGACTTCACCGTGCCGCGGGGCCAGCCCAGGGCCTGGGCGGTCTCCGACTCCTCCATCTCCAGCAGATAGCGGTAGGTGACGACCAGACGGTGCTCCTCGCTCAGCTGTTCCAGCGCGGCCAGCAGGGCGGCGCGGCGCTCCGCGCGCAGCGTCGCCACCGCGGGGTCCGCCGACTCCGGTATCAGCGGCTCGGCCTCCACGAACGCCGCCTCCCGGCCGGCGAGCGTGCGCCGCCGGGCCGCGGCGCGCACTGTGTTCCTCGTCTCATTGGCGACGATCGACAGCAGCCACGGCTTGAAGGCCGAGCCGTCCCTGAACCGGCCCAGGGCGCAGTACGCCTTGACGAAGGCCTGCTGCACCACGTCCTCCGCGTCCGCCCCCGCCCCGAGCGCGGTGGCCGCCCTGAGCGCGATGCCCGTATGGGCCCGCACCAGCTCCGCGTACGCCTCCGGCTCTCCGGCGCGTACGCGTGCGATCACCGCGGCCTCATCGACGATGCGGCCCCCCTCCCGCGTTCTCACACCCTTGTTACACCGCGCGGGACGATTCGGTTCCCACCTGTTTCCGGCCGGTTCCGGATCGGGCCCCCGTACCTGAGAGAATGGTGAGCATGGCGACTGACCGACCCCGCGTGCTCTCCGGAATCCAGCCCACCGCCGGATCGTTCCACCTCGGCAACTACCTCGGCGCCGTCCGTCAGTGGGTGGCCCTTCAGGAGACCCACGACGCCTTCTACATGGTCGTCGACCTGCACGCGATCACGGTCCCGCAGGACCCGGCCGAGCTGCGTGCCAACACCCGGCTCGCCGCCGCCCAGCTCCTGGCCGCCGGGCTGGACCCGGCCCGCTGCACGCTGTTCGTCCAGAGCCACGTCCCCGAGCACGCCCAGCTCGCCTGGGTCATGAACTGCCTCACCGGCTTCGGCGAGGCCGGCCGCATGACCCAGTTCAAGGACAAGTCCCTCAAGCAGGGCGCCGACCGGACCTCCGTCGGCCTGTTCACGTACCCGATCCTCCAGGTCGCCGACATCCTGCTGTACCAGGCCAACGAGGTGCCGGTCGGCGAGGACCAGCGTCAGCACATCGAGCTCACCCGCGACCTCGCCGAGCGTTTCAACGGCCGCTTCGGCCAGACCTTCACCGTCCCGGGCGCGTACATCCTCAAGGAGACGGCGAAGATCTACGACCTCCAGGACCCGACGATCAAGATGAGCAAGTCGGCGTCCACGCCGAAGGGCCTCATCAATCTGCTGGACGATCCGAAGGCCACCGCCAAGAAGGTCAAGAGCGCGGTCACGGACACCGACACCGTCATCCGCTACGACCCGGAGACCAAGGCGGGCGTCAGCAACCTCCTGACGATCTATTCGACGCTGACCGGGGCGGGTATCGGCGAACTGGAGGAGAAGTACGCCGGCAAGGGCTACGGTGCGCTCAAGACGGACCTCGCCGAGGTCATGGTCGAGTTCGTGACGCCGTTCCGGGAGCGGACCCAGCAGTACCTGGACGACCCGGAGACCCTGGACTCGATCCTGGCCAAGGGCGCGGAGAAGGCGCGCACGGTCGCCGCGGAGACCCTCTCCCAGGCGTACGACCGGGTGGGTTTCCTGCCCGCCAAGCACTGAGGCGCACCACCGCACACGCGTGCCGCCGGGCAGAGCGCTGCACATCACTGTGGCTGCGCCTGCCCACAACGGTGCCGTGGTCGTACAGTCATAGCCGGACGGCGGTGACGAAACGGCTGAGAACGAAACAGAAGACCCATCCGGCACGACGAAGGAGACGACGTGGGGACCGTAACGATCGGCGTGTCGATCGCGGTCCCGGAGCCCCACGGCAGCCTGCTCCAGCAGCGGCGCGCGGGCTTCGGCGACGCCGCGGCTCACGGCATCCCCACGCACGTCACCCTGCTGCCGCCGACGGAGGTCGGCTCCGCGGAGCTGCCGGCCGTCGAGGCCCATCTGACGGAGGTGGCCGCGGCCGGGCGCCCCTTCACCATGCGGCTGTCCGGCACGGACACCTTCCGGCCGCTGTCGCCCGTGGTCTACGTACGGGTCGTCGAGGGCGCCGAGGCGTGCATGTGGCTGCAGAAGCAGGTCCGCGACGCCTCCGGGCCCGTGGCGCGCGAACTCCAGTTCCCCTATCACCCGCATGTGACGGTGGCGCACGGCATCGACGACGCGGCGATGGACCTCGCCTTCGAGGAGCTCGCCGAGTACGAGGCCGAGTGGCCGTGCACCGGGTTCGCCCTGCACGAACAGGGCGCCGACGGGGTGTGGCGCAAACTGCGGGAGTTCGGCTTCGGCGGCAGCACGGTGGTGCCCCCGCAGGCCCTCCCCGTGGACCGCGGCACGCTGCCCGCCCGGTAGGCACGCCGCCCCCGGTGGGTATGCCGCCCACCCGGCAGGGACGGGCCCGCCCCGGCGGTGAACAGCGGTGCCGAAGCGGCGGCTACAGCGGCAGCCGCCGGAAGACCGCGCGCGGCAGATGCCGCAGTACGGACGTCACCACCCGGAGCACACCGGGCACCCACACCGTCTCCGAGCGTCTGCGCAGGCCGAGTTCGACGGCGGTGGCGACCTGCTCCGGGGTGACGGTGAAGGGTTCGGCCTCGCGGCCGGCGGTCGCCCGGGAGCGTACGAACCCGGGGCGTACGACCATGACGTGCACCCCGGTGCCGTACAGCGCGTCGCCCAGGCCCTGGGTGAAGGTGTCCAGACCGGCCTTGCTGGAGCCGTAGATGAAGTCCGCGCGGCGGGCGCGTTCACCGGCGGCCGAGGAGAGCACCACCAGCGAGCCGTGCCCCTGGTTCTGCAGCGCCTGCCCGGCCACCAGCCCCGCGGACACCGCCCCCGTGTAGTTGGTCTGCGCGACCCGGACCGCGTTCAGCGGCGCCCGTTCGTCGTACGCCTGGTCGCCGAGGACGCCGAAGGCCAGCAGCACCATGTCGATTCGGCCCTCGGCGAAGACCTTGCCGAGGACGGTCTCGTGGGACGCGCAGTCGAGCGCGTCGAAGGGGGCGGTGCGCACCTCCACGCCCAGGCCGCGCAGATGCCCGGCGGCCTCCTCCAGGGCCGGTGACGGGCGGCCCGCCAGCCACACGGTGCGGGTGCGGCGCGCGATCAGACGGCGCACGGTGGCCAGGGCGATATCGGATGTGCCGCCGAGGACGAGCAGGGACCGGGGGAGACGAGAGAGACCGGAGGCATCCTTCACGGCAGACGACTGTATCGTCCGGTTATGCGTGTTTTGACGCAGAAACGCGGTGTTCAGGTGACCGATGAGCGGGCACAGTCCGATCATGGACTGGCTGAAGAGGCTCCCCGTCGTCGGGCCGTGGGCGGCCCGCCTGATGACCACGCACGCGTGGCGGTCGTACGAGCGTCTGGACCGGGTCAAGTGGTCGCGACTGGCCGCCGCCATGACGTTCATCAGCTTCGTCGCGCTGTTCCCGCTGCTCACGGTGGCCGCCGCGATCGGTGCCGCCACGCTCAGTCCGGAGCGGCAGCACACGCTGGAGGACAAGATCGCCCAGCAGTTCCCGGGCCTGGGCCGGCAGCTGGACATCAGCGCCCTGGTGCAGAACGCCGGGACGGTCGGGCTCATCGCCGGTGCCGTCCTGCTGCTGACCGGCGTCAACTGGGTCGGCCAGATGCGGGACTGCCTGCGCGCGGTCTGGGAGCTGCCCGACCCGGAGGAGAACCCGCTGATGAGCAAGGTGAAGGACGCGGGTGTCCTGATCGGCCTCGGTGGCGCGTTGCTGGTCACCCTCGCCGTGTCCACCGTCGCCTCGGCCGCCGTCGGCTATCTCTCCCGCCAGATCGGGCTCGCGGAACAGGGCTGGGGCAGCCTCCTGTTGCGGATCATCGCGTTCGCGGTCGCCGTACTGGCCGACTTCCTGGTGCTGTTGTACGTCCTCACCCTGCTGCCCGGTGTCGAGCCGCCACGCCACCGGCTGCTGGTCGCCGCGCTGCTCGGCGCGGTCGGCTTCGAACTGCTGAAGCTGCTGCTGAGCGGCTACATCCAGGGGGTGGCGGCGAAGAGCATGTACGGCGCCTTCGGGGTCCCCGTCGCCCTGCTGCTGTGGATCAACTTCACGTCCAGGCTGGTCCTGTACTGCGCCGCCTGGACGGCGACGCAGGGCGGTGCGGGCGAGGGGAACGGTGCGCCCGGCGAGGACGGGGGCGGCGACGACGGCCGGGCCGTCGATCTCAGGGGCGGGTCCGGCGGCGCATCAGGTCCGGCAGCGGCCAGCGGCGGTTGACCAGGAAGACGCCGGCCGCGAGCAGTGCCAGCGCGCCACCGGCGACCCCGAGGGCGATCCCCACTCCGCTGGAGCCGTTCTCGGCGGACGCGCTCGCCTCGGCCGCGGGGGACGAGCCGCCGTCGGTCCGGCCCGCGGAGGGCCCGGCGCCCGGCCGGCTCTTCGCCTCGGCGGCGCTCCTGGGCGGCACCAGCTCGCCCACCGGGCGCGCCTTGTCCAGGGCGGAGAAGCCCCAGTCGAAGAGCTTGGCGGTCTCCTTGTAGACCTCGTTGTGGTCCTTCTTCTCCGGGTTCATCACGGTCACGAGCAGCACCCTGCCGTCGCGCTCGGCGACTCCGGTGAAGGTGGCTCCCGCATGGGTGGTGTTGCCGTTCTTCACGCCCGCGATGCCCTGGTAGACCGAGACGTCGTAGTCGCCGCTCAGCAACCGGTTGGTGTTCTGGATCTCGAAGGAGCCGCGGGAGGTCTTGCCCTTCTTGTTCTTCTTCGTCTCGCCCGGGAACGACGCCCGCACGGTCGAGCAGTACTCGCGGAAGTCCTTCTTCTGCATCCCCGAGCGGGCGAACAGCGTGAGGTCGTACGCCGACGAGACCTGGTCCTTGGCGTCGTAGCCGTCCGGGCTCACCACGTGCGTGTCGAGTGCCTGGAGCTCCTGCGCGTGCGCGTTCATGTCCTCCACGGTCGGTCCTACGCCGCCGTTCATCGCGGACAGCACGTGCACGGCGTCGTTGCCGGAGCGCAGGAAGACGCCCAGCCACAGGTCGTGGACCGTGTAGGTCTCCTTCTCCTTGATGCCGACCAGGCTGGACCCGGCGCCCACGTCGGCCAGATCGGCCGGGGCGACCTTGTGCGTCTGCGTCCGGGGGAACTTCGGCAGCACGGTGTCGGCGAACAGCATCTTCAGCGTGCTGGCCGGCGGCAGGCGCCAGTGCGCGTTGTGCGCGGCGAGCACCGCGCCGGACTCGGCGTCGGCCACGATCCAGGAGCGCGCGGAGAGGTCCTTGGGCAGCACGGGCGCGCCGTCGCCCAGGTCGACCTGTGTGCCGGGCAGTCCCAGGCGGGCGCCGCCCACCGTGGACATCCGGGCCGGGGGAGCGGCCGACGGGACCGGCGCTGCGAGAGCGGCGGGTGCGGCCAGCGGAACCGACAACACGGACAGCGCAGACAGCAGGGCGGCGGAAGTGACCACCGGCGATCGCCTGATGATCTTATTGGGTGCGGGCACGGTCGGAAACGTACAGGGCGCGGGCAGTGACGTCCCTCCCGGCCTCCCACCCCGGACGCGGAGCCGGGTCCCGGACAGCGATACTGAACGTATGAAGCTCAGCCGCCCCGTCTCCTGGTTCCTGCTCGCCTTCGGGGTGTGGAGCTGGGTCATCTGGGTCACTTTCGTCAAGAATCTCGTCAAGGACGGCAGCGGTCTCGCGTTCGACCACGGGCAGCCGACGGCGTACTTCTGGGTGCACCTGGCGCTCGCCGTCGTCTCCTTCGTATTGGGGACGGTCATCGGGGTCATCGGGTTGCGCGGACTGCGCGCACTGCGCCGGACGTCATAGCGTTCCGGACAGCTCCACGGGGCCTTTGGCAGGGGCAGGGGCCGGCACAGGCAACAGGCGGAAGGAACAGGCGGCATGGTGGTCGTCTTCGTGCTCGTGGCGCTGCTCGTGGTCACGGGGGTAGTGGCGGCCAACTGGTACCTGTGGCGCCGCCTGTTCCGCGACACCACCCGCGGTCCCGGTCCGGTGCGCCGCGCGGGCGCGGTCCTGATCGCGGGCGGCTGGCTCCTGGCCGTCGGAGCCCTCGTCGCCGAACGCGCCGGGGCCCCCTTCTGGCTCCAGCGCACCCTGGCCTGGCCCGGCTTCCTCTGGCTCGCCCTGGCGCTGTACCTGTTGCTGGCCACCCTGGCGACCGAGCCCCTCCGCCCGGTCCTGCGCCGTCTCCTGCCCGCTCGACCCCCGGAGCCCGCCCCCGATCCGGATGGCCCGCTCCCCGTCGCGCAGGCGTCCGCCCGCGAGACGCGGACCGCCGACGAGGCGCCGTCCGCCCACGAGCCACCCTCCGCCGCGGAGCCGCCGTCCGCCGCCGAGCCGGTGCTCGGCCGCGTGCCGCTCCCCGCCGTCGAGACGCAGTCCGGTTCCGGTCGTCTGGCGGTGGACGAGGCGAAGACGGCGGTCGCCGGTCCTGCCGAGCCCGAGGCCCCACCGGGCCCCGGCCGTCCGGTCCCGTCGGCGGAGGCCGCGCCGCCGTCCCCGCGCGACCTCCCCAGCCGGCGGCTGTTCGTGTCGCGGGTGGTCGCCGGAGGCGCCGCCGCGGTCGCCCTGGGGACTGCGGGACACGGGACCTACGGGGTGCTGCGCGGGCCGCGGGTGAAGCGGGTCACCGTGCCGCTGGCGAAACTGCCGCGGGCGGCGCACGGGTTCCGGATCGCCGTCGTCAGCGACGTCCACCTCGGCCCCGTCCTCGGACGCGGCTTCGCGCAGAAGGTCGTCGACACGGTCAACGCGACCCAGCCGGACCTCATTGCCGTCGTCGGGGACCTGGTGGACGGCAGCGTGAAGGACCTCGGGCCCGCGGCGGCACCGCTGGCCGGGCTCCGGGCACGGCACGGGGCGTACTTCGTCACGGGCAACCACGAGTACTTCTCCGGTGCCGAGCAGTGGGTGGAGGAGGTGCGGCGTCTCGGCCTGCACCCCCTGGAGAACGCGCGCACCGAGATGCCCGCCTTCGACCTGGCCGGCGTCAACGACGTACGGGGCGAGAGCGAGGGGCAGGGCCCCGACTTCGAGCGGGCGCTCGGCGACCGCGACACGGCACGCGCGTGCGTGCTGCTCGCCCACCAGCCGGTGCAGATCCACGAGGCCGTCCGGCACGGTGTGGACCTCCAGCTCTCCGGCCACACCCACGGCGGCCAGCTCTGGCCCGGCAGCCTCCTCGCGGCCGCCGCCAACCCGACCGTCGCGGGCCTGGAACGCTACGGCGACACCCAGTTGTACGTCAGCCGGGGCGCGGGCGCGTGGGGCCCGCCGACACGGGTCGGCGCCCCCTCCGACATCACCGTCGTCCAGCTCGCCTCGAAGCAGGCCTAGGGTCTTTCGTTCGGATCAGGCCGGATCAGGGCGCGGTGCCAGGGTCCGCGAGCCCGGCATGATCCAAACGAGAGGCCCCGGAGTCCCGGAACCACCCCCGAAACACTCGAACAACAAGTCTTCGTAACTTCTTCGCATTCTCCCCAGACCCGGTTTCCCTCTGGCGAAAAGTGTGTGATTAGGTAACGGCGCCACTCAGGTGTGTGGCATATGCAGAAGGGCCCAAAAGGGGTCTGGGGAGGGTACGGATGCGATCGGTTCGCATGCGGATCCTCACGACGCTGCTCGTGCTGGCGGTCGTGGGGGTGGGCGGCTGGCAGTTGCTGCCGTCGAAGGACGACAATGGCAAGACGATCGTCGTGGGCACGACGGACGCCGTCACGTCACTGGATCCGGCGGGAGCGTACGACGCGGGCTCCTGGGCACTGTTCAGCAACGTGTTCCAGTCCCTGCTGGCCTTCGAGCCGGGTGGCGTCCAGCCCGTTCCGGACGCGGCCAAGAGTTGCGGCTTCGTCGGCAGCGGACTGCGCACCTACCGCTGCGAACTGCGCGAGGGCATCAAGTTCCCCAGCGGACGCGCGATGGACGCCGAGGACGTGAAGTTCTCCTTCGACCGCATCAAGAAGGTCAACTCCGACGTCGGCCCCGCCTCGCTGCTGTCGACCCTCGGTTCGGTTGAGGCCGGCGGCATGACCGTCACCTTCCACCTGTCGGCCCCGGACGCCACCTTCCCGCTGAAGGTGGCCACGGGCGCCGGCTCCATCGTCGACCACACCCGCTACCCGGCCAACGGACTGCGCACCGGCACCGCGATCGACGGCACCGGGCCGTACGGGCTCAAGGGGTACGCCAAGGACAAGAGAGCGGAGCTGACGCCGAACGGCTCCTACAAGGGCGCCATCAGCAGCACCGGGCGACCGGTCGAGCTGCGCTACTTCGACAGCCCGGCCGAGCTCGAGAAGGCATGGGAGGGCAAGCAGGTCGACGTCGCCACGCGCAACCTGCCCCCGAAGCTCCTCGCCGGACTCAACCCGAGCGACCCCAGGATGCGCGTGTCCGTGTCCGACAGCGCCGAGACCCGCAACCTGTACCTCAACACCCGTGCCTCCTCGCCGCTGCACGACACCCGCGTCCGGCAGGCCATCGCCTGGCTGATCAACCGGGAGCAACTGGCCGGCACCGTGTACGACGGGACCGTGGACGCGCTGTACTCGCTGATCCCGGCCGGTATCACGGGCCACAACACGGCGTTCTTCGACGCCTACCCGGTGCAGAACACCGAGAAGGCCCGCGAGTTGCTGACCGAGGCCGGCGTGTCGATCCCGGTGCGGTTCACCTACGGCTACGGCGAGGGGCGCGGCGCCGCCGGCGAGGAGGCCGAAGAGCTCAAGCGGCAGCTGGAGGCCGGCGGCCTGTTCAAGGTCGACACCAAGGGCTACGAGTGGTCCGACTTCCAGAAGCGCTGGGCGGGCGGCAAGCTCGACGCGTACGCGGTCGGCTGGGTCCCCGACTACCCGGACCCCGACACCTTCGGCTCCGCCCTCGTCGGCACCGACAGCACCATGAACACCGGCTACAGCAGCAAGACCGTCGACAACCTCATCCGGGACACCCGGCAGTTGGCCGACCGGGGCCGGATCGCCACGGACTTCCGCAGCCTCCAGACGAACGTCGCCACCGACGTGCCGCTGATCCCGCTGTGGCAGCGCAAGGAGTACGTGGTCAGCAGCGAGGACGTCGGCGGCGGCCAGTACCTGTCGGACGGCACGGGCAGCTTCCGGCTCTGGAAGCTCGACTGGATCTGACCGCTACGACCGGGCCTGCGCGGGCAGCGTGACCGTCACCGCGAACCCCTCACCGGGGTGCGTGCGGACGGCCACCTGCCCGCCGTGCGCTTCCGCCACCCCCTGGACGATGGCCATGCCGAGGCCACTGCCCGCGCCACCGCCCGTGCGGAAGAAGCGGTCGAAGACACGCGCCGCGTCCTCCTCGGCCAGCCCCGGCCCCTTGTCCCGCACACACAGCCGTACGGCACCGTCCGCGTGCTCCGCCGAGAGCCGCACCGGAACGTCGGCGGGCGTGTGGACGCGCACGTTGGCCACCAGGTTGCCGAGCACCTGCCGCAGCCCCGACTCGTCGGCGTGCACGAGGAGGACGCCCTCGGCGCCGACCGTCACGGGCCGCTCCGGCTGCTGTGCGCGCAGGTCCTCGGCGGCGTCCCGCACCAGCCGGACGACGTCGACGTTCCGCAGCCGCAGCCGCGGCCGCTGATCCAGGCGGGCCAGGGTGAGCAGTTCGTCGACGAGCCGCCCCATGCGGTCCACTTCGGCGTTCATCCGGTCCCAGGCGCGCCTGCGCTCGTCCGGTTCCGTCAGCATCCCCTTGTCGTACAGCTGGAGGTAGCCGCGTATCGCCGACAGCGGCGTGCGCAGCTCGTGCGAGGCGTCGGCGACGAAGCGGCGCAGCTGGGCCGCGCTGCGCTCGCGCGTGCGGTACGCCGACTCCACCTGGTGCAGCATGGAGTTCAGAGCGACGCGCAGCTGCTCCACCTCCTGGGTGGGATGGTGACTGGAGGGCACACGCCGGGTCAGGTCGCCCTCGGCGATGGCCGAGGAGGTCTCCACCATGTCCTCCAGCGGCCGCATCCGGCGGCGCACGCTGAACATCGTCAGGCAGGCGAGCAGCGCCAGCAGCAGGGTGCCGACGCCCAGGTCCAGTCTGAGGGCCTTGGCGATGCCCTGGTGCAGCGCGTCGGTGGAGGTGGCGAACACCAGGTAGTTGCCGTCGGTCAGACGGGCGGAGGTCGCCCGGTAGGTGGCGCCGTGCAGCGTCACCTCGTGCGGTGCCGGGGCGGCGGCGAGCGCGTGCGGGTCGCCGATCGCGGCGGCCAGGGCACGCTGGGCGTCGGTCGGCGCGAAGCCGGCGATGGGCACGGCCTCGCCGCTGCTGCCGACGGCGGTGAAGACGGATTCCGGCCGGGGCCTGTTGACGGTGGGCTGTACGAAGTGGTCCCGGATGAGGGTCAGCGCGGCCAGCGAGTCGATCTGCCGCATGGTGAGCCGGGAGTCCGCCACGGACTCACGGGTCTTGATCAGCTGGGTGTCGATCTGGCCGAGCAGGTAGTGCCGCATGCCCATCAGGCTCGCGGCGGTCGCCACCACGACGCCCACGGCGAGCAGCCCGACGTTCGCCAGGGTCAGCTTGCCGCGCAGGGAGTGGATCCCGTGCCGGCGGCGCCGCGGACGCGGTCTGCGCGGCCTCATGCCAGCCCGTATCCCACGCCCCGCCGGGTCGTGATCAACGGCGGTCCGAGCGTGTCCAGCTTGCGGCGCAGATAGCTGATGTAGGTCTCGACGACGGTCGACTCGGGCGGGGTGTGCTCGTACTGCCAGACGTGCCTGAGGAGTTGCTCCTTGGGCACGACCCGGCCGCCGTTGCGCACCAGGAAGCGCAGCAGCGCGTACTCGGTGGGGGTGAGCTCGACCGCACGGCCCGCGCGGTGCGCCGAGTACGTCGTCTCGTCCAGCTCCAGGTCGCCGTAGCGCAGCGGCGGGCGCTGCGGGAGGACGTCGGCGGGGCGGGTGCGGCGCAGCACGGCCCGTACGCGGGCGACGACCTCGTCGATGTTGAACGGCTTGGTGATGTAGTCGTCGCCGAAGCCGAGCGCGCCGACGATCTCCGCGGGCGCGTCCCGCGCGGTGACGAAGACCAGCGCCAGGTCCGGGCAGCGGGCGCGCAGCTCACGGCCCAGCGCCCGGCCGTCCCCGTCCGGCAGCATCACGTCGAGCAGGGCCACGTCGGGCCGGGTGCGCTCGGCGAGCGCGCACGCCTCGCGGACCGTGCCCGCGGTCATCACCTGGAAGCGGTGGTAGCGCAGGGCGATGGCGAGGACGTCCGCGATGGACTCCTCGTCCTCGACGACGAGGACCGTCGCCCCTTCGTGCGCTGCCTCGTTGACGGTCATGTCCCCAGTATCCGCGGCGGGACCGGCGGCGGGGCCGCGGGTGCTTTGGAGTTCCTTGAGAGTCGGGGCGGCACGTGCCGGTCCGCGCCCGCCGCTGCGGATGCTGGTGTCCCAGGACCCGGGGGACCCGGATGAAGGAGCGAAGAGCGTGACGACATTGGCGCGGTGGTGCTACCGGCACCGGCTGCTGGTCCTGTTGCTGTGGGTGGTGGCACTGCTCGGAGCGGGCGTGGGGGCGTCCGCCGGGGGCACGGCCTACGCGAACGTCTTCTCCCTGCCGGACACGGACTCCAAGTCCGCGTACGACCTGATGGAGAAGGCGTTCCCGAAGGCCGCGGGCGACACCGACACGGTGGTGTGGAAGGTCGACGAGGGATCGGTCCGGGACGCGTCGGTGCGCGCCCGGATCGAGCCCGCCCTGGCGGAGATCGGCCGGATGCCGGGGGTGGGCGCGGTCAGCGGCCCGTACGAGGGCGCCCGGGGCGCGGCGCAGATCAGCAGGGACGGGACGATCGCGTACGCGCAGCTCACCTTCACCGAGCGGGCGAACGCGGTGCCCAAGCAGCTCGTGCAGGATGTCGTAGACACCGCGCGGGCGGCCGAACGCAGCGGCCTGCGGGTGGAGTTGGGCGGTCAGGCGATCACCCGGATCCAGCAGCCGCCCACGGGTCTGTCCGAGCTGGTCGGCCTCGCGGCGGCGGCGGTCGTGCTGTTCCTCGCCTTCGGCTCGCTCTTCGCGATGCTCCTGCCGATCGCCGTGGCGGTCTTCGGCGTCGGCATCGGCCTGTTCTCCACCCAGATGATCAGCCACGTCACGGACGTGCCCGACATCGCCCCGCTGCTCGCCTCCCTGATCGGTCTCGGCGTGGGCATCGACTACGCGCTGTTCATCGTCACCCGGCACCGGCGTGGACTGCTGCGCGGCCTGGAACCGGAGGAGTCGGCGGTCGTCGCCCTCAACACCTCGGGCCGGGCGGTGCTGTTCGCGGGCGGCACGGTGTGCATCGCGCTCGCCGGGATGCTGGTGACGGGCCTGCGCTTCCTGGACGGCGTGGTCATCGGCACCTCGCTCACCGTGGTGCTGAGCGTGCTCGCGGCCGTCACCCTGCTGCCGGCGCTGCTCGGAGTCCTCGGGCCGCGGGTGCTCAGCCGGCGCCAGCGGCGGCGGCTCGCGGCCGGGGGCCCCTCCCGGGACGAGCGGGCGAGCACGCTCGCGGCGCGCTGGTCGGGCACGGTGCAGAGGCGTCCCGCCTGGATCGCGGGCCTCGCGCTGGTCGTCATGGTCCTGCTCGCGCTGCCGGTGCTGTCACTGCGGCTGGGCGCCACCGACCAGGGCAACGACGACGCCACGACGACGACCCGCAGGGCGTACGACCTGCTGGCCGAGGGCTTCGGACCCGGCTTCAACGGGCCGCTCCAGGTGGTCTCCACCGACGGTGACACCACCGCGCTGGTCAAGGGCATCGAGGAGACCCGCGGGGTGGCCCGGGTGGCCGCGCTGCCGCCCGCGCACGGCGTCACCGTCATCCAGGTCGTCCCGACCACCTCGCCGCAGTCCGAGCGGACGGACCGGCTCATCGACACCCTGCGCGACGAGGTGATCCCCGAGGCGGGGGCGCGGGCGCACGTCGGCGGTGTCACGGCGGTCTCGAAGGACTTCGCCTCGGTCACGGGCGACCGTCTGCCGTCCTTCGTCGCGACCATCGTCGGCCTCGGCTTCCTGCTCCTGCTGGTCGCCTTCCGCTCGCTGCTGGTGCCGCTGACGGCGGCCGTGATGAACCTGGTCGCCGCCGCCGCGTCCTTCGGCGTCCTCGTGGCGATCTACCAGTGGGGCTGGGGCCTGGACCTGCTGGGCCTCGGCAAGGAGGGACCGATCCAGGCGTTCCTGCCGGTCATCATGCTGTCCCTGCTCTTCGGCCTGTCGATGGACTACCAGGTCTTCCTGGTGAGCCGGATGCACGAGGAGTGGGTGCACACCCGGGACAACGCCCGTGCGGTCCGCGTGGGCCTCGCGGAGACAAGCCGGGTCATCAACTCCGCGGCCCTGATCATGGTCTGCGTCTTCCTCGCCTTCGTCCTCAGCGGAAACCAGGGCGCGGCGATGGCGGGCGTCGGCCTGGCGGCGGCGGTCGCGCTGGACGCGTTCGTGCTGCGGACGGCACTGGTGCCGGCGGCGATGCATCTGTTCGGCAGGGCCAACTGGTGGCTGCCGGCCTGGCTGGAGCGCCGTCTGCCGCATCTGGCGGTGGAGGCCAAGGAGGAGCCCGAGGAGGCACCGGTCCCGCGGCAGCCGGGTCCCGCTGCGGTGATCCACGGCTTCATCCGCACCGAGGAGGGCGAGCCCGTCCACGGCGCGGCCGTGACCCTCCTGTCCAAGGGCGGCCGGCAACTGGACCGGGTGACGTCCCTGGCCGACGGCTCCTACATCGTCGCGGTACCGGGTCCGGGCACCTACCTGCTCGCCGCCACGGCATCGCCCCGCGGGTCCCGCGCCCACCACGTCGTCGTGACCGACGGCCCCCTGGTCCACGATGTGGAACTAAGGGAGGACGAGGTGGACGCGGTCAACCAGTCCGCACTTGGCCGGCCTTGAGGATCTCATCGACGCTCAGGGTGACCTCGGCGCCGATGGCAGCGGGCAGGGGGACGACTTCGCCGGGGGAGTACGGGCGGTGGTTCTCGTAGTCGTCGCCGGCGGGGTCGGTCAGAACGTGGACGCGCTGGTGTTTGCGGTCGACGATCACATAGACCGGGATCTTGGCGCCCGCATACGCCTTGACCTTGTTCCGCAGGTCGGTCTTCCAGTTGCTGGAGGTGACTTCGAGGACCAGACGGAAGCAGACGGGGGCGTAGCAATTGTTCTCGACGAGGTGGTCGTCGATATCGGCATCGACGACCACCAGGTCGGGGACTGCGTAGTCCTCGGCTCCAGTGGGAAGCCAGAGCCCGATGCCTTCGAGAACCTCGGTCTCCCCGTCGGCCAGACCGGAGGCGGTGAAGAGCGTCCTCAACCTCGACAGAGCACGGGCATGAGCAGCGTTGGGCGTCGGGGACACGAGGATCTGGCCTCCGATGATCTCGACGCGATACCCCGGATTGCGGTCCATGAGCCGGTTGGCTTCCGCGATCAACGGACGGTCGCCATGGGACTGCTCGACGGCTGCAGCGGACATCACGTGCCTCCCGTGGGCTGGTGTCGAGAGCATCATCGTAGGCAGGCCGCCCGCCGGGTGTCCCGTTCGCGCCCGTTCACCCGAAGGTGATCACTCGGCCGCAGTGTTCCGCCCCCTGCCCGCCGGGTCCGGCAGCATTCGGGTCATCCCCGGGAGGAAGTCCGTGAACAGGTCGTGCACCTCGTGCACCAGGGGGCGCAGGACCCGGAAGCGGGCCAGGGACACCCCGCGGGCGGTGAGCCGGGCACCCCGCTCGGCCAGCCGGTAGCTGCGTTCGCGGCCCTCCGTGCGGTCGAAGATCCAGTACAGGACGAGCCCCATCTGGGAGAGCCACATCAGCTCGGGCAGCACCTCCCGCAGGTCCGCCGGGACCTTGGTCCGCGCGCCGTTCAGCACCTC
Source organism: Streptomyces sp. NPDC001231 (assembly GCF_042896885.1). NCBI lineage: Bacteria > Bacillati > Actinomycetota > Actinomycetes > Kitasatosporales > Streptomycetaceae > Streptomyces > Streptomyces sp. NPDC001231. The sequence goes on from NZ_JBIAXS010000045.1 coordinate 40,050, forward strand.
CCTGTGGACGTCGATGGCCTCCGCGCGCGCGTGCTCCGAATCGGCGGAGAAGGGGCTGAGCGGGCTGTCGGGGTCGGCGGCGTTCTTGAAGAACTGCACAGCGAACTCGTGGTACGGCGTGGCGATGTCCAGCCACGCCGTCAGCACGCCCGCCAGCCGTGCCTCCAGGTCGGTCTCCCGGGCCAGGACCTCCCGGACCGCCTCCCGGTGCTCGGCGGCGATCCGGTCGTAGAAGCCCTGGATCAGGTGTTCCTTGCCCTCGAAGTAGTAGTACGCGTTGCCGACGGAGACCCCGGCCTCCTTGGCGATGGCCCGCATGGTCGTCTTGTCGTAGCCGCGCTCCTGGAACAGCCGCATGGCCGTCTCCAGGATGAGCGCGCGGGTCTGCTCGGACTTGCTGGCGGGCACGCCCCCACCGGGGCCGTCGTCGTTCTTCGTGGGCACGGACAGAGCCTAGCCAGTGGCGCAGGCGCCGCCGTCACAGCCGGGTGGGTCGTAGGTCCAGCCGTCGCGCGGGTCGTAGGACCACCCGTCCCCGCGCCGGTACGCACCCCCGCCCCACCGCCCGCCGCGCCACTTGGCGGCGGCCAGCACCGCGCCCCTGGCGAGCCGCGCGCCCGCCGGGGTGCTGAGCCGGTGGGCGAGAGGCCGGTGCTCGCGCAGCGCCCACAGGACGACGATCCAGGCGGCGGCGCCCCGGTAGACCTGCCCCGAGTCGCCGACGACCGTGACCTCGTCCAGGGTGGCGCCGTGGTCGAGGCCCGGGAAACGCCGCCCGGCCTGCTCGGAGCCGGCCGGGAGGAGTTCCAGGGGCACCAGTTGCGGCTGCCTGACGAGCCAGTCGCGCACGAACGAACACAGCGCGCACTCGGCGTCGTACAGGACGGTCAGCCCGCGGACCGGGACGCGCACGGAGGCGTCCCGGTCCCGGCCGGCGGGGGCCGGCATCGCGCTCACGCCCCGGCCGAGGGGGCGGCCCAGTCCTGCGGCGGGACCGGCGGCACCTGCTCGCGCTCCAGCACCCCGCGGCGGCGGATCCGGTTCAGCGCGTACACGTTGCCCAGATGCATCACGCCGAGCACCAGCAGCACCACGCCGAGCTTCGTCGACAGGGCCTCGAAGATGCCGCGTGTGTCGTCGATGCTCTGATCGCCGCTCAGGTACAGCGCGACGAAGCCGAGGTTGACGAGGTAGAAGCCGACCACCAGCAGGTGGTTCACGGCGTCGGCGAGCTTGTCGTCGCCGTGCAGCACGTCGGCGAGGAAGATCCGCCCGTTCCTACTGAGCGTGCGGGCCACCCAGACGGTCAGGGCGATGCTGACGAGCAGATAGATGACGTAGGCGATGACCGTGCGGTCCATGCCCCCCACCCCTTCTTTTGAACGCGTTCAAAACGCTGGCGGGAGTGACTCTAGACCTGTTTTTGAACGCGTTCAATACGAGGGGTGGGGGAGTCCGGCGGTGACGGAACGTCTCAGGGCCTGCGCCCCAGCTCCGGTCGTTTGCCGTAGTCCGTGAAGCCCAGGACGTTGCCCCACGGGTCGGCGATCTCGACGGTCCAGCCGGTCGCCACGGCGAAGGGCTCGTCGAGCAGGGCGATCCCGGCCTTCGTCAGCTCGCGCGCCGCCGCCCGCGCGTCCGGCACCTCCAGCCAGACCCGCGGCGAGGGCCACGGCGGCGGACGGTGCCCGAACTCCTCCTCGCGCAGCAGGATCCCAGGCGTCTCGCCCCCGACCTTCAGCAGTGCGATGCCGGCCTCGTCCAGACGGAACGCCATCGCGAACCCGGCCCGCTCGTAGAACCGCACGGCCTCGCCCAGATTCCCCACGGGCAGCAGGACGTTGTCGAACCCGAGCAGCTCGTACGACTCGTCATCTGACATACCATCAGATTAGGTGGGGGATCCGCCGGGGCTGGGAGGCCGAGCGCGCAGCGGGCGCGGGGTCACTCGTTCGGGCCGGGCGGCCGGGCGCCGAGCGGGACCCCCGATGTTTCGCTTCGGCCGCTCTTCCTGCAATATGACCGTCAGTTCGTCGGCAGTCGAAGAGTGGAGCCACGTGTCCGAGCAGCCGCAGCAGCCCAACCAGGCCCCGGGATACGGGTATCCCAACCAGCAGCCCGGCGGCTACCCGCCGCCCCCGGGTGGTTACCCGCCGCCCGGCGCGTACCCGCCGCCTCCCGGTGGCTACCCGCCCCCCGGTGGTTACCCGCCGCCCCCGGGGATGCAGTACGACCCCAACGCCCCCTACGGCTACGACCCCTATGGCCGCCCCTACTCCGACAAGTCGAAGATCGTCGCCGGTGTCCTCCAGCTCAGCCTGGGCACCCTCGGCATCGGCCGCTTCTACATGGGTCACGTCGGGATCGGCATCGCCCAGCTCCTCACCTGCGGAGGGTTCGGCATCTGGTCCCTGATCGACGGCATCATGCTGCTGACCGGCAACGACAACACCGACGCGCAGGGCCGGATCCTGCGTGGCTGACGCGGTGTCCGGCGCGGTGCGCGGCCGGCTGCTGCGGCATCCGGCCGCGGCTCCGCTCGCGGTGCTGTGCGCCGGGGTGGCGGGCGCCGGGTACCTCTACGTCACCGACCCGCACCAGCCCGGCCACCTCCTGCCCCAGTGCCCCTTCCGGTACGTCACCGGGCTGCTCTGCCCGGCCTGCGGCGGCACGCGCATGGTGTACGACCTGATGCACGGCCACCTCACCCAGGCCTGGCTGGACAACAGGATGCTCCTGCTCGCCGCGCCGTTCGCGCTGGCGCTGCTCGGTAAATGGGCCCTGGAGGGGCTCCGCGGACGCCGCTGGCACCCCCGGCTCAGCCCCCGCGCGCAGGCGGCGGTGCTGCTGGTGGCCGTGGCGTGGACCGTGGTCCGCAACATCGTCTAGAGGCGTCTAGAGGCGTCTAGAGGCGTCTAGAGGTCGTCCAGAGGCGGTCGGTACGGCGCCGGGAAGGCGGGAACGGCGTCGGCGAGGGCGTGCGGCGCCAACGAGCGTGTACGGCGTCGACGAGGGCGGGTGGACGGGCCGGGAGCCGGGTGCGGCGTCAAATGCCGCCAATGTGGCCGAATTTGATCACGGAACGGGAACGTTTCTTCGAACCCTCTCCCGCGCCGCCCATCCGGATCTTTATGCTCCCAACGCGCAGGGGGACGGCCGCATCCGGTCGACGCGCGTGGAACCACGCACGGATGCCGTGTGACCGGGCAGTCGGCTCCCTGGCCCTGGAGGTTCCCACTCCGGGGTTTCTCACCACTCCCCAGGAGCACCAGCCATGACTGTCCCCACCCCTGACGCGCCTTACGGCTACGACCCGCAGGGCCGCCCGTACTCCGACAAGTCGAAGATCGTCGCGGGCATCCTCCAGCTCTTCCTCGGAAGCCTGGGCATCGGCCGCTTCTACGTCGGTTCCGTGGGTGTGGGCATCGCCCAGCTGCTGACCTGCGGCGGTCTGGGCATCTGGGCCCTGATCGACGCCATCCTCTTCTTCACGAGCAACGACCGCACCGACAAGGACGGTCGCGTCCTGCGCGGCTGACCCGTCCGCGCACCCGGCGGCGGCCGGGCACAGCACGCCGAGGGCCCCGTTCCGGACGGAACGGGGCCCTCGGCGTCACGTACGGCGGAACGTCAGAAGCGGCGCGTGATCAGCGCCCGCTTCACCTCCGCGATCGCCTTCGTCACCTCGATGCCGCGCGGGCAGGCGTCGGTGCAGTTGAAGGTGGTACGGCAGCGCCAGACGCCGTCCTTGTCGTTGAGGATCTCCAGGCGCTGCTCACCGGCCTCGTCACGGCTGTCGAAGATGAACCGGTGGGCGTTGACGATGGCCGCCGGGCCGAAGTACTGGCCGTCGTTCCAGAAGACCGGGCAGGACGAGGTGCAGGCCGCGCACAGGATGCACTTCGTCGTGTCGTCGAAGCGGGCGCGGTCCTCGGCGGACTGCAGGCGCTCCCGCGTCGGCTCGTTGGTCTCCTTGGTGACCAGGAACGGCATGACGTCCCGGTACGCCTGGAAGAACGGCTCCATGTCCACGACCAGGTCCTTCAGGACCGTGAGGCCCTTGATGGGCTCGACCGTGATCGGCTTCTCGGGGTTGATGTCCTTGATCAGCGTCTTGCAGGCCAGACGGTTCTTGCCGTTGATCCGCATGGCGTCCGAGCCGCAGATGCCGTGCGCGCAGGAGCGACGGAAGGTCAGGGTGCCGTCGAGGTCCCACTTGATCTTGTGCAGGCCGTCGAGGACGCGCTCCTTGGGGTCGATCTCCAGCTGGAAGTCTTCCCAGGTCGCCTCGGCCGAGACCTCCGGGTTGAACCGGCGGACGCGGAAGGTGACGGTGATGTAGGGGGAAGCGGCGGACTCCGCCTCCACCTTGTCCAGAACGGGGGTTGCCATCAGTACTTACGCTCCATCGGCTGGTAGCGGGTCTGGACGACCGGCTTGTAGTCGAGACGGACGGTTTCGGACCCGTCGGCGCCGACCTCGCGGTACGCCATGGTGTGGCGCATGAAGTTGACGTCGTCGCGGTTGGGGTAGTCCTCGCGGTAGTGACCGCCGCGGGACTCCTTGCGGGCCAGGGCGGAGACCGCCATGACCTCGGCCAGGTCCAGCAGGTTGCCCAGCTCGATGGCCTCCAGGAGGTCCGTGTTGAACCGCTTGCCCTTGTCCTGGATCGCCACGTTCTTGTAGCGCTCCCGGAGCTCGGCGATCTTCTCGACCGCCGTCTTGATCGTCTGCTCGGTGCGGAACACCATGACGTTGGCGTCCATGGTCTCCTGCAGCTCCCGGCGGATGTTCGCCACCCGCTCGGTGCCGGTGGAGGTCCGCAGCCGCTCGATCTGCTCGACGACGAGGGACTCGGGGTCCTCCGGCAGCTCCACGAAGTCGGCCTTCTCGGCGTACTCCGCGGCGGCGATGCCGGCCCGCTTGCCGAACACGTTGATGTCCAGCAGCGAGTTGGTGCCCAGGCGGTTGGCGCCGTGCACGGACACGCAGGCGACCTCGCCGGCCGCGTACAGGCCCGGCACGACCGTGCTGTTGTCCGCGAGCACCTCGCCCTGGACGTTGGTCGGGATACCGCCCATCGCGTAGTGCGCGGTCGGCTGGATCGGGATCGGGTCGGTGTACGGCTCGATGCCCAGGTAGGTCCGCGCGAACTCGGTGATGTCCGGCAGCTTGGCGTCCAGCTGCTCCGGCGGCAGGTGGGTCAGGTCCAGGTAGACGTGGTCGCCCTCGGGACCGCAGCCGCGGCCCTCGCGGATCTCCGTGTAGATGGAGCGGGAGACGACGTCGCGGGAGGCGAGGTCCTTCATGACCGGCGCGTACTTCTCCATGAAGCGCTCGCCGTCCTTGTTGCGCAGGATGCCGCCCTCACCGCGGGCACCCTCGGTGAGCAGGATGCCCATGCGCCAGATGCCGGTCGGGTGGAACTGGAAGAACTCCATGTCCTCCAGCGGCAGCCCGCGCCGGTACACGGCCGCCTGGCCGTCACCGGTCAGCGTGTGCGCGTTGGACGTCACGCGGAAGAACTTGCCGCAGCCGCCGGAGGCGTAGATCACGGACTTCGCCTGGAAGAGGTGGATCTCGCCGGTCGCCAACTCGTACGCCACCACGCCGGCCGACTTCTTGACGCCGTCGACCTCGGTGATCAGCTGGTCCAGGACGTAGAACTCGTTGAAGAACTCCACGCCCTCCTTGACGCAGTTCTGGTACAGCGTCTGGAGGATCATGTGGCCGGTGCGGTCGGCCGCGTAGCAGGAGCGGCGGACCGGGGCCTCGCCGTGGTTGCGGGAGTGCCCGCCGAAGCGCCGCTGGTCGATCGTCCCGTTCGGCGTCCGGTTGAACGGCAGGCCCATCTTCTCCAGGTCGAGGACGGAGTCGATGGCCTCCTTCGCCAGGATCTCGGCGGCGTCCTGGTCGACCAGGTAGTCACCGCCCTTGACCGTGTCGAAGGTGTGCCACTCCCAGTTGTCCTCCTCCACGTTGGCCAGCGCGGCGGCCATGCCGCCCTGCGCGGCACCCGTGTGGGAGCGGGTGGGGTAGAGCTTGGTCAGGACCGCGGTGCGGCTGCGCTTGGTCGCCTCGATGGCGGCCCGCATACCGGCGCCACCGGCGCCGACGATGACGGTGTCGTACTTGTGGATCTTCATCAGGAAAATACCTCGGTCCCGGGGCCTAGCGGATGTTCGGGTCGAAGGTGAAGATCACCAGCGTGCCCAGCAGGATGGTCCACACCGTGGCGGTGTACAGCAGTGCCTTCAGCCACAGCCGGGTGTTGGCCCGCTCCGCGTAGTCGTTGATGACGGTACGCAGACCGTTGGCGCCGTGCAGCATCGCCAGCCACAGCATGGCGAGGTCCCAGACCTGCCACCACGGGGAGGCCCAGCGGCCCGCCACGAAGGCGAAGCCGATCTTGGAGACGCCGCCGTCCAGGACGAGCTGGATCAGCAGGTGGCCGATGACGAGGACGACCAGGACGATGCCGGACAGCCGCATGAACAGCCAGCCGTACATCTCGAAGTTGCCCCGGGTCGACTTCGGGGTCTTCCTGGTGCGCTGACGCGGGGCCTCGATGAGGGGGGCGGGGTTGTCCACGCCGTAGACGGAGCCGCCCTCGACCGGGCCGATGCCGGAAGCGGTGGTTTCAGTGGTGGACATGTGCGTCAGCTCCCGAATACTGCACGAGCGGCGTGGCCGAGGACGGGGTAGATCGCCCCGATCATGAGCAGGACCCAGACGCCGACCACGGTCCACAGCATCTGCTTCTGGTACCGCGCGCCCTTGGCCCAGAAGTCGACGGCGATGACGCGCAGGCCGTTGAGCGCGTGGAAGAGGATGGCGGCGACCAGCCCGTACTCGAGTAGGGCGACGATCGGCGTCTTGTAGGTGGCCACGACCCTGTCGTAGGCCTCGGGAGACACACGCACGAGTGCGGTGTCCAGCACATGAACGAACAGGAAGAAGAAGATGAGGACGCCGGTGACTCGGTGAGCCACCCAGGACCACATTCCTTCCCGGCCGCGGTACAGCGTTCCAGCCGGCACGGAAGAACCCTCCGGGAGCGGGGACTAGGGCCGCGCCGGCTTCACTGTCGGTCGGGCCCGGCCGGGTACGGTCCACCGGCCCCCAGTATCGTACCGAGGTGCTGGCGGGGGCCTTACGGGGGGGCCGCCCGTGTGATCGAAGTCGCCCTCAAAGGTGCACGGACGGCGCAGTGGCGGCGCCCAGAAAGCCCCGAAGTCGCCCGTTCGCCAGCCTCCGCAGCTCCTCCCGGGCGACGGCCCGCTCGTCCTCCGGATCGTTGGTCAGACGTGACCGGATCGCCGGCAGGACCCGGTCCAGGGTCTCGTCCGGGGCGGTGCCGTCCAGACAGATGACGAAGGTGTGGCCGAATCTGGCCTCGTAGGCGGCGTAGCCGGCGCTCAGGGCCGTGGAGGCGGCCGCGTACGTGTGGTCGGGCAGCTTCGGCAGGGGTTCTTCCGCCAGGGCCCCGGCGAGTTCCTCGGGGCCCAGGTCGTACGTCGCCTCGTCCGCCGCCGCGAGGAGGGACGGCAGGCCCGGATAGGGGCGGTGGGCGGCGACGCGGTGGGCCCAGCGGGGGCTGTGCAGGCAGGTCAGGAGGGTCCGGTGGACCTCGGGGGCGGGGGCGGTGTTGAAGCGCTCCAGGTTCTGCGCGGGCAGCGTGGGTCCTAGGTCGGCAGGGATGTCGGCAGGATGCCGGCAGCGTGTCGGCAGGGGGGTCGGCAGGGGAATCCGTGAGAGATGCGCCGCTACGTTATCGGGTGTGCTCATGACGTGTTCGACGGGTGCTTGAATTTCACTCGGACGGGAGAGTTTGAGAACGTGCGGTGGACACGGGCGGTCGTCATGGGCCGTTAGGTTGGCCGGGTGAGCAAGCACAGGCGCCGGGCTCCGGCACGCAAGCCGCCGCGCACGCGGGCTGTCGCCGTGGGCGGGTTCGTCACCGCTGTCGGACTGGCCATCGGACTGGCCGTGTGGTCCTTCGGGGGCGACGGGTCCCCTGCGGACGCGGCGCCGGGCGGGCCTTCCGGCTCGGGGAGTCCCGGCCCCACCCGCAGCTACCCGCTGTCGCAGGCGCCGCGGACCATCCCCGCCGTGCGCTCCCACACCGCCGCCCGCGGCCCCGGCTGGCGCCCGGAGCCAGGCGCCCGGGTCGTGGTGGACGACGCCTCCCTCGCCGACGAGGGGAAGCTGATCGCGAGTGAACTCGGTCTCACCTACTCCGGCCGGGGCGGCGACGTGCGTCCGGGGGACGTCCGGCTGGCGCTGGACGAGGGCGCGGGCCGCAACCCCGAGTCGTACACCATGACCGTGCGCGACGGCCGGGTGACCATCAGCGGGCCGGCCGACGCGGGGGTCTTCTACGGCACCCGCACCCTGAAGCAGGAGGTGCACGGCGGCGGCACGGCCCCCGAGGGGGTCGTGGAGGACGCGCCGGACAAGCCGCGGCGCGGTTTCATGCTGGACATCGCCCGCAAGCCGTACACGGCCGACTGGCTGGAGGACCGCGTACGGGAACTCGGCGACCTGAAGTTCAACGAGCTCGGCCTGCACTTCTCCGACGACCAGGGCTTCCGCATCGAGTCCGACACGCACCCGGAGGTCGTCTCCGCGGACCACCTGACCAAGGCCCAGGTGAAGCGGTTGGTCGACCTGGCCGCCGGCCGGCACATCACCGTGGTCCCCGAGATCGACTCGCCCGGCCATCTGGGCGCCGTGATCGCCGCCCACCCCGAGTTGCAATTGCGCAACGCGCAGGGCGTGGCGACACGCGGCGCCATCGACATCTCCGAGCCCCGGTCGGCCGCGATCGTCGACGACCTGCTCGACGAGTACGCGGACCTCTTTCCCGGCGGCCACTGGCACCTCGGCGGCGACGAGTACCAGGCGCTGACCGCGCGCGACCCCGAGGCGTCCTACCCGCAGCTGGCCGCCGCCGCGCGGAAGGCCTACGGCGCCGGCGGCAACGTGGCCGACCTGACGACGGGCTGGCTGAACGACCGCGCCGCCACCGTCCGCGAACACGACCGCACCCCGCGCGCCTGGAACGACGGATTCTTCCGGAGCTCGTCGGTGCCGCCCGACCGGGACATCGAGGTCGCCTACTGGACGGGCAAGGAGTACGGCGCCCGGCAGCCGCTCGAGTACCTCGGCGCCGGCCGCAAGGTGCTCAACTACAACGACGAGTTCCTCTACTACGTCCTCGGCGAGCCGCAGACCTTCGTCTACCCGACCGGCCGGCGGATCTACGAGCAGTGGACCCCGCGCGTGCTGCGCGGCACCGAGGCGGTGCCCGGCAAGTACGACGCGCAGATACTGGGCGGCTCGTTCGCCGTGTGGTGCGACCTGGCGAACTCCCAGACCCAGGACCAGGTGGCGGCCGGTATCCGGATGCCGCTGCGGGCCACCGTCCAGAAGCTGTGGGACCCGCGCGAACCGGCGATGTCCTGGGCGGAGTTCAAGGGGCTTGCCGACAAGCTGGGTTGACGCCGGATCGAGTGGACGTACGAAGGGTGGGCGCCGTAGGTTCCGGGTGCCGCGCCCGCGCTCCGGGGGAGCCGGGACGGCTCCACTACGACACCTCGGGGGGACCCACCATGATCTGCGCACGCTGTCACCACCTGGCGGCGGCACCCGGCGGCACTCTCTGCACCAGCTGCGCGGCCGTTCCGGCGCCAGCCGCCCCGCCGCCGGCCGCCCCGCCGTACGCGGGGCAGCCGCGGGCCTGGCTGCGCTCGCCGGTCGGACTCGGCCGGGCCGCCGCCGCGATGCTTCTCCTCGCCGCCGCCGCCGACCTGTTCGCCGTCTGGACGGACATCGTGATGTACGACGTCTCGGGCGACCTCGCGAACGGCTCGGTCGGCGCGGACGTGATGCGGCGGGCCGACGACGCCGACCGGCTCTACGCCGTCGCGGGCGTCACCCAGGTGGTCACGCTGCTCGCCAGTTGTGTCGTCTTCCTGTGCTGGTTCTACCGGGTGCGGGTCAACGCCGAGGTGTTCGATCCCTCCGGGCACAGCATGAAGCGCGGCTGGGCGATCGGCGCGTGGTTCACCCCGGTCGTCAACCTGTGGTTCCCACGCAGGATCGCCGTGGACATCTGGGAGGCCAGCAGCCCGGCGGACGGGCCCAGGTCGAACTGGTTGGTGAATACCTGGTGGACGCTGTGGGTCATCGGGCTGCTGGCCGGCCGGCTGGCGTCCACCCACTACAACCAGGCCGTCGCGGCCAAGGACCTGCACGAGGCCGCCGGGGAGATGATGTTCAGCGACACCCTCGACGTCGTCGCCGCCGTGTTCGCCGTTCTCGTGGTGCTCCGGCTGACCCGTATGCAGCACGAGAAGGCGTTGCGGGGACCGGCGCCGGCCGCGGCCTGACCTCGCTTCCCCCGTGCCGGCCGCCGATCTCGGTCGTTGGCCGAAACCTTCTCTTATGCCAACTTGCTCGACTCTGCGTGCGACCCGTGTGAAACTACCGGCCGATCGCACGCAGTAAGGGCAAGTGCGGGCTCCGTAGAGGTCGGCGCCCTTTGAGGAGGCGTGGATGAGCCTGGTGGAACTGATCGCGCAGGCCGACGAGCGCGGACTGGCCGCCAGCGGGCTGGCTTGTTTGGATCGGTGTGTGCCGCTGCTCGGCGGCGACGACGAGGTCCTGCGGCCGCTGTGGGGGAGCCTCGCCGAGGACTCCGCCCACTCCTCGGACGGCGACTGGGCGGAGCGGCTGGAGCAGGCACGCGGCGCGCTGGGCGAGGGGGACGCCGGGGACGAGGCCGCGCTGCTGGCCCGCCGGATGCTGGCCGCCGCGCCGGCCGCCCGGTCCACGGCCGAGGTGCGGCAGTGGGCCGACGCCTGCTCGGTCGCCTCGCTCCAGATCCACCGGCTCCTCGACCCGGCCGAGGACGCCGCCCCCGACGGCTCCCTCCCCGAGGCCCTCGACTCCGTCCGCGCCGGGGCGAACCCCGTTCCGGGCCCCGTCGAGGGCATGTCGCCGCTGGTCGCCGGCGAGCTGCGCCGGCAGATCACCGTCCTGGAACTGGTCGCCGGACACGGGCGGGCCGGACTCCGCCAGGCCCTGGAGGTCTCCACGGAGGGGCGCCGCGTCCTGCGGGCGGTGGTGTCCCGCCGGGCCCGCGGCCGGGTGTGAGCCGGGGGCCCCGGACGGGCCGGGTGCGCGGCGGAGATCTGTGCGCGTCCTGCGGGTGCGGTGCGGTGGTCCTGCGTCGGTCGTGCGCCGGTTGTGGGCAAGATCGCGATCGCGGGTGACGAACCGCGGGCGGATCGCGCTCTTCCCTATGTGACAGTCCAGCATGTGACGACTCATCAGCAGAGCAGGCCCCAGGCCGCCACCAAACCGGTGCGGTGGGCGGCGGACACCGTGACGGCGATGCGCGAGGGCGCCCGGCTGCGCCTGGACTACTCGGCGCAGAGCCTGTGGCGCGTCGACCGGACGATCGAGGAGATACGCCGCGAGGGCACTCCGCACGCGGCCGTGCGGAGCGTGCTGCGCGGCTTCGGCGCGTACGCCGGCGAGGTGATCGTCCGTCATGGCGGCCGGGCCGAGTGGTGGGCGAGCGGAGGCGAGCACTGGGTGCGCACCGCGGACGGACGGCTGTGGGACCCCATCGAGGAGGCCGGGCGGTGCTTCACGGGTCAGGGGTCGCTGCGGCTGCTGTGCCGGGACGCGATGGGGACCGAGCGGACTTGAGTCGTGGCCGTGGGGCCGCTGACGAGCTGTGACACTTCTGTGGGAGCGGACGCTGATGACCGTGGGGGCGTGGACACGGCCGGTCGGTGGTGCGCACGTCTGGGGACTCGCTACGGACGAGGACAGTTCTTGGGCCAGGGAGGGGAACCCCGCCGCGCGCAGGCGTACGACGGGGAGTTGGGTGCGGCCGTCGGGCGGGCCCAGGAAGGCGACGAGGAGTCCTTCGCCGTCGCGTACCGGTTGGTGCAGCCCGGACTGCTCGGGTACGTGCGCGGTCTCGTCGGCGACGACGCCGAGGACGTGGCGTCCGAGGCCTGGCTGGAGATCGCGCGGGACCTCGGCCGGTTCCGGGGCGACGGGGCGGGCTTTCGCGGCTGGACGGCGACCATCGCCCGGCACCGGGCGCTCGACCATCTGCGCCGGCGGCGGGTGCGGCCCCAGGCCGCCACACTGGAACAGGACGTCCTGGAGCTGCCCGGCCCGTACAGCACCCATGACCAGGCCCTGGAGTCCATGACCACCGAGCGCGCTCTCGACCTCGTCCGCCGGCTGCCCCGCGACCAGGCGGAGGCGGTACTGCTGCGGGTCGTCGTCGGCCTCGACGGCCCCGCCGCCGCGCGCGTCCTCGGCAAACGGCCGGGCGCGGTGCGCACCGCGGCCTACCGGGGGTTGAAACGGCTGGCGCGGCAGCTCGAGGAGGAGGCCCGGGACGGGGCGGGGGAGCGATGAGTACCGAGGCAACGGCCGGGGCCGCCACCCCCCACAGGAGAGGCCCCGGCCGTCGCGCGGCACGGGCCGCGCGGCCCGTACTCCTTACAGCGCCGAGAGTGCGGTTTCTGTCACACCTCACCCCGGCTCCGGTTGGTTGCACGTTGTACGGTCATGGACGGAAGGCGGTTTCAGGCCGTAACGTGCCTTTCGCGCCGAGGCGCGGCGGGCATGGCCACCGCAACGATCTGCCGCCTCGAACACCGCAACCATCAACTGAGGAACCACGACGGCCAGAGCCCGGTCCGCGACAGCGGTGCCGGTTCAGTCGCAAGGAAGGGCACCACGGGTGCTGGGGGACGACGCGGAGCTGACCGCCGCGGTGCTCGCGGCGCAGGACGGGGACGAGACCGCGTTCCGGACTGTGTACCGTGCCGTGCACCCGCGGCTGCTCGGGTACATACGCACGCTGGTCGGCGAGCCGGACGCCGAGGATGTGGCGTCCGAGGCGTGGCTCCAGATCGCCCGTGATCTGGAACGGTTCAGCGGGGACGCCGACCGGTTCCGCGGCTGGGCCGCCAGGATCGCCCGCAACCGTGCTCTGGACCACATACGCATGCGCGGCCGCCGCCCCGCGATCGGCGGCGACGAGACAGAACTGGCCGGCCGGGCCGCGGAGTCCGACACCGCGGACGAGGCCATGGAGGCCCTGGCCACCGGCAGCACCCTCTCGCTCATCGCCCAACTCCCGCAGGACCAGGCCGAGGCCGTGGTCCTGCGCGTGGTCGTGGGCCTCGACGCGAAGACCGCTGCGGAGACGCTCGGCAAGCGCCCCGGCGCCGTGCGCACCGCCGCGCACCGCGGTCTGAAACGGCTCGCGGAACTCCTCGGTGACGATCCGGAATCCCCCCACGCGCTCGACGCGCTGCCGCCTCCGCGAGAACCGCGGGGTCGCGCGGTGACGTCCGCCGGTGTGACGCATATGCGTGCCCGGACGCAGAAGGACATGTGATGGCCGAGGAGCAGCACAGGTGGCTGGACCGCGACACCGCGGAGCGTTTGCTGCGCGGGGAGCCACTGGACACCGTCGACATCACCGTCCGTCACCAGGCCGAACGGCTCGCCAAGGCGCTCGGCGCCCTGTCCGCCGAGTCGTATCCGCCGCCTCCGGCCGCCCGGGCCTTCCCGGACCCGGCCGCTTCTCCCGCCTCCGCGTACCCGGACGACTCCGCCGACGCCGCGCTGCCCGGTGAGGCCGCCGCGCTGGCCGCCTTCCGCACGGCGCGCGCTCAACGCGCCGACGAGCGCGCCGAGGAGGGGACCGACGCGCGTGGCGCGGCCCTCGGAGCGCACTCCCGTCCGCGTTCCGCGCGCTCCGGCGAGGTCGGGCTCGTCCGGATCGGCACGCACGCGCGTGGCGGTACGGGAGGGCGTGCCCGGCGTGCCGGGGCGCGGCGCCGGGGCCGGCCGGTACGTCTCGCGGTGTCGGCCGCGCTCGCCGTGGGCGCGGTCGGCGGGGTCGCGGCGGCGGCCACCACCGGCGTGCTGCCGACGCCGTTCCGCGGCGACGAGCCCGCCCCCGGCACCTCCGTCTCCGTCCCCGCGGCACCGGAACACCCGCTGGCGTCGCCCTCGCCCGGCGGCTCCACGGGCAGCGGTCCGGGCACTCCGACGTCCGGCGGCGCCACGACCGGCGCCACCGACGACGCCGGGAGTACCCCGCGCGAGGGCAGCGCCGCCCCCGGTCGTGGCGCCGCCACCGGCTCCGGTGACGAACAGGGCAATTCCGTCGACCGCTGGAACCGGCTCGTCTCGTCCTGCCGCGACCTGCGCGACGGCAAGACCCTGGAGTCCGGCCACCGGCGCGACCTGGAGGGAGTGGCCGGCGGCTCCGCGCGCGTGTGGTCGTACTGCCAGGGTGTCCTGAAGGCGGTCGACGGCCGCTCCGGTGACACGGGCGGCGACGACCAGGGCCAGAACGAAGGCGACCAGAACGGCAAGAGCGGCGGGAAGAGCAAGGGCGGCGGGAAGGGCCAGGGCGACAAGGGCGCCGAGGGCGAACAGGGCGACGACCAAGGCGACGACCAAGGCGGCGGCAGAGACGGCAGCGGCGGCGACGACCGCGGCCTCCGCAAGGGCCTCGCACCCACGGTCCTCGCTCCGCAGCTCCCGGACTCCGCCTCGGCGGTCCCGAAAGAGCCGGCCCCGCCCTCGGCGTCGTCGCCGGGGCCCACCTACAGCGCCCTGTGATTCCGCTGCAGCGACTTGTGATCCCGCGACTGTCGCTGCTCTGACCTGCGAGTTCGTTCCCCGGGAAAAATTGTCCCGGCGGGGTGTGACGTTTTCCGCGGCGGTGGCGCAGTAGTGAGTGAGCCGACTGGTCATCGGCCATCGCACAGAGCCGGGGTTCCCCCCGTACCCACGGCTCGTGCATTTCGGCGCGGGCGGGACACGTTCCCCCGGTCCCGCCCGCGCCCCCGTCCTCCTCCCTCTTCCTCTCGCCTCGCGCGTCACCAGTGCACGACGACCCGGTCGCCGACCCGCACCCGCGCGAACAGCCGTGAGACCGCCGCCTCGTCCCGTACGTTGACGCACCCGTGCGAGCCGCCCGCGTAGCCGCGCGCCGCGAAGTCGTAGGAGTAGTGCACGGCCTGGCCGCCGCTGAAGAACAGCGCGTAGGGCATGGGGGAGTCGTAGAGCGTCGACACATGGTGTCGCGACTTCCAGTAGACCTGGAAGACACCCTCGCGGGTGGGTGTGTACTCCGTGCCGAACCGCACCGCCATCGTCGAGAGCGTCCGCCCGTCCACCATCCAGCGCAGCGTCCGGCTGGTCTTGTCGATGCACAGCACCCGGCCGGTCAGGCAGCGCCCGTCCGGCGGGCCGGCCGGCTGCCCGCCCATCAGATACAGCTCCCACCGGCCCGGCTCGTGCGTCATCCGCAGCAGGCGCTGCCAGGTGACCGTGTCGGTCCGCCCCGTCCGCGGCAGCCCGCGCTTTCCCTGAAAACCCTTGACGGCCTGTTCGGTCAGGTCGTCGTAGGACCCGGTGGGCCCGTCGAACAGCCAGCCGATCTGGCGCAGCCGGGCCTGGAGCTCCCGGACGTCACGGCCGCTGTCGCCGCGGGACCACAGGACCCGGGCGGTGGTGCGGACCGGGGTCCGGGCCGGCCCCGCGTCGCCGGGGGCGCTGCTGCGGGCGCCGGGCGGCCCGGTGTCCGGGATCTCGATGTGCACCGGCGAGCGCGGCCGGCCGTCCGGGCCCGGGGACTGCACCGTGCAGCCGCACACGGCGGCCAGTGCCGTGGCCGCGGCGAAGGCGGACGCCGCTCTCCTCATGACTCCGGTACGCATGGCGCCCCTCGCTGTCTCACCGGTGTGTCCGTCGCCGGCCGTACACCGGAATGTCTCCCCAGACGTGACGGGTGGCGAACCAGGGGGCAAGGTGGGGAGACAGAGTGACCACTCGGGCTGTGAGATAGCTCCCAGCGTGGGGCACTCCACCCGGCGCACGGCCGCCGCTACAGTCCGTGGCGGGAGTCGGCTCGTACTGGCGAGTAACTGGCGAGTAACAAGGAAACGCGGAGGCACACACCATGGCGCGCGAGTCGGAGTCGGGGCTGCCCGTCGAGCCGGTATACGGGCCGGACGCCCTGAAGGGCTGGGACCCGGCCGAGAAGCTGGGCGAGCCGGGGGCCTACCCCTTCACCCGCGGTGTGTACCCCACCATGTACACGGGCCGCTCCTGGACCATGCGCCAGTACGCCGGCTTCGGCACGGCGGTGGAGTCCAACGCCCGCTACAAGCAGCTGATCGCCAACGGCACGATGGGCCTGTCCGTCGCCTTCGACCTGCCCACCCAGATGGGCCACGACTCCGACGCGCCGATCGCGCACGGCGAGGTCGGCAAGGTGGGCGTGGCCATCGACTCGATCGACGACATGCGGGTGCTGTTCGGCGGGATCCCGCTGGACAAGGTGTCGACGTCGATGACGATCAACGCCCCCGCGGCGCTCCTGCTCCTGCTGTACCAACTGGTCGCGGAGGAGCAGGGGGTCGGCGCCGACAAGCTGACGGGCACGATCCAGAACGACGTGCTGAAGGAGTACATCGCGCGCGGGACGTACATCTTCCCGCCCAAGCCGTCCCTGCGGCTGATCGCGGACATCTTCAAGTACTGCAAGGCCGAGATCCCCAAGTGGAACACCATCTCGATCTCGGGCTACCACATGGCCGAGGCGGGCGCGTCCCCCGCGCAGGAGATCGCGTTCACCCTCGCCGACGGCATCGAGTACGTCCGCACGGCGGTCGCGGCCGGCATGGACGTCGACGACTTCGCCCCGCGCCTGTCGTTCTTCTTCGTCGCCCGTACGACGATCCTGGAGGAGGTCGCCAAGTTCCGCGCGGCCCGCCGGATCTGGGCGCGTGTGATGAAGGAGGAGTTCGGCGCGAAGAACCCCAAGTCGCTGATGCTGCGCTTCCACACGCAGACGGCGGGTGTCCAGCTGACGGCGCAGCAGCCCGAGGTGAACCTGGTCCGGGTCGCCGTCCAGGGTCTGGCGGCGGTTCTGGGCGGCACCCAGTCGCTGCACACGAACTCCTTCGACGAGGCGATCGCGCTGCCCACCGACAAGAGCGCGCGCCTGGCCCTGCGCACCCAGCAGGTCCTGGCGTACGAGACGGACGTGACCGCGACGGTGGACCCGTTCGCCGGCTCCTACGTCATCGAGAGGATGACGGACGACGTCGAGGCGGCCACCGTCGCGCTGATGCGGAAGGTCGAGGACCTCGGCGGCGCGGTCTCGGCGATCGAGCACGGCTTCCAGAAGCAGGAGATCGAGCGCAGCGCCTACCGCATCGCCCAGGAGACCGACTCGGGCGAGCGGGTCGTCGTCGGCGTCAACCGCTTCGAACTCGACGAGGAGGAGCCGTACGAGCCGCTCCGCGTCGACCCCGCCATCGAGGCCCAGCAGGCCGAACGCCTGGCCAAACTGCGGGCCGAGCGCGACCAGACGGCCGTGGACACGGCCCTGTCCGCCCTGAAGAAGGCCGCGAAGGGCGAGGACAACGTCCTGTACCCGATGAAGGAGGCCCTGAAGGCCCGGGCGACGGTGGGCGAGGTGTGCAACGCGCTGCGGGAGGTGTGGGGCAACTACGTGCCGAGCGACGCGTTCTGACCGCTGACCGGCCCCTGCCCTCCGTTCGGTGAGGCCTGGAACAGGAGTGTCGCGCCCGGGTATCCGCGTGCGACACTCCTTCCCATGTTCGGCGTGATCCATCTCCCTACGTATTTGGCGGGACTTGTCCTGATCGTGCTCCTGCCCGGGCCCAACTCCCTGTATGTGCTGTCCGTCGCCGCCCGGCGGGGGGTGCGGGCCGGATACACCGCGGCCGCCGGTGTCTTCTGCGGGGACACCGTGCTGATGACGCTTTCCGCGGCCGGGGTCGCCTCGTTGCTCAAGACGAACGCCGTGTTGTTCGGGATCGTGAAGTACGCCGGGGCCGGCTATCTGACGTGGCTCGCGATCGGGATGCTGCGGGCCGCCTGGGGCATGTGGCGGACACGGCGGGTGAGGACCGTGGAGGAGGCGTCGACCGTCGCCGGCGCGACCGAGGAGCGGCCTGGTCGCCGGGCCCTCGTGATCAGTCTGTTCAACCCGAAGGCGATCCTGTTCTTCGTCGCCTTCTTCGTGCAGTTCGTCGACCCCGGGTACGCCTACCCCGCCCTCTCCTTCGTCGTCCTGGGTGTCTTCGCCCAGCTGGCGAGCTTCCTCTACCTCACCGTGCTGATATTCAGCGGTACGCGGCTCTCGGAGGCCTTCCGCCGCCGCAAGAGGCTGTCGGCGGGGGCCACCTCGGCCGCCGGCGCCCTCTTCCTCGGCTTCGCGGTGAAGCTGACCCTGGCCAGCGCCTAGTAGGGCTTGGTCAGGTCCGTATTGGTGCTGGTATGTCGCGGTGGCAGGTCGGACAGGTGCCGGTCCAGACCGCGAGTAGTGTCTGTAGCTC